>JBILBW010000178.1:0-4520 GCA_044353465.1 Rariglobus sp. | reverse complement strand
AACCAAGGAATAGCACGCAGCAGTACGACTCCGGCGCGGTTTGGTCGCTTCCTGCGGCAAGCCGTTTGCTCCTGTCCTCGGAAGCGACCAAACCGCTTACTCGCTACCGCACTAATCACTCCGTCGCCGAGTTCGACGCCTACTACCAGGACGTCCAGCAGCGCATCAAAGACCAGCGCTACCCCAACGCCGACCTTCCCCGCCACGGCGCCGAGAAGATCGATATCGTCCTCGTGGTGGACATGCTCCTCACCGGCTTCGACTCGAAATTCCTCAACACCCTCTACGTTGACAAGACCCTGAAACACCACGGCCTTATTCAGGCCTTCTCCCGCACCAACCGCGTCCTCAACGACACCAAGCCCCACGGCCACATCCTCGACTTCCGAGGCCAACGGACCGCCGTCGACGAGGCCATTAACATGTTCTCCGGCCTCGGAGCCGGCACCGACGCCCGCAAGATCTGGCTGGTCGAGTCCGCCAAGGAGGTCGCACAAAAACTCAAGGACGCCGTCGCCGTCCTCGATACCTTTCTCGAATCGCAGGGCCTGCCGCCCGCCCCCGAGTCCGTGCCTGCCTTGCGCGGCGACGATGCCCGCGCACAGTTCGTGAAGTCGTTCAAAGATGTCCAGCGCCTCAAGACCCAGCTTGATCAATACACCGACCTGCCCGACGAGGATCGCGACGCGATTGATGAGGCCCTCCCTCCCGACACCCTCAACGCCTATCGCGGCGTTTACCTCTCCACCGCCCACGAGCTTAAAAAGCTCCAGGACAAAAAAGGCGACGACGCCCCGTCTCCCGTCATCGAGGCGCTCGACTTCGAGTTCGTCCTCTTCGCCTCCGCCGAGATTGATTACGACTACATCATGGGCCTGCTCGAACGTTATTCGCAGCAGACCCCCGGCCCGCGCACCATGACGCGACAGGAGCTCATCGGCCTCATTCTGGCCGACGCCAAGTTCATCGACGAACGCGAGATCATTACCGCCTACGTCAACGAGCTCCAGCCCGGCCAAGAAGCACTGGCTGCCGTTCCGAACAGCATCTTTACCTGTTTTTGCATCAAAGGTGATTCACCGCTTCCCCAATATCTAAACTATCTACTCCGCGGAAATCTGCATGGCCAGTGGTTGCGGAAGTTCATTGAAGTCGGTGCACGGGCCCACGGCTCTCTGAGCATCGACGAAGACGACCTGCTCGCTCTGCCTGTGCCGCTGCCGGGCGGAAAAACGACACGAGTCGAACAACAAAAAATCGCGGAGTGCCTGAGCACGCTGGACGAGCTGATCGGAGCCGAAGGCCAGAAACTCGACGCGCTCAAGGCCCACAAAAAAGGGCTCATGCAGCAGCTCTTCCCTCGCGAAGGCGAAACCCTCCCCCGCCTCCGCTTCGCAAATGAGGGTGAATGGGTTGTTGTTGGCTTACCTGAGGTCGCCTTTTTTCAAGAAGGCCCTGGAATCATGGCGGTTGATTTCCGCGAAGAAGGGGTACCGCTCGTCAGACTCGCAGGTGTCAGTGGATCCGGTGTCACTCTCCGTGGGTGCAACTACCTAGATCCTGAAAAGGTATCTCAGAAGTGGTCGCACTTTCGATTAGCGATCAATGACCTAATCATTTCAACCAGCGCCACGTTCGGACTTTCAGCGATGGTCACGGAAGCTGCCGAGGGCGCAGTTTTCTACACCGGGCTTATCCGGTTCAGGCCAAGTAGTGAAAGACTGAATCTCGGCTACCTAAAGGTCTTCTTGGGATGCCCATACTTCGCGCGGCAAGCGGAGTCCGCCGCAGTAGGTGGCGGCATCAAGCACTTCGGCCCAAGTCACCTGAAACAAATGGAGATCCCGATTCCACCCGTGGGCGAGCAACGCCGCATCGCCGATTGCCTGAGTAGCCTCGACGAGCTGATAGCCGCGCAAACCCAAAAGCTCGAAGCCCTCCAGACCCACAAACAAGGCCTCCTACAACAGCTCTTCCCATCCCTCGCTGGTTTCGAAGCATGAACGCGCCCTGGTTTCCCGATCTTCCCACCTTGGCCGAACACCTCCGGACGGAGCTGCAGACGAAGAAATTTATCCTGCTCTACGCCTACAACGGCACGGGAAAGACTCGCCTTTCGACCGAGTTCAAAAAAATCGGCAAAACCGGTGACGAGCGCAACACGCTCTATTTCAACGCTTTCACTGAAGACCTGTTCTCGTGGGACAACGACCTCACCAACGACCGCGAGCGCGTGCTCAAGATCAACCGCGACTCCCGCTTCTTCGCCGGCCTCGCCGAGATGGAGATGGATAACCGCATCCGCCCGCTCCTGAACCGCTACGCCGACTTCGATTTTCGCATCGATACGACCGAATGGGAGGTGAGTTTCTCCCGCGAGGTTCATCACGACGGCGCGCCAGTCACGGTGGACGACATCAAGATTTCACGAGGCGAGGAAAACATCTTCATCTGGTGCTTCTTCCTCGCCATCGTGCAACTCACCCTCGACGGCGCCCAGGCCTACGACTGGGTCCGCTACATCTACATCGACGATCCGATTTCATCGCTCGACGAGCACAACGCCATCGTCGTGGCCAACCATCTGGTGCAGGTTTACCGGGAATCGGCTCGCTCGCTCGAAACGGTCATATCGACCCACCACAATCTTTTTTTCAACGTCCTGCACTATGAGCTGAAAAACCACTACGTCCGACAGTCGTCGCAACACGTGTTGAGCAGAAATCGCCTCCTCGGTGGCTACAACATCCGAGAACAAAAAGGCGACACCCCCGCGTTTCACCATGTCGCCGCGCTGGCCCAACTTCACCGCGTGGCCGAGGGCGATGTGATCGAGACGTATCACTTCAACATGCTCCGCACGATCCTGGAGAAGACGGCCCTGTTTCACGGCTACGGCCATTTCGCCAACTGCATCAAACGAGATACCAACGACGCCGACGGCATCCTGCATCAGCGTTTCATCGACCTCCTCAGCCACGGCAAATACTCGCTGTATGAGCCGCAGGACATGGGAGAGGAAACCAAAGGCTACTTCCGCAAGATTCTCCGCGAGTTCCTCGCACGCTATCCGTTCAACCCCGCACTTTTCCCCGCTTAATCCGCTACGGCGACAGCAACAGCTCCGGCAACCACGCCCCCCCCCTTACTTAATCAATGACCGCATCCGACCAACAACGCCTCGGCAAAACTCTGTGGGCCATCGCCGATCAACTGCGCGGCGCAATGGCGGCGGACGATTTCCGCGACTACATGCTGGCCTTTCTCTTCCTGCGCTACCTCTCCGACATCCTGCCGCACGGCGTGCTATTCCGGGGTGGTGCCGAGGAACGCATCCGCACCAAGCTACTTAAAGACGGCCACATCGACACCGTCATCGGCCTGCCCGCGAACCTGTTTTAGGTGAGACGAAGAAAGGCTGATTTGTATAGGGTGTGCATGAAGCACAAAAAAACCCGGCGCTGGGTAGCGGCCGGGGCGAAAGGAACGGAGGATTTGGGACTGCGAGCCGGAGGCCGGTAGTCGGTGGCGGAATCGTCAGGGTTTGAACGAATCGTTGGGTTTGCCGTCGTCGGCGAGGTCGCCGAAGTGGTTCACGGCGTCCTTGAGGAGGGAGGCGGCGGCAAAGACCGTCAGGCCGATGGGGGTGCCGGAGAGGGGACCAGCGATGGTGAGGGCGAGGCCAGCGGCTTTGCCTAGGAAGGAGAGGATGCGGAGGAGTTTGGAGGGCATACGTTGTTGCCATGGTGTCAACTGGGGGGGGGCGGGGTTAGTCTTCTGGTGCGGGCTTGGCGTTGCGGTCGCGGATCTCACGGCGGATGCGCAGGCAGAGGTAAACGAGGGTCGCGAGGCCGACCATGAGGCCGACGTAGGCGTTGAGGCGTTCGAGGGTCGTGAAGGCGAAAAAGCCAATCGCGCCGTGATACGGTACAGGGTCGCGGAGGATGGAGAGGGTGGCGGGGAGCATGGCGGAGTCGGAGACGGAAGAGGACAGAGGGCAGGGGGCAGAGGTCGGCTGGCGGCGGGGCGCAAAAAGGGGCGGCGGTCTTTGTGGACCGGCCGCCCGTGGCGCGCTCTCTATATAAGAGACGTTAGCTGGCAGTGAGTTTGCGGGCGCAGACGGGGGACGTGACGCGGATGTCTTCGCTCCAGTCCACCGCCAGAATATCCGAGCGGGCGGCGTCGTCGCGGTAGGTGCGGACGACGTCGACACCGCCTCGGCGCAGGCGGAAGGTTTTCATGAAGCTGGGGTCGTAGAGCGTGGGGCTGGCGTTGGCGTGGAAGATCACCAACTGCTGGCCGACGATGTTTACGTTGGCTTTGGTCAGGCCGAGTTTGGCCGTGTCTCGGGCCAAGATGCCGACGCGGATGTCGATGCTCGGGTTGAGCAGCAACGAGCTGAACTGGGCCATGCTCACACCGATCGAGGCCGCACCGGGGAAGCGGGCGATCACTTTGGCGTTGTTGCGCAGTTTGTTCCAGAGGGGCAGGCCGATCACCAGGCGGTTGGGCATGCGGCC
>JBILBW010000177.1:0-4552 GCA_044353465.1 Rariglobus sp. | reverse complement strand
CGGCGACGGGCGCTGTCGATGGTGACCCCGGCCAAGCCATCGATCGACTCCGGCACCGGCCAGCGCAGCCGCCGCTCGCGCACGGTCACCGCGGCGATTCGCTGACCGAGCAAATACGGGGCGACCCCGCGCAACGTCGTTTCCACTTCCGGCAGTTCAGGCATGGCCAAGCGCTAACGCCCCCGCACGACCGGCTCAAGCCCCGCGCTTTACGCCCCCCCTTAAATGCCCAACGGCCCAACACCCAACGCCCGCCCGGGGTGGACGTTGAATCTTGGCCGTCGGTTTCGCCCGCGGCCTTCGGCGTGCGCTCGAGGCCGTGCGAAGCCCCTTCGTCCCGCCCCGCGCCCCCTGCAACCCGCTGGCCAACGAGGTCTTAACCCCGACCACGCCGGCCCGACCCGCTTTTTTTCAAAAACCCCTTGGCAGGCGCGACCCGACGCCTTTTCGTCCTTGTTTAATGCCCTCGTTCAAACCTGCAGTTCTCGCCCTCGAAGATGGTTCCGTGTTCCGCGGCCGCGCCTTTGGCGCCGATGCCACCATCTCGGGTGAATGCGTGTTCAACACCTCCATGACCGGCTACCAGGAGATCATCACCGATCCCTCCTATTTCGGCCAGATCGTCACCATGACCGCGCCGATGATCGGCAACTACGGGGTCAACGACGAGGACACCGAGGCCAGCGTGCCCCGCGCCAGCGGCCTGGTCGTGCGCGAACTCTCCCCGATCGTGAGCAACTGGCGCAGCCAGTCCTCCCTCGACGCCTACCTGCGCAACTACGGCATTCCCGGCATCAGCGAGGTCGACACCCGCGCCCTCACCAAAAAGCTCCGCGTCGACGGCGCGATGAAGTGCTGCCTGTCGACCCTCGCGCTGACCGATGCCGAGGCGGTGGCCAAGGCCAAGGCCTGGCACGACATGGCCGGCAGCGACTACGTCAAGGACACCACCTGCAAAGAGCCCTACCTGTGGCGCGCGGATGACGCCGCCAACCACAACGCCGTCTACGTGCCCGCCGGCACCACCTTTGGCTTGCCCCACACCCCGGCCAAACGCTTCACCGTGGCGGCCTTCGATTTCGGCGCCAAGCACTCCATTTTCCGCAAGCTGATCAACCACGGCTTCGACGTAAAAGTGTTCCCCGCCACCGCCACCGCCGAACAGATCAAAGAGCACGCCCCCGACGGTGTTTTCCTCTCCAACGGCCCCGGCGATCCCTCCGCCCTCGGCTACATCCACCGCACGGTGACCGCGCTGGTGCCCCACTATCCGATTTTCGGCATCTGCCTCGGCCACCAGATGATCACCCATGCGCTCGGCGGCACCACCTTCAAGCTCAAGTTCGGCCACCGCGGCGGCAACCAGCCGGTGAAAAACCTCGAGACGGGCAAGGTCTCCATCACCGCGCAAAACCACGGCTTCGCCACCGATCCGTTATCGCTGGCCAAGGGCGGGGCGATCGTCACCGAGATCAACCTCAACGACAACACGGTCGAGGGCCTGCGCCACAAGGAGCTGCCGGTGTTTTCGGTGCAATACCACCCCGAAGCCGCCCCCGGCCCGAACGATGCCGACCCGTTGTTCAACGACTTCTACAACCTGATCGCGAAGCGCAAAGCCGGTAAAATCTAACCGCGCCAAAAGCCGCCCCACCCCGGGCGGCTTTTTTGTGTCCCTTGCGCCGCACCACACTTCGCGCACAGCTGCGAACCGTAGCGCAGGCTTCCAGTCGGCTCTCGGCTGAACCAGGCTGAGAACCCTGCGCTCCGTCGCTCACCTGAAAAAACTCCTGGTATTTGCCCTCCTCGCGCTCGCCGCCTGGTTTTACGGGCACGAGCCCCAAGCGACCTGGCGGGGCATGCCCGCCGCCCAGGAGCCGCTGCAAACGACCACCGACCTGCAGCGGCCGTTTCATCACGGCGCGCTCACGATCACCCCGCTGGCCGGGTATTCGATCAAGGCGGTGGTACTTTCCCGCCAGCGCTACTTTTCGAGCCAAGGGGTCGTTTTCGAGCCAAGGGGTCAGGCCGCTGATTGTTGATTTTCTATGGATTTAGAGTTTTCGAGCCAAGGGGTCAGGCCGCTGATTGTTGATTTTCTATGGATTTAGAGCGGCAGATCAGGCTACGCGCCGCGCTTGGGGTGCCCAAGTGGAGGTTATGCGCAAGCCAAGCGACGGCGGCGCCGTGATCACGCTGGAGCTGGACGGCGAGCTTGACCTTCCAGGGCCGCCCCTTGCGTTCAGTCATAAGGTCCTCTCGTGAACGCTTGAGAAGAGTAAGCGCGGCATCAAGTTGGTGATTCCATTCCGCCTCACGCATAGCTCGTGCGGCGGCGGCTTCGATGCCCGGTTTTCGAGCCAAGGGGTCAGGCCGCTGATTGTTGATTTTCTATGGATTTAGAGCGGCAGATCAGGCTACGCGCCGCGCTTGGGGTGCCCAAGTGGAGCTTATGCGCAAGCCAAGCGACGGCGGCGCCGTGATCACGCTGGAGATGGACGGCGAGCTTGACCTTCCAGGGCCGCCCCTTGCGTTCAGTCATAAGGTCCTCTCGTGAACGCTTGAGAAGGGTAAGCGCGGCATCAAGTTGGTGATTCCATTCCGCCTCACGCATAGCTCGTGCGGCGGCGGCTTCGATGCCCGGCGAGAGGGTGAGTTGAGTGTGGTCTTTGGCGACGGCGCGGCTCCATTCCGCAGAACCCAAAGCCCACCCACATGAAAAGCCCTCCCAGCCCAGCCGCTTTTGTTCCTCGAGATTGCCGAAAAGTTCGGCCAAATGCTCAAGATACCGGGGCCAGGCCGCCGCCGCATCCAACCCAAAGCGAGCCTGCAGCCAGTCCACAGCAACCAGTCCGGTGAAAGGAGATCCGCGTATAAGTCGCCCAAGACTGCTCCAGCGAAACTGCGCTGCATTCCTGACGGGTACGATGCCAGCGCGCACCGGGTTGAGGTGCACGTAGTCAACCACGTGCTCTAGGACGCGAAAATCTTCGATCAGCCCTGCATGATACCGCCCCTGAAACAGGTGCCCGCGCTCGGTGCGGTGTCGATTAAAGCGCGTGGCGAGGGTCGATTGTAGCCAGTGCATGCCTGCAACCAGGTTGGGCTTGGGCGTTTCGACCACGAAGTGGTAGTGATTGCGCATCACCACATACGCATGCACCCGCCAACCGAACTTCGGGGTGGCCTCTTCCAGCGCGGTGACAAATGCCTGGGCTGCTCCGGCCGATTCAAACACATCCCTCCGGTAATTACCTCGATTGACGACATGGTAAAGTGCCCCCGGAAACTGCACGCGAAGTTTTCTGGCCATAGGCGCAGCAAGGTTTTTGAGCAGGCGTCATTCAATCAAAAATTCAACAATCAGCGGCCTGACCCCTTCGGCATTACACTGCACCCCACATGCCGCTCCCGGCGGGGTTGCTATCCACCGGACGGAGCGTAAGCGGAGGAGGAAGCAGGGCGCGTGACAGGGCGGCGGAGTCCGCGACAGAGTCCTGGCGCGTGACGTGCCGCTTGGATCGGATCAAGGCGAACGTGCGAGCGCGTTACGGCGTCGGCTTGATCACCTTCGCGGGGTCAAATTCTAGGTTCCGGCTCTTGGGGTTCGGATTCACGGAAAACGTGTATCGCATGAAGGTTTTCCCGGGAACGGTTTGTAATTTCACTATACCATATTTCCCATCTGCAGTTTTTATATAAAACTGGCCACCTTCATAAATTCCGACCCAGTCTCCAGGCTTTGGGGTTTTAATATCAATATCCAATGAGGGCTGGTAACCATCACTAGGGGCTTCAAAGGCAAATTCTTCTGTGCTGATCTGGATACCACCTCCCGGCACGCTCACCCGTGCCGACCAGTTTTTAGCAGAAAGATCACCGTTAACCAGCAACTCCACTGAGACCGTAGCTTGATTATCCAGACGAATAACGCCCGCCTGTCCTATGCCTATAGTGATTTCCCCTTCTCTGTGTAATAATGGTTCGGCCTCAGCCTGTTTTCGCATGCGAAAAATCACGGGGTTATTCGGGTCGGGCTGATGATACGTTTCCTCAAAAAATGCTGCGTATTCAAAAGAAAACGCATTCTCGGTTTTCGATAAATAGTATCCTTCTTTAATAATATCGTTAACGACCAACCGTTTCCCCTGTTTACCTATAAGGGCAAACCGACCTAACCCATCACTCGAAACTTCTGTGCGTGATGATCCACTCAGAGATAGATCGGTCCAAGTAAATTGAATCACCGCGCCTACGACTGGCTGATTTTCCGCATCTAGGACCTTGCCATAAAAATTGAGCGGCATCTTCCATTCAAATTTAGGGTCCTTCTTACTCATCTCATTCCACCATTTCCACCTAATATCTGTCGGCTCGTAAAGGCCACCTGGCTCTTGCACCTTAACAGTGCCATTTATTTGTGCTTGAGCGGGCAAGGAAGGCCGCAGTCTAACACCCAGTGCACAGGCTGAGAGGGAGTGGTTCCTGATCACCTGAAGTACTATAATGAAGACTATTCGATTGCTACTTGGGCTGGCTATAGGGTGCGTTC
>JBILBW010000006.1:0-45189 GCA_044353465.1 Rariglobus sp. | reverse complement strand
GGTGCACGGTGGCTTTTGGCTTCATCGCTTTTCCCAGTTTTTGTTGGTTTGGTTAAACTTAGCCAGGAAAATAGGGCCCACTAAAAACCTCAAGTAATTATTAGTAAGGTGTTTATGAATTATTCAGGGCCGACTACCTTAACCTTAAAGGAATCATCACCGAGGGTTAAAACGCTCAACGGATTGGGCGGCCAAAGTCCCTGCGGCTAGCGCAAGAGTATTTCCGTGCTCAAGAGCCAGGGTCCCACGTCAGGATGGCGACCCTGGCGCGCGTACCCCCTCACCTCCTGTGGGCTTGAACTGAACTCGGGGAGACTAGCTGCCACCGAGTCACAAAAAAGCCGCGAGGAGTTAACTCGCGGCTTCGTTTTACACGTCAGCTGTTCTCGAGGAACGGCTCAAGGTGCAACATCAACCAAGGCTTCCTCGGCGGGGAGTTCCTCGCCAAACGGCAGCACGATGCGCAGATTCTTGTAGATCGGCAGACCGGTGCCCGCCGGGATCAGGTGACCCATGATCACGTTTTCCTTGAAGCCCTTCAGCGTGTCGATCTTGCCGAGGGTCGAGGCGTCAGTGAGCACGCGGGTGGTCTCTTGGAAGGACGCAGCCGAAATGAACGACTCGGTCTCGAGCGAGGCCTTGGTGATGCCGAGCAGGATCGGCTCAGCCTCGGCAGGCTTACCACCGGCTTCCTCCAGGCGCTTGTTGCCCAAAAGGAACGCAGCGCGATCAACCTGCTCACCCCAGAAGTATTCGCTGTCACCCGGATCGGTGATGCGGACCTTGCGGAGCATCTGGCGGATGATGATCTCGATGTGCTTGTCGTTAATCGTCACACCCTGCAGGCGGTAAACCTCCTGCACCTGGCTGATGAGGAAGTCATACAGCGCGGACGGTCCGAGGATTTCGAGGATCTCGTGCGGGTCGGCGGAGCCTTCGGTGATGTGCTGGCCCTTGTGGACCACGTCACCAGGTTGCACGATGATGTGTTTGCCGGTGGGGATCAAATGCTCCTCTTCCTGGGCGGTATCTTCGTTACGAACGACCAGCTTGCGCTTGCCGCGCAGCGTGCCTTCGAACGAAACGACGCCGTCGATGCGGGCCATCTCGGCTGCATCCTTCGGACGGCGAGCTTCGAACAGCTCGGCCACGCGAGGGAGACCGCCGGTGATGTCCTTGGTTTTGGAGGCCTGACGCGGGGTCTTGGCGAGAAGCGAGCCTGGGGCGATGATGTCGCCTTCTTGCACCGCGATCTGCGCGCCGACCGGAATGGAGTAAGCGGCGATCGGCTTGCCGGCATCATCCAGAACCTCGATCTGAGGATTCAGGTCTTCTTTGTGCTCGATAACAACCGTGGCGATGCGGCCCGACGCTTCGTCGAGTTCGCGTTTCACGGTGACGCCGGGAATCATGTCCTTGAAGCCGAGCGTACCGCCCTTTTCGGACAGCACGGGGATGTTATAAGGATCCCACTGAGCGAGCACTGCACCCTTTTCGATCTTTTCGCCGTCGCCGACGTGAAGGAAGGAACCGACCACAATGTTGTAGTTTTCCAACTCGCGGTCGTCGGAGTCCAAAATCTGAATCGTGCCGGTTTTGTTCAGCACGATGGCAGCGCCGTCAGCGGTTTCCACGAGACGCAGGCCCTTGTAACGAACCTTACCGGAGCTACGCACGCGGACCTCAGGGGTTTTGAATCCGCCGGAGGCGACGCCACCGATGTGGAACGTACGCATGGTGAGCTGAGTGCCGGGCTCGCCGATCGACTGGGCGGCAATGATGCCGACCGAGTCACCCAGCTTGGCCAGCAGGTTGGTAGCGGGATGGATACCGTAGCTCTTCGCATCGATGCCATTGGGGCTGATCGAAGTGAGGGGCGACATGATCTTCACGCGCTCGATGCCACACTCAACGATCTTGGACGCCATTTCCTCGCTGATCAGATCGCCGGAAGCGACGAGCAGCTCAGAAGGATTCAGCGGGTTGAAGATGTCATCGGAAGCACAACGGCCACTGATACGCTCACGCAGGTTAACGATTTCGTCGTCACCTTCGAAAATCGACTTCTTCCAGATGCCGTCGCGGCTACCGGTGTCGCCTTCGGAGATGATCACGTCCATAGCAACGTCGCACAATTTACGGGTTAGGTAACCGGCATCGGCGGTCTTCAGTGCGGTGTCGGCAAGACCCTTACGGGCGCCGTGCGTCGAGATGAAGTATTCCAGCACGGTGAGACCTTCACGGAACGAGGAAAGAATCGGGCGCTCAATGATTTCGCCGGATGGCTTGGCCATCAAACCGCGGGTTCCGCACAGCTGGCGCACCTGCTGTTTGTTACCGCGGGCACCGGAGTCCATCATGATGTAAACCGGGTTCACTTCGGGACGCCCGTCGTTGTTCTCCAATTTGGAGAACACGGCTTTGGCGATCTTATCGGTGGCACCCGTCCAGATATCTACGACCTTGTTGTAGCGCTCGCCGTCGGTGATGATGCCCTTGTTGAATTGGGCTTCGACTTCGGTGATCTTGGAACGTGAATCCGTAACGATCTCCTTCTTGTCCTCGGGGATGATCATGTCATCGATACCGATGGAAATACCGGCGAACATCGCGGACTGGAAGCCAAGTTCTTTGAGCTTGTCGAGGGTCTCAACCGTAACCGCGCCGCCTGCTACCTTATAGGTATTAAGAATCAGGTCGCCCAGCTTACCCTTGGGGACAGGGAAGTTCACAAAACCGAGATCGGCGGGCCAGATCTGATTGAAGATGACGCGACCAACGGTGGTGCGGATGGTACGCTTTTCGGAGTTACCAAAAACGGTCTCGCGACCGTGGTCAGGATTAGGAACCTCGACCCAATCATGAACCTTAAGGGCGCCGTCGGCTTTAACGAACAGCACTTCCTGAAGACCAGAAAGCAGGGGCACATGAGCCCCCTTTTCGGGCTTCTTGCGAGGCTCAATGGTCAGGTAATAGGCGCCCAGAACGATGTCCTGCGAGGGCGTGAGAATCGGCTTGCCCGAAGAGGGCGAGAAGATGTTGCTCGTCGCCATCATGAGAAGTTTGCACTCCATGACCGCCTCCAGCGAGAGGGGCACATGCACCGCCATCTGGTCACCGTCGAAGTCTGCGTTGTAAGCGGTACAGACGAGGGGGTGAACGCGAATAGCGTCGCCTTCGATGAGGACGGGCTCGAACGCCTGGATCGATAGACGGTGCAGGGTGGGCGCACGATTGAGCAGCACCGGATGGCCCTTGGTGACCTCTTCCAGAATGTCCCAGACCTCAGGGGACTTCTTCTCGATCATCTTGCGGGCACCGCGGACGGTGTGCACGAAACCAAGTTCCTTGAGGCGACGGATGATGAACGGTTCGAAGAGGACGAGAGCCATCTTCTTAGGCAAACCGCACTGGTTGAGCTTGAGCTCAGGACCGATGACGATGACCGAACGACCGGAGTAATCGACGCGCTTGCCGAGCAAGTTTTGACGGAAACGACCCTGCTTCCCCTTGAGCATGTCCGAGAGGGACTTGAGGGGGCGGTTGCCGGCGCCGGTAACCGGGCGGCCGTGGCGACCGTTGTCAAAGAGAGCGTCAACAGCCTCTTGCAGCATGCGCTTTTCGTTATGGATGATAACGTCGGGCGTTTTCAGCTGCATCAGGTTACGCAACCGGTTGTTACGATTGATGACGCGGCGATAAAGGTCGTTGAGGTCGGAGGTGGCGAAACGGCCGCCCTCGAGCGGTACCAACGGGCGCAGGTCGGGCGGGATCACCGGCAGCACTTCCAGCACCATCCACTCGGGGCGGGACTGGGACTGGATGAAGCCTTGGATCACTTTGAGGCGCTTGGAAAGCTTCTTCTTAATCTGCTTAGATTTAGTGGCGCGCATCTGCTCCTGGAGCTCGGCGACGGTAGCTTCCATGTCGGTCTTGACCAAGCAGTCGCGGACGGCCTCTGCACCCATTTTGGCGACAAAGGAGTCGTCACCGTACTCTTCGAGAGCCTGACGGTACTCGACGTCAGTGAGTAACTGCTTGAGTTCGAGCGGGGTTTTACCCGGGTCGACCACCATGTAGTTCTCATAATAAATGACGCGTTCGAGCGAACGAGCAGTCATATCGAGCAGCAAGCCGAGACGGCTGGGCATCGATTTGAGGAACCAAATGTGGGAGACCGGCACAGCGAGCTCTATATGGCCCATGCGCTGACGACGGACGCGGGAGATGGTGACCTCGACGCCGCAACGGTCGCAAACCACGTCCTTGTACTTGATGCGCTTATACTTACCGCAAGCGCACTCATAATCGCGGACCGGGCCGAAAATCTTTTGGCAAAAAAGACCACCCGGCTCGGGCTTGAAGGTGCGATAATTGATGGTCTCGGGGTTCTTAACCTCGCCCTTGGACCAGGCGCGAATCGTCTCTGGGGAAGAGACGGTTATGGAAACGCAGTCGAACGGCGTGGCTTCGAGGCCGAGAGCATCGCGAGTTTCTTCGCGAGCGCCTGCAGCAACTTCGTTGGGTTGAATGCTCATAGTCAGTTATAAACCAAAAATATCGTTAAATGGTGACGTAAGCCGGATTATCCGGTGAGACCGCCGAAGGCGTCGCGCTTGTTGAGCTTGATGTCGAGGCCGAGTGATTGGATTTCCTTGATCAACACGTTGAAGGACTCAGGGGTACCTGCGACGAGGGTGTTGTCACCCTTGACGAGTGACTCGTAGATCTTGGTACGGCCTTGCACGTCGTCGGATTTGACCGTGAGCAATTCCTGCAGGGTATGGGCTGCGCCGTAAGCCTCGAGGGCCCAGACCTCCATTTCGCCGAAGCGCTGGCCACCGTATTGGGCTTTGCCACCCAAGGGTTGCTGAGTGACAAGGGAGTAAGGACCAACCGCGCGGGCATGGATCTTGTGAGAAACAAGATGGTTCAACTTCATCATGTAGATGTACCCGACCACGACCTCTTGATCGATCTTCTCACCCGTACGACCGTCGAACAAGGAGCTCTTACCCGTGGTGGGGAGTTTGGCCTCCTTGAGGTATTCGCGGATTTTTTTCTCCGGGATACCGTCGAACACTGGGGTCGCGATCTTCATGCCGAGCTTTTTACAAGCCCAGCCGAGGTGGGTCTCGAGCACCTGCCCGATATTCATACGCGAGGGCACGCCTAGCGGGTTCAAGCAGATCTCAATCGGCGTACCATCCGGCAGGAACGGCATGTCTTCTTGGGGCACGATCTTGGCGACCACACCTTTGTTACCATGTCGACCGGCCATCTTGTCACCCACTTCAAGCTTTTGCTTCGTGGCGATATAGACCTTAACCTGCTTGATTGCGCCATTTCCGTTGTCTTCGCCGGCCTCGATACTGTTGACCTTGCGCTCACGGTCGGTCTCGAGCTCGTCAAACTTCGACTGATAAGAGCCGATGATCTCCATGATCTTGATACGGACCGGGGACGGATCGATCTCGACGTGCTTGGAAACCGCAGCGAGCTTGCGCAGAAGCGTTTTGGTGATCTTGCGGTTGGCCGGGATGATGATCTCGTTGGTGTTCCCATTGATGACATCGAGCGGGATTTTCTCACCGAGGAGAATATTGGACAGAGCCTCGGTCAGCCCCTCGCGCAGTTTGTCCATCTGCGTCTTATAGTCTTCCTGGATCTGCTTGGTTTGGCGGCGACGATCGGAGGGAGAAAGCTTCTCCTTCTCAAAATCGACGCGGCTGGAAACCTTTACATCCATAACGATGCCGGACTCACCCGAAGGAACAACAAGCGAGGTGTCCTTAACGTCCGCAGCCTTCTCGCCGAAGATTGCGCGGAGGAGTTTCTCCTCGGGGGCGAGTTCGGTTTCAGACTTGGGCGTAATCTTTCCTACGAGGATGTCGCCCGGTTTAACCTCAGCACCGATCCGGATGACACCGTTGTGGTCGAGATTCTTGAGGGCTTCTTCGCCCACGTTGGGGATATCGCGGGTGATTTCCTCCGGCCCGAGCTTCGTATCGCGTGCCGCGACCTCGAACTCGTGGATGTGGATGGAGGTAAAGATGTCTTCCTTAAGCACCTTTTCCGAGATGAGGATAGCGTCTTCGAAGTTGTACCCGTTCCAAGGCATGAACGCGACAAGTACGTTGCGACCCAAGGCCATCTCACCCTTTTCGGTGGAGGGACCGTCAGCGATGATGTCACCCACTTTTACCTTCTGGCCTTTGTCTACGACCGGCTTCTGATTGAAGCAAGTGCTCGCGTTAGAGCGCATGAACTTACGAAGTTCATAAACCGTTACGCCATTCTTCGGATCACTCTTGGGATTCTTCTCGAAGTTGCGCGGGAGTTCGCCGTCCCGGGTGATAACGATACTCTTTGCATCAACAAAGGCGACGATACCGGCCTCTTCAGCCACGACAACTATCTTGGAGTCGCGGGCGACGCGCTCTTCAATGCCCGTACCAACGAAGGGTGACTCGGCTTGGAGCAGGGGCACGCCTTGGCGTTGCATGTTAGCTCCCATCAGCGCGCGATTAGCATCGTCGTGCTCAAGGAAAGGAATCATACCGGCGGCGATCGAGATCACCTGTTTCGGCGACACGTCCATATAATGGACTTCGCTGGCTGGCACCTCAAGGAACTCGCCGTCCTGACGGACGGTGACTTTACCAACGAAGTGGTTTTTGTCGTCGAGTTCGGAATTCGCCTGAGCGATGACCTTGGCCTCTTCCTGGTCAGCGGTGAGGTAGTCGATCTTGTCGGAAACTTTGCCGTCCTTGACTATGCGATAAGGAGTTTCGATAAAACCGAACTCGTTGACTCGAGCGTAGGTGGAGAGTGAGTTGATCAGACCGATGTTCGGACCTTCGGGCGTCTCGATAGGGCAGATACGACCGTAGTGGGACGGATGAACGTCACGCACTTCGAAGCCGGCACGCTCACGGTTAAGACCACCCGGCCCGAGTGCGGAGAGACGACGCTTGTGCGTGACCTCGGCCAAGGGGTTGATCTGGTCCATGAACTGCGAGAGCTGGGAACGCGCGAAGAAGTCACGGATAACCGTGGTCAATGCCTTCGGGTTGATCAGCTTCTGGGGCGTGATCGAGTCGACGCTCTGGTCGTACATGGTCATCCGCTCACGCACCAAACGCTCGGTGCGGGACAGCCCCACGCGGCACTGATTCGCTAGAAGCTCCCCGACGGTTCGCACACGACGTGAACCAAGATGATCGATATCATCCACGACACCCTCACCCCGTTTGAGGCGAACCAGGTACTTGGTAGCTGAGGTGATGTCTGCCGACTCAAGAATTCGTTGTTCAAGATCTACCTTAAGACCGAGCTTCTGGTTGATCTTATAGCGACCTACACGGCCGAGATCGTAGCGCTTCGGATCGAAGAACAGACGCTTAAGCAGGGCCTTGGCGTTTGCTGTGGTCGGGGGCTCGCCCGGACGCAAACGCTTATAAATTTCCTTCAAAGCTTCCTCTTCGTTGCGTGTCGGGTCCTTTTTGAGGGCGCGGATGATGGCGCCTTCGTCTGAGGCGGTATCAATAACACGGATGCTGGAAATGCCGTGTTTCTCAAAAGTGCGAACGATCTGCTTGGTCAGGGGCTCAAAAGCGCGGGCTAGCACGACACCCTTTTGGGCATCGATGGCATCCTCAACCAGAACCAAAGTGGAGACGTTCTCTAGGTCGAGTGCCTTGGCGATCTTGACGTCCTTGATCTCGTAAAAGAGATTCAGAATATCGATATCGGAGCTATACCCTATGGCACGCAGTAGCGTGGTGATAAGGAACTTACGGCGACGGCGGCGGCGATCAAGGTAGACGTAAAGCAGATCGTTGTTGTCGAACTGGACCTCGAGCCAAGTGCCGCGGTCTGGGATGATGCGGAAAGAATGCAGTGGCTTGCCGTTGGCGTGCGGGGCAACCTCGAAGGCGATGCCGGGCGACCGGTGCAACTGGGACACCACGACGCGCTCGGCGCCGTTGATGATGAAAGAGCCACGCTCGGTCACCATGGGGATCTCGCCCATGTAAATCTCTTCATCTTTGATGAAGTCTTCCTCACGAAGACGCAGCTTCACATAGAGGGGGACCGAGTAAGTGATACCCTCGCGAATACACTCGATTTCGGTGTTCTTGGAATCACCAAGTGTGTAGGAAACGTATTCTAGATTGAGTCGGGCGTCGTATGACTCAATCGGGAAAACCTCGCGGAAAACAGCCTCGAGGCCCTGGGGCTTGCGCTGTTTCTCTGGGATGCCCTTTTGAAGGAAATCTAGATAGGAGGTGATCTGGATTTCGATCAGGTTCGGCGGAACAATGACTTCACGAAGTTTGCCGAAGTTGATACGGTCGGATTGATTGCGAACGGCCATGGGTGATCCCGGTTAAATAAAGAAAAGAGGCGGAGAAACTGCGCTTGTGAGCACGGTTAAATCAGAAGCACACTAACGGAAGGTTAGTGGCAAAGAACACTAAACAAAGAGCGAAAGCGAAAAAGGCAAAGGACAGGCCGCGCCAAAGCACGGCCTGTCCCGTAAACGAAAGACGATTTAGATCGTTAAACGCCAAGTGCTTACTTGAGTTCGATCTTGGCGCCAGCTGCCTCGAGCTTCTTCTTGATGTCCTCGGCGTCAGCCTTGGAAGCACCTTCTTTAACAGCCTTAGGAGCACCCTCGACGAGGTCCTTGGCTTCCTTAAGGCCCAGGCCGGTGATGGCGCGGACTTCCTTAATGACGCCGATCTTGTTCGCGCCGGCCTCAACGAGGACGACATTAAACTCGGTCTTCTCTTCGACGACAGCGGCGGCAGCGCCACCAGCAGGTGCGGCGGCAACAGCAGCAGCGGCGGAAACGCCCCACTTGGCCTCGAGGTCCTTAACGATGGTGGCGAGCTCGAGAACGGTCTGTGCGGACAGCCAGTCGATAACTTGGTCTTTGGTGATATTGCTCATGGTAGTATGTTCCTGAGTAGACTAGCGGTTTCGAGAATGAAACACGTTTAAGAGACGTATCTCCTAGGCGGACTCTTTGGATTTTGGCTTCTCGAAGGTGCGTGTTTTCACAGGCACCTTCTTAAAATGGTTGTGGCTGAATTAGGCTGCGGGCTGCTCTTTTTTGACCTTGGCATCCAGCACGCGCACGAACGAAGCAGCGTTACTAGTAAGTAGGCTGAGGAACTGCGAGCGCAAGACGTTGAAGGGAGGCAGATCGGCAATGACAGCGAGCTCCTTGGCGGAGAACACTTTTTTCTCCAAGACGCCGACTTTGACTTCAAGCTTCTGCTTGGTGTCGAAGAACTTCTTGAGGATTTTAGCCACGCCAGCTGGATTCTTACCGCCGACGAGGATGGCCGTAGGGCCAGCCAAAGAGGCAGCATCGAACTCGGGCAGGCCCAGCGCCTTGGCGGCTACACGCAGGGAACTGTTCTTGACGACGTGGAACTCGGCGTTTTCAGCGGCAAGGCTGGCACGGAGTTCGGCGACATCGGAAACGGTGACCTTCGAGAAATTGGCGAGGATGACGTAGTCGGACTTTTTAAGGTGGGACTCGACCTCGCTGATCAGGTATTGTTTTTCGGCTCTCATGGGTAGGGTTCCGATTAGAATTTGCTGTATTCGGTTGAGGCGACGCGAACGCCCGGACTCATCGAAGACGAGAAGGCGACGGTCTTGATGTAGTTGCCCTTGAAGGAAACCGGCTTGGCCTTGAAAACTGCCTCGAGAACCGCCTGGGCGTTCTCGATCAACTGTGCGTTGGTGAAGGAGCGCTTACCGATGCCGACGCCGATGTTTGCGGCCTTGTCCATCTTGAACTCAACACGACCGGCCTTAACGGCCTTGATGCCAGCGGCAATGTCGTCGGTCACGGTGCCGGACTTCGGATTGGGCATCAGGCCCTTAGGGCCGAGCACACGGGCTAGGGTACGAACCTGCTTCATGGCTTCGGTGGTCGCAATGGCGACATCGAATTCAAGCCAGCCTTCGCTGACCTTCTTCATGAGTTCGGCAAGGCCGGCTTCATCAGCACCGGCCTTGAGGGCGACCTCGGGGCTGTCGGTGAAAACGATGACGCGAACCTTTTTACCGGATCCATTGGGCAAAGGCGTGGTGCCGCGAACCATCTGGTCGCCTTGGGAGGCATCAACACCCAGACGGATGGAAAGCTCGACGGTTTCGTCGAACTTGGCTTTGGGGAACTTGGAAAGGATTTCCATGGCTTCAGCCAAAGGATAACCTTTCGAGAGATCGGCGCTCTTTACGGCGCTGACGTAGCGTTTGCTTTGTTTTGCGGGCATGTATTACTCCTTGTGGTACGAACGCCCTTTCGGGCTCCCACGTTGAGCGGTTGGTGTGCTGACGGGAAATTAGTCGACGATCTCGATGCCCATGTTACGGGCAGTGCCGGCGATGATCTTGATGCCAGCGGCTTCGTCCTTGGCGTTCATATCGGCCTTCTTAAGCTTCCAGATTTCAGCCAGCTGCTTGGTGGAAACCTTGCCCACCTTATCAAGGTTTGACTTGGCCGAACCGGAAGCAATGCCCGCTGCCTTCTTCAGCAATACCGAAGCAGGAGGAGATTTGAGGATGAAAGTGAAGCTCTTGTCGGAATAAACGGTGATGACCACGGGCAAGATCATCCCATTTTGGTCCTTGGTCTTAGCGTTAAATTCTTTGCAGAACGCCATGATGTTGACGCCTTGGGCGCCGAGGGCGGGACCGACGGGAGGCGCGGGATTAGCGGCGCCGGCGGGCAGTTGGAGACGAATGTAACCTTGGATCTTCTTGGCCATGTGAGTAAGTGAAGCGGCGGGTGTTTAGTGACGTGTTGTGCTGAACGTCGGCGGTGTCAAAGAGGGCGTCGGCTCACTCAGTGAGACGTTGCACCTGCCAGTATTCGAGCTCGACCGGGGTGAACCGGCCGAAAATGGAAACGGAAATCTTGAGCTTGCCGCGGGCCGGATCGATTTCATCGATGCGACCGGTCAGGTTGGCAAAAGCTCCGTCGTTAATCTTAACCTCTTCGCCCAGTTCGTAAGAAACCTTGGGCACTTCCTTGCCGTTGGCTTCCGCTATGCGCGCTTTGATTTCGTCAATTTCGGACTGACGCAGCGCCGCAGGATTTTCGCCACCGACAAAGCTGATTACTCCAGAGACTTCCTTAACGAAATACCACGGCTTGTTGATCAAATGCTTGTCTTCGAACAGACGCATCTGGATAAACACATAACCCGGGTAAAGTTTGCGGGTCTTGGTGCTTTTTTTACCACCCTTGACTTCAGAAACAACCTCCGTGGGGAGGAGCACATCGAAGATGTAATCGTCGAGCTCCTCGACCTTTTTGAATTTCTCAATGTACGCCTTCACCTTATTCTCCTGGCCGGATAAAGTGTGTAGGGCGAACCATTGGGCGCCGGGAGGCGTGGTCGTTTCAGTGGACATGGACGGAAAAGGAAAGCGGGTTAACTAACCCAAGAAGTAAAAAGATCGACGACCTGATAGAGGGCGAAGTCGCTGATGCTTGTGAATAACCCGAGTAGGACTGCGGCAAAGATGACCACGATAGTGGAGTCGCGAAGTTCGATTTTGGTCGGCCAAGTCGCTTTTTTGAGCTCGTCGACGATTTCACCAAAGAACACGCGGGTGCTTCGAAACGGGTTATTCATTGAATATAAAGTGGCAGGCGCGGAGGGAATCGAACCCCCAACCAACGGTTTTGGAGACCGCTACTCTACCAATTGAGCTACACGCCTGTGGGTTGTTTTTAGACGACGCAGCCGAGGCCCCTTTAACGAGGCCTCGGCGGGCGTTTTCTAAAGAATGTCTTCTGACTTATTCGATGATCTCGGTGATACGACCGGCACCGATGGTACGACCGCCTTCGCGGATCGCGAAGCGCTGGGTGGTTTCCATGGCGATCGGAACGATCAGATCGATTTCGACGGAAATGTTATCACCGGGCATGATCATTTCGATGCCCTTGGGGAGGTTGACGATGCCCGTTACGTCCGTGGTGCGGAAGTAGAACTGGGGACGGTAACCATTGAAGAAAGGCGTGTGGCGGCCGCCCTCTTCCTTGGAGAGAACATAGATCTCAGCCTTGGCCTTCTTGTGGGGCTTGATCGACTTCGGTGCTGCGAGCACTTGACCGCGCTCGATGGACTCCTTGTCGATACCACGGAGCAAGATACCAACGTTGTCGCCTGCTTGGCCGGAGTCGAGGAGCTTGCGGAACATTTCAATGCCGGTGACGACGGAGACAACCGTATCCTTGAGTCCGACGATCTCAACCTGGTCGTTGACCTTGAGCACGCCGCGCTCGATACGACCGGTGGCAACGGTGCCGCGGCCGGTGATCGAGAACACGTCTTCAACAGACATCAGGAAGGGTTTGTCGTGCTCACGGGCAGGCTCCGGGATGTCGGCGTCGATTGCATCCATCAGCGCGGTGATGGCTGCGTTACCCTCGGGCTTGTTTTCAAGCGCGGCGGTGGCGGAACCACGGACGATGGTGGCGTTGTCGCCATCAAATTGATATTTGGAGAGGAGCTCGCGGATCTCCATCTCAACGAGGTCGAGCAGCTCGGGGTCGTCGATGAGGTCCACCTTATTGAGCCAAACAACAATCTTCGGAACGCCCACCTGACGGGCGAGCAGGATGTGTTCACGAGTCTGGGGCATCGGGCCGTCAGCGGCGGAAACCACCAAGATCGCGCCATCCATCTGGGCGGCACCGGTGATCATGTTCTTCACGAAGTCAGCGTGGCCGGGGCAATCGACGTGCGCATAATGGCGCTTTTCCGTCTGGTATTCGACGTGAGCAACCGAGATCGTAACGATCTTAGAAGCGTCACGAACAGTTCCGCCCTTCGCGATGTCCGCGTAGGTCTTGACCTCAGCGAGGCCCTTGCGGGCTTGCACTGCAAGGATGGCGGTCGTTGTGGTAGTTTTTCCGTGGTCAACGTGGCCGATGGTGCCGACGTTGACGTGGGGTTTATTGCGCTCGAATGTGCCTTTAGCCATGGTGAAATGAGATGAATTTTAGTGTCTTGCCGGAAAGTGGTTTTTCTTGAATAAACTGGAGCCCAGAACCGGATTCGAACCGGCGACCTCGTCCTTACCAAGGACGTGCTCTACCAACTGAGCTATCTGGGCAAACTGGAAAATGTTCAAAAAACTAAAAAGGGAACGCGGAACTTGGATAGCGACCTATGGGCAGTCAACTGCAATCTGGATCTTTTTTAAGCCACTGTTACCTACCGATACGAAAGGTGTAGAAACCCACAGGCAACCGGTTCTCAATCAGCACATTCTTCTGGAGGAGGAAACGAAAATTATCATCTATTTCGTTTGAACCAGAGCTCACTGCTACAACCAGGTCCCCAACTAGGCCTGTTCGTGAAACAACCCCCACGAGTTCAATTGGCTGCCAAGCTAACTCTGACGGCTCCACCACCTCGGAAAACTCCCGGGAAAGCACCAAATTGCCATTATCAATTCTAAAGGCCTCAAACCTTAAAGCTTTTTGCGTCAAATTCTTGTGCATTTCATCTGCTCGTCCCAGGGCTAACAAGCTATCCGCAAAAACCATCCGCCCCAAACCCTCGTGCGTCCCGCTCGGCGGGTTCACTGACGCTTGAAAGTAATTAGGCCCTGAACGATAAAACTGGACCTCTAGATCACCAAATGGCCCACGGCCCCCCGGCAGGCTATTCGCCGCCATTTCGGGCTCATTGCTGTTTTGCGAAGTCGGTATGAAAAGGGGGGCTGGATCATAGGCCAAAATCTTCTCAGTCAACAATTCAGTTGTATTTTCGAGGTTAATTCGGGCTAGCCCCAATTTAGGTAGAATCTCTCGCTGCTGGGCGCTTCGGGGTAGATCAGGCAGCGGGAGTGACATTCCAACGGCCAACAACAGGAGCGCCACCACCACGCTTGCCGCAACCCAGGGAAATCGGGACTCAACCCTCATGAGACTCAAAACTTAGCAGCGCCGGGCTCCGCCGCTATCAGCACCGAAGCAAACCCAGCCAACCTGGCCATGTCGTAGATTTCGGTGAGATCCCGCGTGGTTAAAGAGGCATCCGCCTGAACAAGCAAACGCATGCCCGTGCCCGTCTGGGCGAGGCTTGAAAGGTGACTTCGCAATCCCGAAAAATCGACTTTTCGCCCATCTACAAAGGCCAAGTTAGGCCCCTTTATCGCAACAACCACGTCCGTGGAAACCGCCCCAGCCAAAGATGCCGGCATGACCGGCAGAACGAAGTCCAAACCCAGTCCGGGTGAAAGCACAAACCGGGAGCCAAAAAGCACGAAAAACAAAGCAATAAGGCCGGTGTTAACGTAGAAGATGAACTCGTACCCGCTGGGCGGACGCCGCAGCCTCGAAGAAAGGTCCAGTGGGCGAGTGATCATGACTGCACAGGTGAGTTTCTCGTCGGGAGCGGCGCCGGCTCTTGCTTGCGGTAATCAGTAAGCAAATAGCGCATGATTTCGTTTCCCGCCCACTCAATGTCACGCACGAGGGAACGGACCCGGCCCTGCAAAAAATGGGATGCGAGGTGCGCCGGGATCGCCAAGACGAGGCTACCTGCCGTCGCTAACAGCGCCTGCCACATGCCAAGGGAAAGTGCTTGGGCGGTTGCATATTGCCCCCCCTGCATAAAAGCGTGAAAAGTTGTCGCCATACCCAGGACCGTGCCAAGCAGACCGACCATGGGCGCAACTTGGGCGATAGCAGCAATCGACCCCAATCGGCGCTCCAATGCCGGCAACTCCACCACGGCGGACTCCTGTACCGCGTAACGCATGCGGGTCTCGTCATCATGGGCATGAATCAACGCCGCCTTGACCACGGCCGCCACCGGTCCCGGGGTCTCTTCGCACAAGGTGAGCGCTTCGACGATTCGGCGCTTGGCCAGGGTGTTTTTGATTCCGTCGACGAACCGCGTAGCCCTGATCTGGCCGCGGTGGAGGTAAAACGTGCGCTCGATAAATAGAACGAGGACAAGAACCGCCATGAGCAAAAGCACCCACATCATTGGGCCTCCGCGTGTCAGGATACTTGGATCAGAGGACATTGAGTTGTGTATTGATTGATGGAACTTCTGAGCGCAAATGCCGAAATTTACCGCTCTCGACGGTGTTTCGATTAGGGCTGTGGCTTGCCTCCGGCACGCGTGAGCGAATCGAGCGCCAGTTTGGCAAAGGGGAGATTTTTTCGGATGATCAAATCGTAGGCATTGCGCGCCTCCTCCAGATTCCCCTGCTGGCGCCGCAGATCCCCAAACCGCAAGAGGGCCCGGGCGATCCAATAGCGACCCTTTGAACCCAATTTTGCCGCTTGCACATCGTCGAGCAGGTACGTCGTCACCAACGTCCACCAGACCGCCTCGGCGCGGGCGTAATCCGGTGACTTAACCCTGCTGGCCAGAAGGTCCCCGAGTTGAAACCCAGCCTCAACCCGCAGGTCCACCGAGGCGGCCGGCAAGTCCTGCAAACGCTCCAAGATCGTTAATGCACTCTCGTAATTCGCACCATCTGCGGGCGTGATTTGGGCACGGTGGCAAGCCGCCAAAGCCAGCTCGGCCGCCAGTACCCCTGGATGCTGGCGATAGTTATTGATCAAAAACGAATACGTCAGGCTGGCGCGCGGGAAATCGTTTAAGCGCCGGGCTAAATCGCCCTGCTTAAGTCGGGCATAAAAAACAAACGGGGATTGCGCGTACTCCTTGTCCGCTACGATGCGCTCTAAAATCTTGTAGGCCTCTTCATAATACCGGTCTTCTCCGCGTTGCTCGACAATCAAAGCCGCGCGGTAAAGCGCGAAAGGCGCGTACTCGTGCTGCTTAAACTTGTCGGCCAAATCGATCAGGCTTTTCTGCGCGTCGCTGCTGAGCCCCTTGCTCGTATAGTAATCAGCTTCGTCGATGTAGGAATACACGGCAGCGTCGGCCTTGGGAAAGTCGCCCCGCACCGAAGCCAATACGGCCAACGCTTCAGCAGCCTGGCCGAGGCGAAACCGAGCTTGAGCCTCCAGCAACCGCGTGTTGGCTTCGACTTCGGTGCGAAGCTCCGCATTCAGTCCTGCCAACTGGCCGGGCAGAGCAGCCGTCCATTGCAGGGTATTGGCCGGTTCATCGGCGACCAGCGAGAGGCGAGCCTGCAACCAGCCCAAACGCGCTCGTAACTCCGCCGGCACACCGACCTCGCTAGGCTGCGCAGCGGCCAACAGTTGATTGACCCGAATGTAGGCCTCGGCGCCGCGACCAGCCGCCTCAAGCCTACGGGCCACAGCCCACTCCGCTTGCCAGCGTTCCACCAACCCCAGGCGGGCATCGCGTGCAAAGCCGTCCAGTTGCCTGACGGCGACGTCCAGCGCCCCGCTGTTGATCAGCGCAATCACGCGCTGGGTCATGAGTTGCCCTGGATCGACCCCAGTGGGGACGTGATGGAGGGCCGCCGCGTAGGCTTTCGCTGCGGCGTCAAAATCGCCCGCCCGAAAATGCGCCTCCGCCATCATCACGCCCAGCGCAGCCCGGACATCCGGCGTGAGCGGTTCAGCCTGGGCCTGGGCGGCGTAATCGGCCGCCGTACGAAAACGCTTTAATTCCCACGCCTGATCAGCGAGCACACCGAGCGCCGCAGGCTTTAGTTCAGAAGCGGGGAACTTCGCCAGCAACAGTTTTGCATCCAACTCAGCTTGGGCCAAATTGACGGCGACGACCGTCTCGGGGACGCCCGCTTTTTCCACAACCTGCACCTGCTTTTCCAGCAGCCCGAGTTGGGCCCGAACCAGCAGCAAATTGGCCAAAATCGGATGCGTGGGCGCGGCCGCGATAAGTCCGTTCAGTTTGCTGTAAAACGCCGGGTCGGCCGCATCTTTGGCCAACAATTGCAGCGCCACCCGCTGCATGTCGGGCTCGCCACCTTCAGCGAGAAGCCCCTCCAGCGCTCTGCGACCTTCGGCCCGACGGACCCCGGCAATCAGGCCAAGCAACAGGCGGAAATCATCCCGAGCCGCCCGCTCCCCCACCGGCAACAACTCCAACTGTTTCTTGATAACATCCACCGCGTCCTCGCTGCGTCCTCGCACCGACAGCAGGGCCGCGTATTGCCGCGCATAGGCGTAGCCGATGGTTTTGCCCTGATAGCGTTCAGCCCCTTGGCGCAACGTATTCAGTTGCGCCTCACTCGACTCGCCCAGATTGAGGCGCGCCTGCTCCCTCGCCAGCACCAGATAGGCACGTTGGAGCTCGGAAACCGCCGCGTCGGCAGCCCGTTGGTAGGCATCGCGTGCCTTGGCGAATTCCCCGATCGCATCCGCCAACTGTCCTTGCAAAAAGCTCCACCAAGCGCGGTCTGCGAGCGCGAGTTCCTCCGGCTTGGCGGCGGCCAAGGCGGCGCGAGCCTGGTCGAGGCGCTTGCGACGAACTGAGATCAAGCCGGCGCGCAACCAATAGGCGGGCGTGGGCACCCCCGCGTAAGCTTGCAAGGCCTTCTCCGCAGCCTCGATGCGCCCTTCGTTAAGGCGGGCGGACACAAGCTCCAACAGCATTAAATCACGCCCGGCCCCCACCACTTGAGGGGAAGCGAGCAATTGGCTGTAAATACCCGCCGCCACCGAAGGAAACCCAAACTCGAGCGCCCGCCGTGCGGCCACAAAGGAGCGCAGAGCCCCGCCCGACAACACCGGCTCCTCCGCGACTGAAAGCAGGGGCGCTGACTCAACCTGCACTTCGTCGGCGCGCGCGGCCGCCCGGGTCACGACCAAGGCCAGCAGGAGGGTAAACAGAGTTCTAATCGGCATTCGAAAAAACCAAACTTGCTCACCGCGCAGGAAACAATCAACCGCGTTGTAAACAGTTCCGCCTCGCCCCGCTCTCGCTGAAGGACACAGTCGCCGACTTCTTCCATCGGACCATCTACCTTAAAACATGACACCCATTATCATCGTCCTCGGCGTACTTTTTCTCGGCGTAGTGATCGTTGGCCTATGGGCTGTCGGCATCTACAACGGCCTTGTCGCACTGCGCAACCGCTTCAAAAACGCCTTCGCGCAAATCGATGTGCAGCTTAAACGCCGCTACGATCTCATCCCTAATTTGGTCGAAACAGCCAAGGGGTACCTCAAACACGAACGTGAGACGCTCGAAGCGGTGATTAAGGCACGCAATATCGCCGCCTCCGCCGCCCAAACCGCCGCCGCAAACCCCGCCGATCCTGCAGCAGTAGGCAGCCTGCTCGCCGCCGAAGCTGGCTTGGGAGGCGCGCTCTCCCGCCTCATGGTCGTCTCCGAGGCTTATCCCGAGCTCAAGGCCAACCAGAACATGATGCAGCTCACCGAGGAGCTCACTTCGACCGAAAACAAAATCGCCTTCGCCCGCCAGGCCTACAACGACAGCGTCATGGCCTATAATACCCAGCGTGAAACCTTTCCTGCCGTTCTGCTGGCCGGCGCACTCGGTTTCCAGACCGCCACCTTGTTTCAAATCGAAGACCCCTCCGAGCGCCAAGCCCCCAAGGTCCAGTTTAACTAAGCCCGGCAATCTCGCCGTTTACCCCGCCGCCCTGTCGGCCTTTTCTTCGCATGGATTTCTTTGAGGCCCAGGCGCTGGCCAAACAGCGCACGACACGCCTGGTTGCGCTCTTTGCCCTGGCGGTACTCGGGACCATCGCTGCAGGCTATTTTGCCTTCATCGTATTGACCGCCTACTTCGGCGTACGCGCGACCGCCAATGGGGGCGGCCTTGAGCGCGACCTCGGCGGACTCGACCACCTCCAGCTCTGGCAACCAGGAGCGCTGATCTCGTTCACCCTGCTCACGCTCGTGGTGGTGGGCCTCTCTGCATTAGCTAAATGGTTACAACTGCGCGCCGGCGGCCGCGCCATCGCAGCGCTGGTCGGAGCCCGCGAACTCGCCCCTCAAACCACCGACCTGCGCGAGCGCCAGTTGCTCAACGTCGTAGAAGAGATGTCCATCGCCTCCGGTTTGCCGCTGCCCGCCATTTACGTGCTCGATAGTGAAACCGGCATCAACGCCTTTGCCGCCGGCCTCACCCCTAGCGACGCGGTGGTCACCGTAACACGCGGAACCCTTGAAAACCTCACCCGCGACGAGCTTCAGGGAGTCGTTGCCCATGAGTTTAGCCACATCCTCAACGGCGACATGCGCCTCAACGTCCGCCTCACCGCGATCCTCCATGGTATCTTGGTAATCGGTCTCATTGGGCGCGGAATCCTCAGCGGCATGCGCAACATGCGCGTCCGCTCCAGCAACCGCGACAAAAACGGTGGCGGGCTGATCATCGTCATTTTCGCCGTCGGCTTGGTCATGATCGCACTGGGTTACGTCGGCTATTTCTTCGGACGCCTGATTCAGGCTGCCGTCTCCCGCCAGCGCGAATTTTTGGCTGACGCCGCCGCCGTGCAATTCACCCGCAATCCCTCCGGTATTTGCGGGGCGCTCAAAAAAATCGGTGGCTATTCAAGTGGTTCGCGTGTGCAAGCCACCAAGGCCTCTGAGCTCAGCCACTTCTTTTTCGCCCAAGGGTTTCTCTCATCTTTTGGCGGACTTTGGGCCACTCACCCCCCGCTCGGCGAACGCATCCGCGCAATCGAACCCGCCTTCGACGGCCACTACCCGCCTCATTCCGATGAGACGGAAGCCGCCCCCGAAACCGTGCGCCAGGCAGCCTCCGCGTTTAGCCCAGCCCGCTCACAAACTCCCGGTGGGCGTGCCCCCATAAACACCCGCTCATCCGAAGGCATCGCCCCCCAAAAGCTGGTCGCTGATATTGGATCGCTAAGGCCCGAACACACCGCGCTGGCCCAATTGCTCGCCCAGTCACTCCCCTCCGACCTGCGCACGGCAGCCCGCTCACCAGGCATGGCTTCCGCATTGGTCTGTGGCCTCCTGCTCCCCATCGACGCATCCAGCCTACGGACACGCCAACTGGAGTTGATACGACGCATCGCCGGCTCGGCTTGCTTCGACTTGGTAACCTCATTCGAAACCAGCCTGCGCTCCCTGCCCCAGGAGACGCGCCTGCCACTTCTGCTGCTCACCCCTCCGGCACTGCGTAAACTCCCCCCCGCAGACCTCGCTCGTCTGCTCGAAACCCTCGACGAACTCGTGCACGCCGACCAGCAGGTAAACCTGTTCGAATTTGCCCTGCAAAAAGTACTCGCTCACCACCTCGCCCTCGCCGCCAAGCCTTCCGGCCGACGCGAAATCTATTCCCCAGCCGACGTTTCGAACGAAATCAGCGTGGTGCTTTCCTTCGGCTGCCGTCTGAGCTTAGCCCCTGACGCAGCTGCGGAAAACGCATTTAATGCCGGGGCCATCATCTTTTCTGGAATTTTCCCCGTTCTGAGATTGATCCCGTCCGAGGACTGCACCCTAACGCACCTTGACCTCGCGCTGGACCGCTTGGCACTGACTTACGGTCCCGTAAAAAAACGCCTGCTCACCGCACTCTCGATTACCCTCAGCCATGACGGCACTGTAGATCCCGACGAAGCAAATTTACTGCGCGCGCTCTCCTCCGCTCTCGACTGCCCCATGCCACTGCCGTCAGTTTAACGCTTGTCGGCGCTCCCCTCGCCGCCAATCGCCCCGCTTTGTAACCTCTGCCGCGCCCCCGGCGTCTACAGCCTGCATACCCCAGTATCGCATGTCCGACGATCACCAGCCCAACCAACCCTGTTGCGGCATTTCCACCAACCCGGAGGATTATTTCCTCACCCGCCGCCAGTTTCTCAGTCGCGTAGGCATGGGCCTTGGGGCCCTCAGCCTCGCCGCAGTCATCGATCCGCTCGCAGCCTTCGCCGCACCGGCACCGGGCACCAGCGGCAACCTGCTCCTGCCGCACGCGCCCCATTTCCCCGGCAAGGCCAAGTGCATCATCCACATCTTTGCCCAAGGCGCGCCCTCCCACGTCGACACTTGGGACCCCAAGCCCGCCCTAGGCGCCCTCGACGGTAAAACCCTCCCAGGCGGGGGCGTCGCCATGGGTTCACCGTTTAAGTTCGCCGCTATGGGCCGGTCGGGCCTTCAGGTCAGCGAGGTGTTCGCCAAAACCGGCGCCCATGCCGACGACCTCGCGGTGATCCGCTCCATGTGGACGGACATCCCTGCCCATGACGTGGCCACCGTGTTCATGAACACCGGCTCGCTGCGCATCTCGAAACCCAGCCTCGGATCATGGATCGTCTACGGACTCGGCACCGAAAACCAAAACCTCCCCGGCTTCATCTCACTGCGTAACGGCGGCCTGCCCCTCGGCGGTGCGGCCAATTACCAGGCGGCCTTCCTGCCCGGCGTTTATCAGGGCTCCAGCGTGAACACCCAGGCCTCCACGGTCGAGCAGATGGTGCAGAATATCCGCAATGCTTACCTTCCGGCGGCCGAACAACGCCGCCAGCTGGAGTTCGTCAAACAGCTCAACACCCTCCACGCCCACAACATTCAAAAGGAAGCCGCGCTCGAGACCCGCCTGCAGTCCTACGAAACGGCTTTTCGCATGCAGACCGAGGCCACCGATGCCTTTGACCTTTTAAAGGAAAACGAGGCCACCCGCACCGCCTACGGCAACACCAACACCGGTCGCCAGCTGCTCATCGCCCGCCGTCTGGTCGAACGCGGCGTGCGCGTGGTTCAGGTCTGGCACGACGGCTGGGACCACCATCAGGACCTTCAGGTTAAACTCGGGGCCAAAGCCGCCGAGATCGACCAACCGCTCGCCGCCCTGCTCGCCGACCTCAAACAACGCGGCCTGCTCGACAGCACTCTGGTCGTTTGGGGCGGCGAATTCGGCCGTAAACCCACCAAGGACCGCAACGGCTACGACAACCCCGGGCGTGACCACAATGCCAAGGCGTTCTCCGTGGTCATGGCCGGCGGCGGCGTCAAAGGCGGGGTGGTCCACGGCGCCACCGATGAACTCGGCGCCGAGTCGATCACCGACAAAGTCCACGTCCACGACCTGCACGCGACGCTGCTGCACTGCCTGGGCTTTGATCACACCAAGCTGACCTACCGCTTTAACGGCCGCGACTTCCGCCTAACCGACACCGCCGGCGAAGTCGTCCGCCCGATTCTCGCCTAATCTACCCCTCTTCCCAGTTAGCGTTCTCGTTTTATTGCGCCTACACGTTCCCGGCGTTCTTCGCCCTCGCCCCTCCCTCCGCCGCACTGTCACCCTGCGTATGTGCCGCCTTCCTTTTTCCTTCCGCCTCTACCTGCTGCTTGTAGCCCTTGCCGGCCAAGCTGCGGCGGCTCCCGCACCGGTTGCCCAGCTGTCCGCGGCCGACCAGCAATTTTTCGAGACCAAAATCCGGCCAGTCCTGGACGACCAGTGCTACCGCTGCCACAGCGCACAGGCTGAAAAAATCAAAGGCGGGCTGCGGCTCGACACCCGTGGGGCGCTCCTGGCCGGCGGGGACAGCGGGCCCGCGATTGCTCCGGGCAACCCCGAGCAGAGCCTGCTGATCGAAGCGATTCGTTACACCAATCCCGACCTGCGCATGCCACCCAAGGGCAAGCAACTGCCCGCCGCGGTCGTAGCCGACTTCGTGGAATGGGTGCGCCGGGGCGCCCCCGATCCCCGCACCACCGAGACCGCCTCCCCCGACTCTACCCGCAGCTCCACTCCGGCGCATCTTTACACCCCGAATAAAGAGCACTGGGCCTTCAAGCCCGTCCGCGCTTCTTCCGTGCCCACCACCCTCCACCCCGGCTGGTGCCAAACCCCGGTCGACAACTTCATCCTCGCCGACCTCGAATCCGCCGGGCTCCAGCCCAGCGTCGCCACCGATCGGCGCACCCTCATCCGGCGAGTCACCTACGACCTCACCGGCCTGCCACCCACCGACCCCGAGATTTTCGCCTTCCTCAATGACCGCTCACCCGAGGCCTATGCCAAGCTCGTAGATCGCCTCCTCGCCTCTCCTCACTATGGCGAACACTCCGCCCGAGCCTGGCTCGACCTCGCCCGTTTTGCCGAAACCAAGGGTAATTTCAAACGCGACCAGGATCCCCGCTACATCGGCGCGTGGACCTACCGCGACTACGTCATCGACGCCTTCAACACCGACAAGCCCTACCCCGCCTTCATCACCGAACAACTCGCCGCCGACGCCCTGGTCCTCAAAACCCTGGCCCGCAAAACCCTCCCGGCCGACACCTCCCCCGGCGACCGCCGCATCCTCGCCGCCATGGGATTTCTTACCTTGGGAAACCAGTTCGACGGCAGCACCAACGACATCATCAACGACCGCATCGACGTCACCACCAAGGCCTTCCTCGGGCTGACGGTTTCCTGCGCACGCTGTCACGACCACAAATTCGACCCCATTCCGACCAAAGACTATTATTCGCTTTACGGAATTTTTGCTAACAGCACGCGGCCTAAACGCATCGACGAACAACCCACCCTGCTGCCCGTCACCGAAACGCCGGAGTACCTCGACTACCTCGCCCAGGCCGCCGCGCTGAAAGAAAAAGAAAGCGTCCTGCGCGAGGATTTTAAGGCGCTGCGTGCTGCTGGGGCGGAAGCGACCCCGGAACAACGCCGCGAACTGCTCCGGCGCGAAGCCCGCCTGCAAGCCGAGATCGGCGACCTCGAAGCCAACCACCCCGGGGCACCGCCCCGCGCCGACGTTCTCACCGACGTGAAGACGCCCAAAAACCACCCCGTACTCATTCGCGGCGAAGCCCAGAACAAGGGCGAAATCGTCCCTCGCCGCTTCCTCGCAATCCTTTCCCCCGATCCCGCCCAACGGCCCGTTTACACCCAGGGCAGTGGCCGGCTGGAGCTCGCCCGTGATATCGCCAGCCCGACCAACCCGCTGACTGCCCGCGTCCTCGTTAACCGGATCTGGCAGCAACATTTCGGCCAGGGGTTTGTGCCCACCCCCGACGACTTTGGTAATCAGTCCACGCCCCCCAGCCATCCCGCGCTGCTCGATTACCTCGCCAACCGGTTCGTGCAGGACGGGTGGTCGATCAAAAAACTCCACCGGCTCATCGTGCTCAGCGCCACCTATCAACAGGGTGATTCCGGCAACCTCGCCTTTGCGGCCAAGGATCCCGACAACCGCCTGCTTTGGCGCAGCAACCTGCGCCGGCTCAGCCTCGAATCGATGCACGATTCCGTCCTCGCGATCGCCGGGCGCCTCGACCCCACGATTGGCGGCAAGTCGGTGCGCTTGAGCAGTGAGGGCTTCGCCACTCGCCGGGCCCTTTACACCTTCATCGACCGGCGCAGCCCGCCGGAGTTTTTCACCCAGTTCGACTTCCCCAGTCCCGACGTCGCCAGCGGCCGCCGCCATGAGACCACCGTGCCCCAACAGGCCCTGTTTTTCATGAACAACCCGCTGATTATCGAGACCGCGCGCAAGCTCACCCTGCGCCCCGATTTCACCCAGCTCACCCGTACCAACGAACGCGTCATCTTCCTTTATAACGCCATCCTCCAGCGGCTTCCTTCACTGACCGAGGTCAAGCTCGCGACCTCCTATGTGAACACCACCTACGCGCTGCCCGACAAAGAGGCCAACAAGGTCGCGCCGGCCCCGTCCGCCCAGCCCGCGCGGGGTACCCCAAACAAGGGTCCCGGGCGCCGCTTCATCGAGACCGGTCCGGTCGGCGGCGCGCGCCACGAGGGGCCACTCGACGCCTGGGCCCGCCTCGCCCACGCCCTTTTTCAAACCGACGAGGCGATCTACTACCACTAAGAGCCGCCCGGACCCAAGATCGAGTGGGCCCACGGGGATTGCGCCCCGTGCGGCGTCCCCCCCCGGGCATGCGATTACGTGAGGCCAGAGGAAAACGGGCAGTCTGCGCTACTTCCTGACCGCCACGGCTTAAACCCGGCCCTGCACCAGGGCGAAATAGGTCGCCGCGTCCTCGTGGCAAAAGTCCCGAATCAGTTGCCCCAGCGCCGCTGGGTCGACGCCGGTACCGCCACAAAAATCGGCCCGCCAGTTGCCGACCTGCTCGCCCGCCTCGCCTGAGCCCATCAGGCAGAACGGCGGGTAGGCGCCCTCCTGCGACCACCCCACCCCGCCCCGACACTGCGGTTAACCTAGATACAAGGGGGAGTACCGCTCGTGCAAATACCGCAGGAGGTACTTCGGCGTGAGCTCTTCACCGGTCACCCGGCGGACCAATTCCAGGGCCTCGTAGCGGCGTCCCTGTTCGTGGATTTGAGTGCGCAACCAGCCTAACAGCCGGGAAAAATCGCCGGCGGCAAAGTCCGCGTCCAAGTCCGGATATTGGGCAAGCACGGTGAACCAAAGCTGAGCGGCGATCATGTTGCCCAGGCAGTAACTCGGGAAATACCCAAAGGCCCCGCCCGACCAATGCACGTCTTGCAAAACCCCGGTGCGGTCGCTATCCGGGGTGAGTCCGAGCAGCTCCTCCGAGAGGGTGTTCCATGCCGCGGGGAGGTCTGCCACCGCCAGTTCCCCGGCGAAAAGACGGCGCTCCAACTCAAAGCGCAGCAGGATGTGCAGGTTGTAATGCACCTCGTCGGAATCGACCCGGATGAGCGTCGGGGCGACTTCGTTGACCGCCAGGTAGAGCTCGTCGGAGGACACAGTGGCGAGTTGCGCGGGGAATTTCTCGCGGAAGCGCGGCTCGAAAAACCGCCAGAAGGCCCGGCTGCGCGACACCTGGTTTTCCCACAGGCGGCTCTGCGACTCGTGCACGCCCATGCCGGCGTTTTGCCCGAGCGGCGTGCCTTGGGCGGCCAGTGGCAGGCCCTGCTCGTAGAGGCCGTGGCCGGTTTCGTGAATCGAGGAAAACAGCGAGTCGAGCGGATTGTCGGCGTCAAAGCGCGTGGTCATGCGGATGTCGGCGCCCGCGCCCTCGCAGAACGGGTGGAGCGACACGTCGATGCGGCCACGCCGGTAGTTAAAGCCGAGTTTTTCGGTGACCTCGCGGAGGAAGTCACGCTGGCCCTCGACCGGGAAGTTTTTCAAAACGCCTGCGGGCGGACGCACGGGCGAGGCGGCGATGGCTCGCACCAGCGGCACGAGACCGGCTTTTAATTCGTTGAAGAGCGCGGTGAGTTTCACGGCGGTCAGGCCGGGGTCATGTTTATCGATGGCGTAGTCGTAGGGCCGTTCGCTCCAGCCGAGGAAAGCGGCCTCCTGGCGGGCGAGCTCGAGGTGTTTTTGCAGAAACGGGGCGAAGGCGGAAAAGTCGTCCGCCTGCTTGGCGGCGGCCCACGCGTGGTATGCAGCGCTGGCATGGCGGGCCTTCTCGGCGACGAACGCCACCGGCAGTTTCACCACCCGCTCATAATCCCGCCTCGCCTCCCGCACCACCACCGCCTGATCGGCGACGCCCCCAACCGCTGCGCCTCCTCCAACCGCCTCGGCCCCAATCCCAGTGTCACCTAATAGGTGACACTGAGGTTGGGAGGCGGTGGCGGACTCGAGTTCGCGGAGGAGTTCCCCGATGGCGGGGTCGGCGGCGGCGGCGTGCTGGAGTTCAGCCAACAGCGCGAGTTGCTCGGCGCGCTGGTCGGCACTGTCGAGCGGTAGATTCACCTGTTCGTCCCAGCCGAGCAGTCCGGCCACGGTGCCCAGATAATGGGCGCGTTTGAGGTGGGCAACGAGGCGCTCGTAGGCAGTGGCTTGCATCGGGGCATGCAAGCACAGCGGGCTTGCAAGGCGAAGCGAAGAATCAACGTCAAACCCCGTCCACTGCTAGGCGTTGCGGCGAGGCAACGGTGACGGACCCAAACCGGGAAAACCCCGGGCTTACGTCTTCTGACCGTTGTTGCACACGTAATGCGCCAACGAACGGTTCATATTGTAAGCCTTGAGCGAGGCGTCGGCGGCAATGTTGTTGCTCTCCACAAGGAAACGCGGGGAACGCTGCAACGCGACCTGCTCCTGTTCGGCGGCGGTAACGACGAGCACCATCAGCTCGGCTTTGTCAGGCAGGCGATAGGCAGGGAAGTTCGCATGCGCGACGAGCCAACTGAGGGTTTTTTGAAAAGGTGTTGATACGGGAGCACTCACTGACGGAACTCTGCATGAAGAATGGGTCGCGAGTCAACGGGTGGAATCAACCGGGGGACTGATCGGGGCCCAGCGCCGTGTTTGGCACCCGTTGCCACCCCGGTTTTCCGCAACGCGACGCGTCTACCGTGCGCTGCCCGCAAACACCCCCGCCCAGGTGGGTTCATCAAAACCCACCAAGCCCACCCCGGCCAGCGTGCTGCGGGCACCTTTCTCCCCTCCCGAACCGAGCACGAAGGGGCGTTTCACCAAACTTCCGTTGCTGGCCAGCAGCGCGAGCGCTTCGGGCTCAGCCAAGGTAGGCAGGAGCTCGCCGATTTTAAGCTTCCGATACTCCACGCCCGAGGTGTTGAAGAGCTTGCGCAGGGCCGAGCGTCCGCCAAGGCGCTGGAGCATCGCGCGCAGTTCCGCCGGCGAGGGCGGGGTTTCGCGGATAGGCTTTTCGACAAAATCGATGCCGTGAGCGTGCAGCCACTTCACCGCACGGCGGCAGGTGTCACAGTTGGAGTAGGTGTAGAGGGTGAGGGTCGGCATCCGGGTGTAGATGATTCACCAAGTCGCGCCGACTTCCAGTCTGCACTGCTTGCGGCTCATTGCTCCCGAGCCAAATGAAAGTCTGGGCTACTTCGCCAGAGATACACCGCTCACCGCACCCATTCGGTGGATTTCACCAAAAACTGCCAAGTGCCCTTAAACGTTCCGAGCTCCCCGTAAAACCGCAGCCTCCCACCCGGCTCGCGGCGTTGGGCATAGAGGCGCTCGCGGATCTCCTTACGCGGACCGTAAACCTCGTAGATCTGACCACGCACCTCGATGCGCAGCAGGCGATCATCCAGCGCCGGGGCGTCGACGTGAAACAGTTTACCCGTCCAGCTGCCGTCACGCAGGTCGGCCACGGCGGGCACCCGGGCGAGCTCCACTGCGCCGGCGAAATCGGTCTGGGCCAAATCCACTTTGCGCGAGGGCGTCCCGACCTCCGTCTCGTGACCGGCGGCCTCGCGGGTGAGCGGAATAAACACCCCCGGTTGGCCGTCATCGACGGTCAGGAAGCGGGCGGTGAGCGGAAAGTGGTCGGAGCACCCGAGCCCGTTCGCGCCCTCGAAACTCCAGCGCACCGGCAGCCCGTCGGCACCGGCGTTGAGGCCAAGATAGCGCAAGACCGCGAAGGAGTTGTCCCGGTACTGCACCCCGCTGCGATCATAGAGCCCGCGGGTAACCAGCAGGTGCATCAGCGTCCCCCACTCGCCCGCGTAGACGTCACTGCCGCGTTCGCCCTCGGCGAGCTCGAACCAGAGGTTGTAAAGGTCGCGGCTTGGCCCCCGCACCGCCAACTCGTTGCCCTGTGAACCAAGAACGTCATTGATGCCGGTGACGGAACTTTGGCGGTAACGGCGCTTCTGGTTGTAGTGGGAGTTGAGGTCGCCGCCGATGACGATGTCGGCGTTGGGATCGGCCTGGAGCAGTTCATCGAGACGACGGCGCAGCACCCCGGCGTTCTCCACCCGCACCGGCTCGGTTTTCGCCTCGCCAGCACCGGCCTTCCAGTGGGCGTTGAACACGGTCAGCGGACATCCGTCCACGTCGAGCTGCACCTCCAGCAGATTGCGGGCGCTCTGCAACGGGTAGGTGCGCACGGCACGCACCGGAAACCGGGTGAACACCACGTTCTTGATCGCCGCGCGGGACCGGAGCTCCAGCGGCGCCTCGCCAGCGCGGGCTAAGGCGGCCCCGCCTCCCTCGCCATCGCCACCGACCACCACGGTGTAACCCGCCAGCCCGCGGTCAGCCAACACCTTGAGCAACAGCGCCTCGGCCGGCAGATCGGCAATCGCGGGGTTCAGCTCCGGGCCGAGCATGCGCTCAACGGTGGTGCCGGCGTAGGTTTTGAGGATCGCGGAGTAGTCGGGCGGGGCCTTGCCCGGGGTGTGGTCGATCTCGATTTCCTGAAACAGAATGACCTCGGGTCCCTGGCCGGCCGGGCCCACCCCGGCGACCACGGCGGCGATGTTGTTTAACTTGGTCAATGCATGGGCGGGCGTGTAGCGAGCAGGCTGGTAGTCGTCGTAGACCGCCAGCCCGTCGACGTCGTGGAGGTTTTCCACGTTGTACACCATCACCGTAAACGGCCGCGCCAACAGCCCACCAGGCGCCAGAAGCAGCAGCCCGAGGACGAATAAAAACCCACGCTGTGCCGCCTGTCCCCGGCGCGCGTTATGCCAACCCCTCCGCCGGAGGTCACGTTCGGCAGGGGGAATCGGTTGAGCGCTCACGGCTGAATGCTACACCCCAATCGGCTATTTGCGAAACAGCGCGTCGAGCGAGCCAAAGCTCTTGAGCGGCGCCTTGGGCTTGGTGGTGGTGACCGGCAGCGGCGTGGCTTCGCGCGGTTTGACTGGTTCAGCGGCCGCCACCGGGGCCGCGACCGCGCCGGCTTTAGCCGAGGAGCCGGCGGCGACCGACTTGGGCGCCTGGCTTTGTTTCAGCTCGGCGAGGGCGCGCTCCAATTTCTGCACCGAGACCGGTTCGGCCGTGCCCAACTCCTGGGCGAACAAACTCACCCGCAACTCCTCGACCTGCCAGCGCAGCGCCGCCACCCCGAGGAAGGGCGCGAGTTGTTTGGCGCGCTCGGTGTCCTTGACCTGGGCCTGTTTCCAGCGGTCGGCGCGCAGCTTCATCGCCTTCAAGTAACGCGGGAAATGCGCCAGCTGCGGGTAGGGCGTCACCCGCAGGAAGTCTGCCGGCACCAGCGCGGTCAGGTCGGGGCCTTGCCCTCGGTATGGCGTGGCGTGCACCAGCAGCGCCTGGCGCAGCGTGAAGATTTCCCGCAGCAAATCGACCAGGCGCGGCACCAGACCGAGCAAGTCGTTTTTGGTTTTCATGACCGCGGCGGCAAAGGCGGCGGGGGTGAGGGTTTTCACCCGGACCGCAGCGCAGGCCCAGTGGCGCAGCGCCTCATAGGCGTGTTCGCGCAACGTCTCAGTGGTACCGAGGGTGGCCAGCAGCGCGCCCAGCTCGCGCAGTTGTTTCAAATCTTTGTGCAGGCAGGCCAGCGGGTGCGCCAGTTGCCACTCCATCAGCCGCTCCAGCGCGGGCGCGGTCGACTCGGCCGCCTCCTCCGGGGTTTTAAACAAGCGCAGCGCCACGCCGCCGCCCGGACCATTTTTGAGTCCGGGAAACGCATACACCGCGACCCCCGCTTGGTCGCAGACGTGAACGCGCTCGGGCACGTCGCCAAACTTCCACTCCGTCTGCTCGCCCAGCTCGTGTTTCGCTCGGGCGCGGCGCCAGGCTTCGGGATCTTCGCGGGACACGCTGGCGCTGGCCTCGCGCTGGTGGGCGGCGATGGCGGTGGTGATCTCGGACAATTCGCGACTGGCGCAGATTTCCCGCCCGTCGTCATCGACCACCCGGACCCGAACCCGCAGGTGGTCGGGCAGCGGGCGCTCCTCGGCGAAGACACTGGCGTTGATTTTGAGCTTCAGGCGTTCGCCGATCAGGATCGCGAGCGCTTCGGGCAGGGTGTGGCGCTGGCCGGTGAGGCGGGCGTGTTGGGCGGCGGTTTTAGCTAGCTGCCGGGCGGCGTCGCCAAGGGGCACGAAGTCGCGGCGCAGCTCCTTGGGCAGAGCGCGCAGGTAATGCTCCACCTTGGCTGCGAGGTGGCCGGGCACGGCCCAGTCGAGCGCCGCCGGGGTGAGATCGGCAGCGGTGCGCACCGGTACGTCGAGGGTCACGCCGTCGTCGGCCTGACCGGGTTTGTAAGCATAGTTCAGCGGCAGGGCGGAGTGCTGCAGCGGCATCGCCTCGGGGTAAGCCTCCGTGTCGGCCTGGAGCTCCTCCGGGTCGCGCAGGTCATCGGACGCGAGCATGAGGAAACGTGGCTCGGCGCTTTTGCGCTCGCGCACGAGATCCACCAGCTCGGCCACCGAGGAAATGCCGGCGAAGCCCGTGCCGGGTTCCGGAATCAGCCGTGCGGCATAGAACCGGTAAATACCCTCGTCGAGGTTGAGGTAGCCGCTGTCGCGGGTGCGGGTGAGCAGGTTTTCGACCTCCTCGCGCACCCCCCGGTTGTGGGCGATGAAATCCAGCGGCCAGGTCACCTGGTCGTTCACCAACGCCTCGCGGATAAAAATCTCCGTGGCGTGCACCGGATTCACTTTGCCGTAACTGACGGCGCGCGACTCCAGCTCCAGTCCGTAGAGTCGGGTGCGCTGTTTCACCATCACCCGGCCGGCGTCCTGGTTCCAGAACGGCTCGCTGTGGGCAACTTTCGCCACGTGAGCGCCGAGATCGAGCGCCCAAAGCGGATCGAGCCGCGCGGAGGTGCGGGCAAACAACCGCGAGGTTTCCATAATCTCCGCTGACATGATCCATCGCGGACTCTTCGCGTCTTTTTTAGTTCGCGGGTCTCCGCCCCGCGTCGGGCCAGATTTTTTCTCGTCGCGGGCAAAGAGGACGGAGCCGGGGAAGAGCGCGACGCGACGGTCGTGGGTGGCTTTGTAGCCGCCGTTTTCGTCGTCACGGGTGGCGATGTTACCCAACAGCCCGGCGAGGATGCTGCGGTGAATCGCGCGGTAGCCGGGCGCGGCGAAGGCGGTTTTCTCGGCGTTGATTTTCTCCGGCGGGATGCCGTCGTACACCGAGGTGAATTGAAAATCCTTCCGCTGCTCCAGCACGTCGAGCAGTTGCGAGTGCACATCGCGCCACTCGCGCATCCGGGTGTAGCTCAAAAAGTGGTCTTTGCAGAAACGGCGCAGCTTAGCCTGGGACAGGCGATCAAACTGCTCGTGGTAGGCATCCCAGATGTTGAGCAACGCGAGGAAATCGGAGTCGGGGTGGTTGAACCGGCGGTGGGCGGCGTCGGCTTTTTCGCGGGCCTCCATCGGCCGCTCGCGCGGATCCTGGATGCTCAGGCCGGAGGCGATCACCAAGACCTCGCGCACCGCCTTCTCGCTGCGAGCCTGCAAAATCATCCGGCCCACCGTCGGGTCGACCGGCAGGCGGGCGAGTTCGCGGCCGAGCGGGGTGAGCTGGCGGGCGGCCTCGGTGGCGTTGGAGTCGAGCGCGCCGATTTCCTCGAGCAGCGCATAGCCGGCGCGGATCGACTTGGCCGCCGGCATGTTGATGAAGGGAAAGCGCTCAATGTCGCCCAGGCCGAAGGCCTTCATGCGCAGGATTACGTCGGCCAGGTTGGCGCGCTGGATCTCGGGCTGGGTGAAGCGCGGGCGCTCGTTGAAGTCGGCCTCCGAATACAGGCGGATGCAGATGCCGTCGGCGACGCGGCCAGCGCGGCCCTTGCGCTGGTCGGCGCTGGACTGGGCGACCGCCTCGATCGGCAGGCGGCGGGTGCGCGCCTGTGGCGAGTAACGGCTGATGCGCGCCAGCCCGGTGTCCACCACGTAGCGGATGCCGGGGATGGTGAGGGAGGTTTCCGCGATGTTGGTCGCGAGGATGAGTTTGCGCCGCTGCGAGGAGGAAAAGACGCGCTGCTGCTCGCTGTTGGAGAGGCGGCCAAAGAGCGGAACGATTTCGGTATTCGGCAGGCGGCGGCCTTCGAGCAGTTCGGTGGTTTCGCGAATGTCGCGCTCGGCCGGGAGGAAAACCAGGATGTCGCCCGAGGCGCTGTCGCGGACGATGCGCTCGACGGCCTCGGCCGCGCCGTCGATGTAGTGCAGGGCCTCGGAGCGCGCTGAGCGTTCATCGCCCTCGGCGGCGTCGCTGCCGAGCGAGTCGAGCGGGGCGTAGATCACCTCCACCGGGTAGGTGCGGCCGGACACCTGGACGATGGGCGCGTCGTCAAATGCCTTGGAAAACGCCTCGGTGTCGATGGTCGCCGAGGTGACGATGATTTTGAGCTCGGGGCGCTGGTGGCGGAGGTTGCGCAGGTGGCCAAGGAGGAAGTCGATGTTGAGCGAGCGTTCGTGGGCCTCGTCGAGGATGACCGTGTCGTAGGCGCGCAACATCGGGTCGATCTGCACCTCGGCGAGGAGCATGCCGTCGGTCATGAACTTGATGACGGTGTCGCGGGTGGTGCGGTCGTCGAAGCGGATCTTGCAACCGACCGGGCCGCCCCAGGGGACGTTGAGCTCCTCGGCGACGCGGCGGGAAACCGACAACGCGGCGACGCGGCGCGGCTGGGTGCAGGCGATGACCCCGCGCACGCCCCGGCCGGCGGCCAGGCACATCTTGGGGATCTGTGTGGTTTTGCCCGAGCCGGTTTCGCCGGCGAGAATGATGACCTGATGGGCCGCGATCAGGTCCACGATCTCGGCGGCACGCGCGCAGATGGGCAGCTCGGGCGGGAAATCGATGCGGAAGCCAGGCGGAGAACGGTCGTCGGGGCGGGCCACGTTTTTGGGAAAAAGCTCACCGTGGCAGCGAAAGGAGGCAGCCGCGAGGGGTTTTTTGCACCAAGTCCGGCTCGGGAGATCGGCTGGCTTGGAACGTGCTTTTGGGAAAACGGCCTGCTCCGGCCCCCCCTTTTCCATGACGATCCTTTTAGACAGCCGTAAGCTGCTTGCCTTCACCACACTGGCACGCGTGGGTAGTTTTACGCTTGCCGCCCGCGAGCTGCATCTCACCCAGTCAGCGATCAGCCACGCCATCAAGGCGCTCGAGCAAGACCTGGCCTGCCGGTTGTTCGACCGTCTGGGCCGCCGGGTGACCTTGACCCAGGCGGGCCGGCACCTGCTCGATCACGCGCATAAAATTATTGCCGAGATGCAACGGGCTCGGGACTCGCTGGCAAGCTGGAGCAAATAAGTCCTCAGGCAACCGCTTGGTTGCGAGTGGCAAAACGGGGCTTATTTTTATTTGAGAATAACCCGTTTTTTTCGCCAGAGGTAACTTCCTGCCACTGCTATTTAAGGAGGCTCGAGCTCAGCTGCAACGGCATCCATCCACCGGCCCTTGGCAGAGATGTAGCCCCGCATTCGTGGTCGGCCGACCTCGGGATTGATTAGATTGGGCAGATGAGGAATCCAAACTTCGTCCAACCAAAGAGCAGCAGCTTCGTGCATTTTATGTTTGCCTAGGCCGTCTGCGCCCCGTGTGGTTTCAGTCCCTCCCTGCCCGGGTGGTGGAATTGGTAGACACGCAGGTCTCAGAAGCCTGTGCCGAAAGGTGTAACGGTTCGAGTCCGTTCCCGGGCACCACTAGCCAGTTGCAAAAGTGGAAGGTGGTCTGAATCGACTCCTCCCTAACCCGCCGCAGCACGCTTCCTTGGGGAATGGAACTTATTTAAACTAAACGAAAGCGGCGTTAGTAATCGTGATCGGTGGCCAATTGCTTTCGGCTGAAAGCCTAGGGTCCGAACAAGTTATCGCTCGCTGGACACGAAGATCGACCCAACCGTCAAGTTGCGCCTGAATAAAAATCAAAAGAATACGCCTGAGCGGTAAAGGCGCTGCTGTTCTAGAGGGAGCAAACGGGATTACCTTAGCCCAGGTTGATGAAATTGAGGTTGGCGTTTACCGGGCTACATATCCTGGAGGTGATTGCGAAGTGAATGCGGAGGCACATAGTCAGGTGATCCTTGGATCGTGCGTTTCCGCTACGAGGGGGTGCAGGGGCTCAAGAACAAGCCCAGGGGGGGGGCGAAGGCGGGTAGCATCCAAGTGACCCGAAGGCTGAAGTCCGGTTGATCGAAAGGAGCAAGAGGACCGATGGAATTGGGCCGAAGAAGTCCAACTCTGGGCGAAGAGCCAGGGGTTAACTTGTTACGGCCCGGGTGGAGGAAGGCTGTGTCGGGGGGAGTTAGGCCAAATCGAGATGAGCCCAAAGCTCGGAAATTCGCCAGGCCGACGGGGAACTCGAAAACCCTTGGCTGTTTGTGGATTAACGCTCCGACTCCTCCGAACCCTACCCATGGGATCTGACCCAACTTCACCGTCCGGCTAACAAAGCGCTCGGCCTAACGCCTAACGGCGAGCCTGGCTGGACTCAGCTTAAAACTTAGCTAGAGCTTGTCCCGCGGTTTCCGTTTTAACAAAGTGAGAGGACGTACAAGAGGATGCGGAATGAACCCTGCTGGTGAATTCGCCTTGGCGAAATAAAACGGCGGCCCGGTTTACGTTTTTAGGTCGCCTAGCGCTGAAAGCGGTGCGTTGAAGCTGGAACCAATGCCCGGTTTTCGACAAAAAAACAGCGCCTCGTTTGAGTATTATTTCGTCGGCGCGCAGTTAAGACACCAGCCAGAAGTAGAGACCGAGGACACTCCGAACCACCGAAGGAGCGTTGGGAGATGAGCCGCGCGATGCGCTCATTTCAATTTCCCCCAACTCCCCCCGCTCATTCTAGCTAACAGCCTGCAAAGCCGGCCATCCGAGTGTGAAACTGCCTCATGGTGATAAGAACGAGGTGGAGAGGTCAATGGGCACGACCTGATTGCCAACACGTAAAACAGCTTCAGCCCCTGAGCCTTGCAGCTTTACGGAGGTGGGCTTCCCACCTGAAGTAGACCAGCTTAGCGCCACTACACTGGTCCAATTGTCGGTGGTATTCGTTAAAGTAAAAGCAGGGCGTAAAGTCGATTTGGTGGCATTACGCTCAACGACTGGCTCGGCTGCAGCCGAAACCTGAGATCCGCCCGTGTATAGAAGGTCAACGCGCAGCTCCACCCCGTTAACCTTACTTGAGTAGAAACCGCCGGGCTGGGCCGTCAGAGTAGTTTCAGGCCAAAAGCGGATACATAAATTCCGTGGTGTTCGAGTGGCAACACGGTCGATTACGACCAAAACGTTAGGCTTAATAAAGACAAGTTCACGCTGGTAACCACGCAGCCCCGAATTTTCGGCGTAAGCGGCCGTAGCATCAGCCCTTATGCGATCAATTTTGGGTGTGGATTCGACTGAAATAATCCGAGGAAAGCGGTGATTTTCGGGCAGCGGCCATTCTTCTGCTGGCACCAAGGGGTTCTTATCCCCCTTTTGGCCATAATTGTCTATCGTCAGCGTGTTGTGGAATTTCGTATCCCAAAGACCGTAGCCAGCATTACGAATCAACCACTGGCCTCCGGCAAATAAGCAAAAGTGATTGGAATCACGGTGCGCGTGGTAGTATTCACCTTGATAAACGCGTTCTTTGTGAAAACGAACGGCGTGCTCACCAAAGGGATTACCCCCTTTGAAAATGACCAGCGCTTCATTTCCCGACCAATCACTGCGTGCTGACACGATCCCCATGTTTTCAAAGTAGCGTAAGGTGGGGGTGTTTTTTGGGGAAACCGGCTTTACCGTCGGGTCCTTCCAAAGCAAAGCGAGCCAAGGTGCCGTCTGCACTCCAACATTTTTACTAACGACCATATCCGCTAACCACTGAGAGACCCCATCCTTATTACGGGAAGCTAACCAACGCAGGAGATGGTCTGGTCCGTACCAAGGCTCTCGATTTGCATCGGAAAAATCCACTTGGCAGAAGGTTTTCGTCCAGGAGTTACGCGGGGTCATCATCGCGAGGGGGTAATCTGCGGTACGGGCCCACCAGGAAGACTTACCTTCGGTAAAACCCAACGGTTCGGCAAGAGTGATCAACTTCAACAAATATTCCATGCCGTATTGGTAATATCCAAAGCCCTCTTGCGAGGCCCCGTCCGGGGAAAGCATTTTGTCGCTTTCACGTAAGATGGCCAAAGGTAGGCCAATCCACTCGCTGGAAGCATTTTCATCATCAAGGAGTGCCAACCCGGCCGCCATTACGCCAGTCGCGTACACCCAAGTATGGTTGGATTGTAAGGCGTGGCCAGTACTCCAGGTCCCCTTCTTCAAACAACGCGCCGCAGTCAGGCCGTGGAAACGAAGACTTTCACGCACGCTTTCACGAACGGAGGGGCTTATATCGCTATAAGCGTAATCATAAAACATAGCTAAACCGAGCAAGAGATGCCCGTGGATCAAACTGGTTTCTGCGGGCGCTCCCGACGAATCACGGTGCCATACTGGTTTGGAGGCGATGGCCGAGGCCCAGACCGTGGCTTGCGAAAGAAAACGACGGTCTTGGGTCATCAGCCAAGCAAACGAAAGGGTGGACAATTGGTTTCCATAATCACGCGTTTTGGATTTCTCCGTTTCCTGACTGGTGCTGTTTTTGGTAAAAGGCGCGGGCATGGCAACGATCCGCTTGGCTTCGTCCAGCAACGCATTCCATTCCGGGTAGAGTGAGCTCATGCCTTGGGCTCGCAGCCGAAGAACTTGGTGTGATTTAAGAAACAATCGCGGATGCACGCCACGGAGTTGCTCCAATTGTCCAAGATCGGTTTCGGGGGTAACCGTAATTTGAGCGTGAACGTTGAGAGCACTCAACAGAACCCCAGCGACTACGACAAATAGGCGTAACAGTTGACCAGCAGCATTCATTTAGAGGAGGTTATCAGGGGTAAATTCTAGAGACAAAGCAGTACGAAATAAGGAGGAATCCGAAGTTTGGAGACTGTACGGACTCAAAAAAAGAGTCCGGCCCCATTCTATTTCAAAGCTAAAGGAGCGAGGGAAAATAAGGGTAATCAGCTAAAAAGCTGGAGGGTTGCGCGAAGGCAGGGGGTTAAGAAATTGAGCTTGGGAAATGACACTTTGCCCTAACCTTGTCGAGCGGCTTCAAAAAAACGAGTTAAATCCCGGCTCCACACGCTCAAAACCAGGGGCGGTTAAATTAATTATAAACCTGATTAACAGTAATTTAAGTTAAACCATGAATCCATTTCCAGACTTTTGACTTACCACTCCGCCAAACCGACGAAGGGATGCATTTGCGAAAAACGGAAGTCGATCTCAGTCAATATTGGAGCTTCCCGTGGCTTGAGTGCGGTCAGTGGTCGGATGGCAGTGCAGAGGGCTTGCCCGTTGGCCAGCCAAATGCAGGTTCCTCCGACGAGCTTAATTACCCACCCCACGGAAGCCGCCACTGGCTTTACCCTTCTTCGTTTTCACGGCGTTGGACCTACAAGCTCGCGCTCAAGAGCAACTGCAACCGTGTCCACGGAGTTAGAGGCAGGGCCCAAGCCAAAGTGTCACCTAATAGGTGACACTTTGGCTTGGGCCGGGTCGGGCTGCGCGGAGGGTTGACCCGAAGGGCGGGCAGGCGTTTAACCCCCGTCATGGTTGAGAGCCTTACAGTTAACCTCGGCGAGCGCTGTTATCCGATCCACTTCGGCAAAGACGTCGCCTCGGCCGTGCGCGCGCAAATCGACACCCTCACCGCATCGGGGAGTAAGGTCGTCGTTGTCACCGACCGCAACCTCGCCCGCAGCCAGGGCGACGCGCTGCAAGCGATGTTTGGCGCTCAACCCACCCTGGTGCTTGAGCCGGGCGAAGAAACCAAATCCCTCACCCAACTCGGGCGCGTGCTCGATTTTCTGGCCGAACACCGGCTCGACCGCGGCGGCGCCCTGTTCGCCGCCGGTGGCGGAGTCATCGGCGATCTGGCCGGGTTCGCCGCAGCCTCCTACCTGCGCGGCATCGCGTTTTATCAAGTCCCCACCACTCTGCTCTCGATGGTGGACAGCTCGGTCGGCGGCAAAACCGGCATCAACCTTAAGGCGGGCAAAAACCTGGTGGGCGCTTTCCACCAACCTCGTGGAGTGTTCATCGGCACCGGCCTGCTCGGGACACTGCCGCCGCGCGAGTTCGCCGCCGGCATGGCCGAAGTCATCAAAACCGGCCTCTTGGGGGACGCCGCTTTGTTTGCCCAGCTGGAAGCCAAACCGTTGACGGTCACGAGCGCCGAACTTGGCGCAGTCGTGCGCCGCTGCTGCGCCCTCAAGGCCGGCGTGGTCGAGGCCGACGAACATGAAACCGCCAAGGACGGCGGGCGGGCGTTGCTGAATCTCGGCCACACCTTTGGCCACGCCATCGAGCAGGTCACCGGCTATGGCAACTACCTCCACGGCGAGGCGGTCGCCATCGGCCTGGCGGCGGCCGCTCGCTTGTCGCAAAAACTCGGTTACCTCGGCGCCACCGAGGTGGCGCGTATTGAGGCGGTGCTCGTAGCCCATGCCCTGCCGGTGCACCTGCGCTCCCCGCTCCCGCTCGCGCCCCTGCTGGGCGCCATGGCCCGCGACAAAAAAGTCCGCGCCGGCGCCCTGCGTTTCGTGGTCCTCAAAACCCTCGGTCTGGCCGCCACCCTGGGCGACATCGACCCGGCCCTGGCCGAGGCCAGCTTCCGCGAAGTCGGCGCAGTCTAAGCCCCCCCCCCAATCGCCACCCCCACCCGAGCCACCACCGACCATGTCCGCCATCGACGAGGGAATTGTCCGTGAATACTTCGAGCAAAACGGTTTCCTCGTGCGCCAGGTTCGCAAGTACCAGGTGTCCGCGCGCAAGAAAACCGGCGACGAGGAGATCGACCTGCTCGTCTACAACCCGTCGTGGCAGCGCGGCTCGCGCAAGCCGGACTTTTTCCTCTTTTCCAACGAACTGCCCCAGGTGCGTCGGGCGATGATCGCGGTGAAGGGCTGGCACACCGGCGTGTTCACCCCGAACATGCTCAAAAGCTCGCCCGAGATTTTCCGCTTTCTCGCCGACAACGTGCTCAAGGAGGCCACCCGCTTTTTCCCGGCGGCCGATGCCAATGAGGCCGGCGACGGCCTGACCAAGATTCTCGTGTTGCCCAGCCTGCCCACCCAGGAACCGTTTCGCTCGCAAAGCGTAGCGATGCTCAAGGAGCGCGGAGTCGATGCGATCATCTCGTTCCGCTCCATGCTGCTCGACTTGATCGAGAAGACCGAAATCAACCGCAACTACGGCAAGAGCGACACGCTGCAGGTGATCCGCATTCTGAAAAACTACGACCTGCTCAAAGACGCGCAGCTGGAGCTGCCGACCGAACGCGCTGCCGTCACCCCTCGAAAACCGAAAGCCTAATGCCCACGCTCATCCACCCCACCGCCTTCGTCGAAGACGGCGCCCAGCTCGGTGCCGACTGCGAGATCATGGCCCGCGCCATCGTTACCCGCCATGCCGTGCTCGGCGACCGCGTGATCGTGCATCCCGGCGCGGCGGTGGGCGGCGACCCGCAATACCTGAAGTTCGACCCGGCCACACCCAGTTTTGTGCGCGTCGGTGCCGGCACGGTGATCCGTGAAAACGTGACCCTCAACCGCGCCATCCACGCGGGTAACGCCACCGTGATCGGCGAGCGCGGGTTCCTCATGGCCAACAGCCACGTCGGCCATGACTGTGCCCTGGGCGACGACGTGGTGCTGGCCAACAACGTCATGCTCGCCGGCCATGTCGACGTGGGCAGTTTCACCTTTATTGGCGGTGGTGCCGGAATTCACCAGTTCTGCCGCATTGGCGAGAGCGCGATGATCAGCGGCCTGTCGCGGATCACGCGCGACCTGGCTCCGTTCACCATCAATGCCGAGCGCGACGAGGTTTCGGGCCTGAATCTGGTCGGGCTGAAACGCCGCGGTTTTTCCCGCGCGGCGATGCGTGAGCTCAAGCTGGCGTTCCGTGCGGTGTATTTCGGCCTGGGCAACATCCGCACGCTGGCGGCCACAGCGCTGGCCAACGGCGGGTATGAGACGACGGAGGCGCGCCGCTTTTTGGAGTTTTTTGCCGGCGGTAAGCGCGGCTTTGCGCGGGCCGATCGCGGCGTGAGCGCCGGCACCGATGAGTAAGCTCGCCCTGATTTGCGGCGACCCGGCGGGCGTCGGTCCGGAAATCATCGCCAGCTGGCTGACGGCGCGCGGGAGCGAAACGGCGGGTGTCGCCGTGATCGGACCCGCCGGCTGGCTGGCGGGGCTGGCCACCGACGTGGAGCGCATCGCTGTGGGTCCGGCGGACTACGTGGCCATCCCCGGCTCGCCCGACGACGCCGGGGCGCGGGTGGCGCTGGCGGCGATGGAGCTGGCGGCGGCCGGATGTCGCGAGGGCCGTTTCTCCGGGGTGGTCACCGGCCCGGTCAGCAAGGCGCGGCTGGCGGTCGTCGGATATCCGTTTCCCGGACAAACGGAGTTTTTCGCGGCACGCTGGGGCGGGGAACCGGTGATGGCATTTTGCGGCGGGAGGTTGCGGGTGGTCCTGCTCAGCTGGCACCTGCCGCTACGCGAGGTGCCCACCCAACTCACGCCTGCCCATTTCGAGCGCACGGTGCGGGCGGCCGACGGGCTGGCGCGGGCCGAGGGCGTGGCGCACCCGCGCATCGCGGTGTGCGGACTCAACCCCCACGCCGGCGAAAACGGCCTGCTCGGCATGGAGGAGCTCACCACCATCGACCCGATTCTCACCACGTTGCGCAGCGAGTTTCCCGGCCTATCGCGGACGTTGCCCGGCGACACCGTGTTCGCGCGGCAGTTGAAGGGTGAGTTCGACGTGGTGGTGGCGCTCTATCACGACCAGGGCCTCGCGCCGCTCAAGACGGTCGATTTTGATGAGGCGGTGAATGTGACCCTGGGCCTGCCCTTCGTGCGCACCAGTCCGGACCACGGCACCGCCTACGGGATCGCCGGCAAAGGCCTCGCGAGCAGCACCAGTTTCGCCAATGCGGTAACGGTCGCGCGGCGCTTGATTACGCGGCGGCTTGGGCGATAGTCGCGCCATGTCCGAATCCGCGCCCACTTCACTTGTCCCTGCCGCCGCTGCTGCTGATGCCGTTTCTGGGCCGGCGAACGCGTTGCCGGAAGGGGTGCGCGCGGGTAACGAAAACCTGGTGCGCCTGACCGCGGCGGCGGGGGTGAAAACCAAGGCCCTGATCGCCCGCGAACAGCAGGGCGATTACCTGCGGGTGGCGATCAGCGGCGGGGGCTGCAACGGTCTCAGCTACAAGCTGCGCTTCGTCAAAGAGCCAAAAAAGGGCGACATCCTCGTGCGCAGCGCCGAAGTGGCGGTGCTGGTGGACGCCAAAACCGCGCTTTACCTCAAAGGCACGGAACTGGATTTTTCCACCAAGCTGATTGCCGGTGGGTTCAAGTTCTCCAACCCCAACGCCAAAGCCAGCTGCTCGTGCGGCGAGAGCTTTAGCGTGTAAGGCGCGCGATAGAGCCAGGGGGGGCGCATCCCCGTTTTTGGAAAAGCCATTCACTTTACGCCCTTTGCCTTGGGTTCTTCGACCGCTTCAGCAACCACCCCGCGCGCGGGGCCACGGCCCAAGCTGGGAAGTAACGAGGCGAATTGCAGCGCGCCATCGAGTCCCAACGCGGCGACAAACGCCGAGCTTAACGCGACGTACAGGTCGCGTTCGCGTCAGGCCAGGCAGGTGCGGGCCAGCGGGAAGCGCCGGGGCAGATCAGCGCTGACGGCGAGCTTCGCCAGCTGGTGGCTCAACGCCGCTGCTCCGCCCTGATGCATGAGCCGGTCTTGCGCGGTGGTGACTGCCACCGCGCCTCCGGCGCACTCACCGCGAAAACGCACCTCACCCCCCCGGGTGAGCCTCGTTCAATGTCATTAAATCGCTTTTATACCTTTTCCCAAGCCACTTACATTCCTCCCACCTCAATCGAACTGGGGGGTATTGGATTATTTCTCGCTCACCCCACTAGACCTTAGCCCGCAAGCCCGCCTTCAGCTCGCGCCAGCGCGCCAGGCGCTCGGCGATCTTCGCCTCGGGGCCGGCCAGCTTCGGGGTGTAGAGCGAGAGCGGCTTTTCCAAAAAGTCCTGGCCGGAGATGTTCTCCGGGTAGTCGTGCGAATACCGGTAGCCCTTGCCGTGGCCGGCCAGCTTGCTCGCCGCACCACTTTTGTCGCGCAGAGGTAAGGGCACGGCCTGGACCGGCGCGCTCGCCAGCGCCTGTTTGGCCGCGGCCAGCGCCAGCAGCGCCGAGTTGCTCTTGGGGGCGCAGGCGATGTGCAACGTGGCGTGCGCCAGCGCATATTCCGCCTCGGGTAACCCCACGAAATCGCACGCCTGATGCGCCGCCACCGCCAGCGGCAGGGCCAGCGCATCGGCCAGCCCGACGTCTTCGCTCGCCAAAATCACTAGCCGCCGGGCAATGAAGCGGGGGTCCTCGCCGCCACCCAGCATCTTCGCCAGCCAGTACATCGCCGCATCCGGGTCACTTCCCCGGCAGCTTTTAATAAAGGCCGAAATCGTGTCGTAGTGCTCGTCCTCGTCGGCGTCGTAGCGGATGCGCCGCTCACGGGCGAACACCGCCAGCTCCTCCGCAGTCACCGCCGCGCCTTCCGGCAGGGTCAGCGCGATCACCTCGAGGGCGTTAAGGGCCCGGCGGAGGTCGCCGTCGCACAACACCGCCAGGTCGGCCAACACCTTGGCCTCGGCGGTGCAGCCGCGCGCACCCAGCCCGCGGTCAACGTCCGCCAGCGCCCGCGCCAGCACCCCGGCCACCGCCTCGGTCGGCAGCGGCTGGAGGCGAAACAGGTGGCTGCGCGAAAGCAGCGGCGGATTAACGTAAAACCCGGGGTTGTGGGTGGTCGCACCGATGAGCCGCACATAGCCCTCCTCCACGTCGGGCAGGAGCAGGTCCTGCTGCGATTTGTTAAACCGGTGCAGTTCGTCGATGAAGAGCAGGGTCGGCGTCTCCGGCGCGCGGCGGGCGGTGGCGAGAATCTCGCGCAGCTCAGCCACGTTGGACATGACCGCGTTGATGCGCACGAAGCGGCTCTGGGTTTCGTTGGCGATGACCTCGGCGAAGCTGGTTTTGCCGCAGCCGGGCGGGCCGTAAAAAATCAGGCTGCCGAAGCGGTTGCTTTTGATCAGCCGGGTGAGCAAGCCGTCGGCTTGGGTGAGGTGCTCCTGGCCGGCGATATCGGCGAGCAAGCGCGGCCGCATCCGCGCGGCCAGCGGCTGGTTGGCCGCACGTACCTTGGGCGCCGCCGGGAATGCGCCCGCAGCCGACGGCGAAGCGGCGCCGCTCCGAGTGGAAACAGGCGGGGCGGGTTCGCCAAAAAGGTCGGGTTGGTCGGCGGACGACATGGTTGAGCGCTACGGGGCGGAAGCCACCCCGGCAAGCCCGGGCTGGACGCGCAGGCAAAACCCACCTCAACCCGGGGTTGAGTGCGCGCCCCCCTCGCCAAATCCGAGGCCGTTTACGCTCAGTCGCAACGGCACCGCGGCTTTGTGGGTGAGCAAGGAGCGGTCGCCGCGACCGGGTTGCCCTGGAAATGGCCGGGCAATCACGCAAAAAACGGCCTGTGCCCGCCCCCACCTCGCCCTTAAGGGATTGTCCCGTTGGTCGTGCTACGCCGTCGACCCAACTAAAAGCACTTTAACTTATAAGAAATCTTTGACGTTGACCCTCGCCGCCGGCGTCAAGGTATGTAAACCAACGCATTACCCCTTATTTATGAGCCTTACCACCACCTTGCCGTCCCCCAAAAAGGCAACGCCAACCGCCCCTCCCCCCACCCAGCCCAGTCGCCCAGTCGACCGCCGGGTTGTCCTCGCCTGTGGTATCCTACTGCTGGCCAGCCTAGGCTCCGTCTACGCCTGGAGCTTCTTCACCAAACCGCTCTGTGAAAGCTTTGGTTGGTCGAAAATGCAAGTGTCCTGGGTCTTCAGTCTCGCGGTGGCCGGCCTCGGCCTTTCCGCCGCTTACACCGGACCCAAGGTGTCGAAGCTGGGGTCGCGCAAACTCATGTTCCGTTCCGCCTTCTTCTTTGCCGGCGGCTACCTGCTCTCCGCCCTCGCGCTTTACCTCAAAAACCTGCCCCTGCTTTATCTTGGCTACGGGGTGATCGGCGGCATCGGCCTGGGCACGGGTTACGTCACCGGTGTGACCACCATCGCCGGCTGGTTTCCGGACAAGAAAGGGTTTGCGACCGGACTGGTGGTCATGGGCTTCGGTATTGGCGCGCTCCTTATGAGTAAGGTCATCGCCCCCTACTCGCTGACAGCCGCCAACAACTCTCTGCCGCATACCTTTCTCTACATCGGTCTGGCGTTCTGCGTGATCATGCCGCTGGCCTGCCTCGGCATCCAAGCCCCGCCGACCGCCAACGGTAACCTCAAGCCTGCCACCGTCGCCGAAACGATTGAACATGGTCCCGGCGTTCAGATTAAGCTCTGGACGGTCTGCTTCCTCTACAGCTTGGCCGGCCTCGGCATCATCAGCTTGCAATCGCCCCTTTTCCAAAAGGTTGCCGGCGACGGCGATCCTGCGCTGAGCAAGGCGGCGCTCGCCGCCCTCGGGGCCACCCTGATCGGCTGGACCTCCTTCGGTAACAGCGTGGGTCGCCTGTTTTGGGCCTCGATTTCCGACAAGAT
>JBILBW010000176.1:0-4619 GCA_044353465.1 Rariglobus sp. | reverse complement strand
TCCCGCGATTGATGACGTGGTACAAGCCACCGACCTCCTCCAATCTTAATTTTCTGGGCATTGGACACCGGTACCCAACGTTGGGTGAAACGCAAAATTCTCCCGCTGTATCCATGTAACGTCCCGACCCCTTTTTTGAAAGGGCGTTCGGAATGGGTAGCGGAACGGCGGAGCCGTTTCCGTTGGATAGTCTAATTCTATATAGCCGTTGGGATTTATCAGTGTTAAAATATTTTAAAAATCAGCCAGTAATATCTATTGTTACGGCTACCTATAATAAGCTGGTTCTGACCCAGTCATTTTGGGCTAGTTTGCTTTCGCACCCACCCGGCGAGCCATGGGAAATCATCTGGATCGATGACGGAAGCACCGATGGAACACGGGAATGGCTTGATCAGCTAGGAGCATTGAGCATTGAGCTATTAGCTAAGAGCTCGGAGCCTCGAGCATCGACTGATTCTCCCGCAATTATTCAACCGTGCTCGAATCCGCCGCTAAATATCCGGGTTATTTTAAATAACAAAAATCTGGGCTATGCAGCCAATAACAACTTGGGCGCTCATTCCGCCCACGGCGATATCCTGGTTTTCCTTAATAATGATTTGGTGCTAACACCGGGTTGGATTGAACCCCTACTTGAGGTTTTAAACGTAACGCCACCCCCGAGTAATTTTAAGACCCAGCCTCAACGGACTGGCTTGAATCAGCGGATGGGCATTATCGGCAATGTTCAACTCCAGGTCGCTACCGGATTAATTGATCACGCTGGAATATATTTCGATCTCGTGGGTATGCCGGTGCATCAGTTTAAAAATCGTCCCAAGTCGGTTTTAAGCAAAGAGGGCATCCATTGCCGGGCGGTCACTGCCGCCTGCTGGTGCGTTCGCCGAGAGGTTTTTCTGGAGGCAGGTGGTTTTGATCCAGGTTATCGGAATGGACTGGAGGACATCGATCTGTGTCTTCGCCTTGGAAAACTTGGGTATTCTCACTGTGTCGAATATCGGAGCGTGATCTGGCACCATGTCAGCTCCAGTCCCGGGCGGACGAAGTTCAACGATGCCAATCGGGCTCTTTTTTTGAAAGAATGGGCCGGCGTGAGCGCTAAATATGGTCAAGAGGAGTGGCCGCGGGAGTATTTAAAGCGGGTTCTCCGTAATCCCCTTAAATTGAATTTGCAAAAAACGGTCGATGCCTTGCTGCGCGTGGCGGGTTTGCGTAAAGGGGATTCGGCTTGGGCAGCTCACCAGCGGAAGGAGTTTTTAGCTAGGAGCTAGGAGCTTGGAGCTAGGAGCTAGGAGCTTGGAGCTAGGAGCTTGGAGCTAGGAGCTTGGAGCTTGGAGCTTGGAGCTTGGAGCTTGGAGCTAGGAGCTTGGAGCTTGGAGCTTGGAGGGTTTCATTTAATAAAAAAACACAAGAATGGCACGAAAAAAAATCCTGCCTCTAGGTGGTGCTGTAGTTGCATTATATGCTGCTATATTAACTTTTTTGTTGGTGTTTTATTGGCGGTTAAAGCAGGTCGGCGATTTCCGTACTTAACTTTACAATTATCCACCGTAAAAACGACAACCTCCTCCCCCTCGTTTTTGGCCCGCGTTGAAATCCGCCTCCGACGCATTTAATCATTCAAACTTTGATTCCTTAAATCAGCCCAGTGCGAATTGCCTGTCACATTACAGCCTACCTTGACTCTTCCGCACTCGCTTGCGTGCTGGAGTCCATCCATACCCAAGATATCCAACCGGACTGGGTACGCGTTGTGGATAATTCCCCGGTGCGGCTCGTGTTGCCGAGCTCAACCCTTGTCATCAAACAGGATCATCAACCCACCAATATAGGCACAGCTGGCGCAATAAATCGCTCGATCTATCAAAGTCACCGGGACGGGGTGGATTATCTTTGGATTCTAGATCAGGACAGCGTGCCCAATCCTACGCTGCTTTCGAATCTAATTAAGGTTCACCAGTCCCTCTCCAGCACCTCAATCCAACCCGTCGGCATTATCGCACCTCTCACCCTCAATCGGGATGACGGACAACCCAACGTACCGATGCACTTTGATCGCTACCGGGCCCGCGCCGTGCCTTATGGCGTCGAACCTGTTCAGTGCGATTTCCTCCCTGCATCCGGCATGTTGCTTCATTTGCCCTCATTGGCGGCAGTGGTGCCGCCATCTGATCGGTATTTTTTAGATGGCTATGACTTTGCTCTCGGCTTGGCGGTGCGAGCGGCTGGCGCAACGGTGTGGCTGGCGCCGTCGTTGCAGCTCTCTCATCAAGTGGGCAGCAAAGTCACATTCCTTCACAAGGGCCATGCGTACTCATTCGCCGATATGCCGGTATTTCGAGTAAAGTTGCTACACCGTAATATAACCTTCTTGTTCATCCGGGCTGCGCGGGGACGGTATAAACTGGCCGCTGCCGCTTGGCAATTTCGCCGGGCCTGCTTGCAGGCCGCGCGCTATCTGAATTTCCCATTTGATAAACGGTGGAGCAAGGTTTCCGCCACGGTTTTGGGATTTACCCTTGGCTTGTTTTGCCTGCCCCCGCCCCGCACCGCTTCCCACCCCTCATAATCGCCAGTAGCCCGATCGCCCACTTCAGCTTCCCTCAACGCTCCCCCCCGAGGAGGATTCGCCTTGTGGCGCCAGAATCGGGACGTTCCTAAATTATCGCCTACAGGTGGGTAACTTGGGTGGAAATTCTCCCGCTGAACTTCCGGTTCGAAATCGCTGCCCGTCTCCGTTTAGCGCCGGCACCCGTTCACATCTTGAAGCTGGAGCTGAGTTGGAAGACCGCGCTGATGATTGCGAACGCGATGAACCCCACAAAGGCAAACACCGCCAAAAGCACCACCGTGGCGATGATGCTGGTGAAGGCGTTCAACTGCGCGGTGATCGCCTTCTGGTAGGTCGTGGCGACCTTTTTCAAGCTCGGTACCAGGTTGCCGGTGTTCTCCCCCACCGAGAGCTGGTCGAGCACCAGATCAGGAAAACACCCGGTGCGCGCCAGCGCCGCCGACAACGCTTCGCCCTCCAGCACCCGGCCGGTGGCTTCGTCGAAGGCTGCCCGGTGCACCCGGTTCTGGATCTGCCGCTCAGTCATGCGCAGCGCTTCACTGGTGGTGATGCCGTTTTCCAGCAGCACCGAAAGGGTTTGGCTGAAGGCGAGCACCGTTTGCGAGACCGAGAACGGCCCGAGGATCGGCAGCCGCAGGGCCCAGGCGTCGGTTTGCAAGCGGCCGGGTTCGGTCTGCCGCCACCGCCAAAACGCCACCGCCCCGAAGGCCAGTCCGGCGATCACAAAGATCCCGTACTTGAGGCCGAAATCGGACAGCCCGAGCAGCAGCCGGGTCGAGGTGGGTAATTCTCCGCCCAGCGACTTGAGCAGGGTCTGCAGCCGCGGCAGCAGGAAGAGCATGAAAAACAAAATCACCCCGCCGGCCACCGCCATCATGAACGCCGGGTAGGCGAGGGAGGTGAGGATTTTTTGGCGCAGCTCCTTTTGCTCCTGCAGGTGGGTGATCAAGCGGGTGAGCACGTCGTTGAGGTTGCCGGTGGCCTCGCCGGATTGGATCAGGTTGAGCGTCGAGCTGTCGAAGACGGCGGGCAACGTGCCCATGGCCCGGGAGAGTTGCGCGCCCTCGCTGATCTGCTCCCAGAGTAGGCCGCAGAGCTGGCGCAGCCGCGGCTCTTTGATCCGCGTGCTCAGGAGCCGCACCGATTCGCCGGCGGACAGCCCGCTGGTGGTCAGATCGACCAGCGCCTCAAGGAAGGGCAGGCGCTCGCGGCGGCTCAGCGCCGAAGCCGGCACCGATGTCGCGGACGACGTCGGCAGCGCCTTCGGCGCTGATTTGAGATTTGAAATCTGAGATTTGAGATTCGAGCCCGGGCGAGCCCGGCCTGCATAGCTTTCACTGACCTGCACCGGGGTGAGGCCGCGGGCGCCGAGCAGGCGCAGGGCGTCCTTGCGGGTGGGCGCATTGACCTGATCGGTGACAGTCTGGCCGGAACGGTCGCGGGCGGTGTAGGTGAAGGAAGGCATGGTGGCGCTGAGCGGAGCGGCAACGACTCACACAATGGGTTAAGTGTTGCTGGAGGTGGGCGCTTTATTTTTCGACCACGGTGACCACGCGGAGGACTTCGTCGAGGGTGGTCAGGCCGGTTTTGACCTTGGCCCAGCCGGATTGGCCGAGCGTGCTCATGCCGTTAGCGCGCGCACAGTTAGCCAACGTGCGCGTGCTTTCCCGATTCAAAATCAGGTCGTGGAGTGCGTCGCTGGGCTTGAGGATTTCAAACAGACCGATGCGCCCGCGATAACCCGTGCCGCGGCAACGGTCGCAGCCGACCGGGCTGTGCAGCTGGGTGACGCCGTCGGCTTCGCTCTCCGCCAAGCCGAGGATGGCCATGGTGTCCTTGAGCTTGATGGCCGGGATCGGCTCGGGTCGCGAGCAGTCGTGGCAGAGGCGGCGCACCAGGCGCTGGGCGATCACCAGCTCGATCGCCGAGGCCACCAAAAAGGGCTCGATGCCCATGTCGATCAAGCGGGTGATCGCGCCCGGCGCGTCGTTGGTGTGGAGGGTGGAAAACACCAAGTGGCCGGTGAGCGAGGCGCGGATGGCGA
>JBILBW010000175.1:0-4667 GCA_044353465.1 Rariglobus sp. | reverse complement strand
GCATAATCGCCCGCCGCCCACCGCCGGGGCGAACCCGCCTTTGGAGCGCGGGTCCAAACGACATCGAGGGCTGGCCGCCGGCAAAGCCTGGGGCGCCCACGCCCGCAGTCGCCGCCAAAGTCTCCCCGCCGCCCCCATGAAAACGCAGCCCAGTCGCCCCCGTAAAGCGAGCGGTCCCGTGACGCGCGCACGGCGCTCCGGCCGCCTCGCAACGACCCCGGATGCCCCCGAGGCGGCCCCGGCTCCACCGCTCCCCGGCATCGCCAAGTGCTCAAGTGGGATTCACGGATTTGACGAAATCACCTTTGGCGGCCTGCCCCGGGGCCGCTCCACCCTGATTTGCGGCGGCGCCGGCACCGGCAAGACGTTGTTTGCCATGGAGTTCATCGTCCGGGGGGCACGAGACTTCCGCGAACCCGGGCTGTTTGTCACCTTTGAGGAATCGGCTGCGGAGCTGGTCACCAACGTGGCATCGCTGGGCATTGACCTCGCCCAACTGATCGAGCGCAAACGGCTGGCGATCGATCATATTCAGCTCTCACCCAGCGAGATCATGGCAACGGGGGAGTTCAATTTAGATGGTCTGTTTATCCACCTCGGGGCCGCAATCAAGGCGGTCGGGGCCAAGCGCATTGCCATCGACAGCCTCGGCACCCTGCTGGCCCGCCTGCCCAACGAACTGATCCTGGGGGGCGAGTTACGCCGGCTGTTCGCCTGGCTCAAAGAGCTGGGGATCACCGCGATTATCACGACGGAGCTTGGCGACACCACGCTGACCCGCTACCGGCTGGACGAGTACATCAGCGACTGCGTGATCGTGCTCGATCAACGGGTGATCAACCAGATGAGCACCCGCCGCCTGCGAATCATCAAATACCGCGGCGCGCTCCACGGCACCAACGAATACCCGATGCTGATCGACGAGGGCGGATTGAGTGTGCTGCCGATCCGGGCGCTCAATCTCGATTATCCCCTCACCGGGCAGCACCAGCGAACCGGCATCCCACGCCTGGACACGATGCTCGGAGGCAAAGGGTTTTACCGGGGCAGCTGCATCTTGATTTCCGGATCGGCCGGCTCCGGCAAAACCAGCTTGGCAGCCCTGTTTGCGCTCCAACTTGCCCGGGAGGGCAAGCGCTGCCTTTATTTACCCACCGAAGAAGCCCCCCGGCAATTGCTGCGCAATCTGACCTCCATCGGCGTCGACCTGGCGGTTCCGCTGCGCCAGGGGCTCCTCAAGATGCAGCCGATCCGTCCCACGATCTTTGGTTTGGAGCAGCACCTGCTGAACATTCAAAGGGAGGTGGAGCACTTCCGTCCGGCGGCGGTCATCATTGATCCGACCTCCAGCCTGACCTCGATCGGCGACCCACTCGCGATCGAAGGGATGCTCATCCGCTTGATCAATTTTTTGAAAATGAAGGGGATCACCCTGTTGTTGACCAGCCTGACCGCCGGGGGCCCGCTGGAGGAAGCATCCATGGCGGCGATCAGCTCGCAGGTGGACACCTGGATTGTGCAAAAAATGGTGCAAACGCCGAGCGAGCGCAACCGGGTGCTCTACATCATGAAAAGTCGCGGCATGGCCCACTCCAACCAGTTGCGGGAATACACCCTGTCGGCCCGCGGAGTGGATTTGCTTGATGTTTATGATAGCGGTGGGGAAGAGGCGACTGGAACGGGGCGGCTTCGGCAACAGGCGCACGCTGAGGCCGAGGAAAAGGTGCGGAGCTTGGCGGCCGAGCAGGGGTTGCGCGCGCGCGCTCAGACCCGGCGCAACCTGCAGGCGCAAATCGCCGAACTGGAAACCCAGCTCAGCGAAACCAAACTGGATCGGCAGCGCGAGCAGCGCCGCGTGCAATCACAGGCGGCGACCCTGCGGACCGACCAGACCCGCCTGGCCCGCGCCCGCAAGGAGGACTAAGGAACCCCGCCATGGTAACGCCACGCCCACCCGCCGCGGCCGAACCCGAAGCGGCTGCACGGCCGCCGCCAAGCCCCCGCTTTGTCTTCCGGCTGTATATTGCCGGGCTGACCCCGCGCTCGACCCGGGCCGTGCAGAACCTGCGCACCTTTTGTGAGGCGCATTTGGCCGGCCGCTACGAACTCGAGGTGGTGGACCTCTACCAGCAGCCCCACCTGGCCCAAGCCGACCACATCCTAGCCATCCCGACGTTGATCCGTAAACTCCCGTTGCCCCCCCGGCAATTTATCGGCGACCTGAGCGAGCCGCAGGCGCTTTTGTCCGGACTGGGACTGGAACCGGCCACCCCATCATGAACGAGCCCTCCGAGTTTAACCCGCCGGGGCCGTCCGACTACGAGCAGCTGCGGACCAGACTGAACGAGGTGGAAGCCACCCTGCGCGCCATCCGCACCGGGGCCGTGGACGCGGTGGTGGAGGGCGAGCGCATCTACAGCCTGCGGGGTGCGGAAACGCCGTACCGGAAACTGATTGAGGCGATGGCCGAAGGCGCCGGCACAGTTTCACGCGAAGGCATCGTGCTCTATGCCAACCACCGCCTGGCGGAAATGCTCTCCGTACCGCTGGAGGAGCTGATTGGCACCCAAATCCAACCGTGGATTGCGGTGGCTGATCGGCCCGTTCTGGCCAAGTGGCTGATAGAAGGAGCGCGCCATCCGGTCACCGGGGAACTCCACTTCCAAAACCCCAACGGCACGCACCTGTCGGTGCATTTGGCCATGAGCCCGCTAGAACTGCCGGGATCGCCGTCGCTTTGCCTGATGGCCACGGATTTGACCGCGAGAAAACAAGTGGAAGCGGCACTGCAGCGCACCAACCGCGCGCTGCGCATGGTCAGCGCCTGCGACCACATCTTGGTGCATGCCGCCAACGAGGGGGCCCTGTTGACCGACATCTGCCAGGCCATCGTCACGGAGGGGGGGTACCGACTGGCCTGGGTGGGTGAAGCGATCAACGACCCGAAAAAAACGGTCGGCCAAAGGGCTTGGGCTGGCCCGGGCGTGGCCTACCTTCACGAGCTGCACCTGAGTTGGGCCGACACGGAGCAGGGCCAGGGGATCGCGGGTACGGTGATTCGCACCGGAAAACCCGTGGCTCTCGCCCATCTCGAGACCGATTCGCGCTTGATACCCTGGCGGGACCAGGCGGCCCACTTCGGGTTGGCGACCGGGGCCGGCTTCCCGTTGCAGACGCCCACTGGCACTTGGGGGGTGTTGTGTATTTATTCGGAGCAAAGCGGTGCCTTCAACGCCGAGGAAATGAACCTTCTGACCGGAGTGGCCAACGACTTGGCTTATGGCATTGCCGCCTTCCACCTGCGCGCCGAGCACGCCCAGGCGGAGGAGCGCATCCACCGGCTCAACGCCGAACTGGAGCAGCGGGTGCGGGAACGCACCGCCGAGCTTGAGGCCGCCAACACGGAGATGGAGGCGTTTGTCTACACGGTGGCCCACGACCTGCGCGCGCCCCTGCGCTCGATCGACGGCTTTAGCCGGATTCTCATCGAGGACTGTGCCGAGCGGCTCAATCCGGCCGAGCGCGTCCACCTGGAACGCGTACGGGTGGCGACCCAGCAGATGGAACAGTTGATTGAGGGCATGTTACGACTGTCCGGCTTGAGCCGGAGCGACTTGCGGATCACCCCGGTGAACCTCAGCGCCCTGGCCGAGCGGGTGCTGGCCGACCTACAGAACCAGGAACCGGAGCGCAAGGTCACCCGGGTGATCGCCCCGGGGCTAATGGGCCAAGGCGACCCCATTCTCCTCCAGGCGGTGCTGGAAAACCTGCTGGGCAACGCCTGGAAATTCACCGCCAAAGCCGCCGCGGCGCGGATTGAGTTTGGCTGCGTCAACGTGGAAGGGCTGCCCACTTTTTTTATCCACGACAACGGGGTCGGCTTCAACATGGCCTACCGCGGCAAGCTCTTCGGGGTCTTCCAGCGCCTGCACCGCAACGACGAGTTTCCCGGCACCGGGGTGGGATTGGCCAGCGTCCAGCGGATCATTCACCGCCACCACGGCCGGGTCTGGGCCGAAAGCGACCCCAGCCTTGGCACCACCTTTTATTTCACCCTCCCCGCCCTTCCCCCGTCACCATGAATGAACCAATTGAAATCCTTCTGGTGGAGGATAATCCCAACGACGTGGAGCTGACGCTGCGCGCCTTCACCCGGCAGAAGTTCGCCGTGCGCTTTCAGGTGGCACGGGATGGGGCTGAGGCCCTCGACTATCTTTTCGGCCGCGGCGTGCATCAGGGCCGTGATCTCAGCCATCAGCCTAAACTGATCCTGCTCGACCTCAAGTTGCCCAAAGTCGACGGGATGGAGGTGCTGCGGGAGATCAAGAACGAGCCGAAAACCCAGCTGATTCCGGTGGTGATTTTGACGTCCTCCAGTATCGAACGCGACATCCGCAACGGCTACGACCGGGGGGCGAACAGCTACATCGTCAAGCCGGTGAACTACGACCAATTCATGACGATGGTTAGCGCGTTGGGCACCTATTGGTTGAAATTCAACAAAACGATGGACGGGGTGGCGCCCGGGGCCGCTTGAGCGTGGAGCGGTCGCGGCTGGGGCAGTGGGAATAGGCGTGGGTGTGGGCGTGGGCGTGGGCGTGGGTGTGGGCGTGGGCGTGGGCGTGGGCGTGGGCGTGGGCGTGGGCGTGGGCGTGGGCGTGGGCGTG
>JBILBW010000071.1:0-14717 GCA_044353465.1 Rariglobus sp. | reverse complement strand
CACCCTGGCCGCGCTGCGACATTGGGCTCCTCTGCTCATGAAAGCCTCCCCGCGCCGTCAGCGCCGTCCCAAGGTTTACCAACTCCTCACCAATCCCCGCCGACAGATGGTCGTCTCCGCTTCCCTCGACCTCAAAAAGTGACGACAACACCCCTTAATTTAGTGCCATTTCGGCCCGACCCCTTTTTTCCGGCTCCACGTTCACGCGCCCAACGCGGGGCCGCGCACTCCGGATGTTATAAGGGTTGAACTTCCCGCCATCCTTCGCCTCGCCCTCCTGCGTGAAGGGGAGCGATTTCGGGGCCGGTTTCACGCACGCAGCCGCCGCCGGAATCCCAGCCCCGCTTAACCGGTAGCCTTTATCCGCCCCCAAAACGGAAAATACCCGCGCCCCGCGTGCGGGAACAGCTGCGCGTCCCAGGTGCGTCGCCGCCAGGTCACCGCAACCCCTTCCGCGCCCAGTGCCCGCTCAACCGCCAGCGCCTCATCGAGCCAGGGCCCAATAAACGGCCGATACGCCACCACGCGCCGAAGCTTTTGCGCTAGAGCCCACTCTGCCAGCGCCAAGGCGAGATCGTGGGTCTCCCCTTGCGCAACAGCCGCTCCAAAGTGGGCCCCTGCCCGGGCCGCTCCGTCGCCCAGCGCCGCTTGGGTCCACGTTGACACGCCTGCGCCCCAACCCGCGCGGCCAGCAATACCCTTCGGCCACGCCGCATTCACCGCCGCGAAATTTTCCCCCGCCAACTCACCGATCTCGACCGCGAGGTCCTCCGGATGCAGCCAGAGCCCGATGCGTTCCCCCGCTCCGCGTGCTGCTGCGGCAGACGTCCACAAGCCGTCCTCCGTCCAGGCTGCCACCTGGGGCAGGGGCGCTTCCGTGATGGCAAAGGCCGCGCTCGCGAGCTGGCCTGAGGCGGGCGTACAACGGCCTTCGGTGTAGTGCGCAATGTTATCTGCCCGCGCCACATAGGTTTTCCCCGCCGTCTGGAGCCCCGCAACCCAGCGCCACGAAAGCGTGTTGCTCGCCGCGTCCCCGTCGAGCAGGTGTTCATAAAAAAACGCCGCCCCCAGCTCCCAGGGTAGCCGCAACGTAAAAATCCAGATCGAGGCGAACCACATCCTGGCGTGGTTGTGGAGGTAACCCGTCGCCACCAGCTCCCGCGCCCAGTCGTCGAAGCCCGCGATCCCCGTCTGCCCAGCGCAAGCTGCTGCCCACGCGCTCTGCTGCTGTCCGCTCAGGCCTTCGCGCAAACGGGGCACGGCTTCGGTCCACCGTGTCCATGCCGCCGGGCGCTGCTCCAACCAGCCCTTCCAATACGTGCGCCAATACACCTCCTGCACAAATTTCTCGACGGCGGGAAACGCCCAGTTCGCCCGCACGGAAGCGACGACTTCACTTTCCAAAAGCATCCGCTTCTGGAGCCAAGCCGAAAGCCGGGCGACGTGGTTGTTTCCGGGCCGAACGAAATTCCGCTCGGAGGCGTAGCGCCCCGCAGCAGGCAAAAACGCCGCCCACCGGGCCTGCGCTGCCGCCCGCGTGGGTTCAACTGGGGACAGGGATAACATGGGGCAACGCAACCCGACTTGTTAACGCGCGTAAATGTTTTCGACCGCTTTTGTCGGGGGGCCTTCGCCATTCACCTTGAGCGCGTCCTCGGAGCCACGTCATTGACCCGGGCCAAGCCTCCGCGGGCGTTTTCGCCCTTGCCAGCGCGCGTGGCGGGCTCGTGACTGGGCTTTAAATCATGAGCCGTAATATCGTCACTTTTCACTACACGTTGCGCGATCCCCAGGGGCGCTTGCTCGATACCTCGGCGGGCGGCCAGCCGATCAGTTATTTGGAAGGCGCCGGCCAGATCATCGAGGGGCTCGATGAGGCGCTGCGAGGCGTGGCGATCGGGACCAAGCAGACCGTCCAGGTTCCCGCCGCCAAGGCCTATGGGGAGCATGATCCCGCCCAGGTGCAGCGGGTGCTCAAGGCGCTGCTGCCTGTGGAGGGTGAACTCAACCCGGGCGACCAGTTCCGGGCGGGCTCGGACCCGTTTGCCCCGATCGTGCGGGTCGTGGAGGTGGACGGCGACGACGTGTTGCTGGACGCCAATCATCCGCTAGCCGGGCTGGATTTGGTTTTTGACGTTGAATTGACGGCCGTGCGGGCGGCCACCGATGAGGAAATCGCCCACGGTCACGCCCACCAAGAAGGCGGCTGTTGCGGCGGTGGCGAAGGTGGCGGGGACGGTGGCGGCAAGGCCGGGGGCTGCGGTTGCAACGAGAAGGCCTGATCCCGCCAAGGGCGGGGCATGCCGGATTCCGAACGTAGCGGGAGCGCGGAGCGATTTCGATCCGGGAACCCATCGACTCCGTCGTCAGGCTACGCACTACGTGCTACGCGTGCCGAGCAGGGGTTCGGCTTGTCTTTTCGGCGCCTCAAATCCGCTCGACCCGGCGGAATAGCCAAGCGCCCAAACCAATAAACAGCACCGGGGGCAGCCACATCAGCAGGTCGGGCCGCAGGGCCGGACTGCGGTCGAGCCAGCCCACTGCCACGGTCAAAAAGTAGTACACCAAGGTCAGCAGCAGGGCGATGCCGAGGTTCGCCGAGGTCTCTTTGCGCGACACTTTGATCCCGAGGGGAATCGCCAACAGCGCGAAGGCGAAAATCGTAAACGAGTTGGCCGCCTTTTCGTTGAGGGTGATCGCCACCCGCATGCGTTCGGCCAGCGGCGCCTGTTCGCGCTCCAGCTGCGCCTTGCGCTCGAGAAGTTCCCCGAAGGTCAACGCGCTCAACTTGCGCTGGACCACGCGGCGGCCGAACAGGTTGTCCAAGGGGATGTCGACGGCGACTTCGTCCATCGACACGAGCGCGTCGGTGTTGGCAAAGAGCTCGGGGTTTTTCGGATTCCGTCGATCGGAGAAGGTGTTGAGCAGGCGCACCTTCATCACGTTGAGGTCGTCGTCGTAGGCGATTCGCCCAGTTTGCGCGCGAAGAAATTCGGTCACTCGATTTTGTTTATCGAGGCGCCACAACCAGACGTCGCGCAGTTCGCCGCCCTGCTTGTAACCGGCGTAGACCACGTAGCCGGGGAAATCCCGGATGAAGGTCTTTTCCACGATGATGCTTAACGGATTTTGCCGCACCGCATCGTTGACCGTGCTGCGGTAAAGGGTGCGCGCCAGCGGCATGTAATAAAAGTTAAGCCCCAGCGTCACGATCACCCCGAGGGCGGCGATCAGCAGGATCGGCCGGGCGACGAAGCCGATGCCCAGCCCTGCCGCGCGCATTGCGGTGATTTCCTGTTGGGCCGACATGCGGCCGAGCACCAGCAGCACCCCGGTCAGCATGCCGATGGGGAGCGCGTTTACGCTCACAAACGGCACCAGCAGGGCGAGCAGTTGCAGGAACGTGCCCGGGGTGAGTTGCCCGGCGAGCAGGTAGCCGAGCAGGTCTTTAAAGGCGTTGCCGATGATCAGCACGAAGCTGAAGACCCCCGCGGCCACCGCGCAGCTGAAGACCACGCTTTTGAAAATGTGGCGTTGGAGCAGGTTCATGTTTAATCTGTAATTCTGTTAATTCTGTCTATCGACTCGCATTCCAAGCATGAAGTTTACGCCCGCCAAACCGCCGCTCACCGGCGAGACCCTTGATTCCCTCACCGCCCGCCTCCAGGAGAAGGGCGAGCCGGCGTTCCGCGCGAAACAGATTCTGGAGTGGGTTTATAAAAAGCGCGCCCGCACCTGGGACGACATGACCAACCTTTCCAAGCCGCTGCGCACCTGGCTGGACGAGACCTTTGAGCTCATGCCCGCCTCGCTCGTGTCCGGCAAACAGTCCCTGGACGTCACCGACAAACTCCTGCTGGAGATGGGCGACCGCTCGCTCATCGAGACGGTGATCATTCGGGTGCCGCAGGAGGGCGTGGGCCTGGATCTTTCGCGCAAAACCATCTGCATTTCCACCCAGGTCGGGTGCGCCATGGCGTGCGCGTTCTGCGCCTCCGGGCTGGCTGGACTCAAGCGCGACCTCAATGCCGGGGAGATCGTCGCCCAGCTCCTCCAGGTGTGCTACCGCGAGGACGCCCGCACGCCCCGCGCCCGCATGGAGTTGGCGTCCTTCGACAACATCGTGGTCATGGGCATGGGCGAACCGCTCTCCAACTACGACAACATCATCCGCGCCCTCACGATCGTGAACGCCGAGTGGGGACTCGGGGTCGGCGCCCGCCGCATCACCCTGTCCACCAGCGGGCTGGTGCCAAAGATCCTCAAGCTCGCCGAGGAGCCCTTGGGCCTGCGCCTGGCTATTTCCTTGCACGGGGCCACCAACGAGGTCCGCGAGAAAATCATGCCGGTCAACAAGGCCTACCCGTTGGAAAAACTGCTCCCCGCGATTAAGGCATTTAACGAGAAGCACGGCCGCATGGTCACGTTGGAATTTATCCTCATCGAGGAGATCAACGACTCGCTCGATCAGGCCGAAAAACTCCGCGACATCGCCCGCGACCTCCACGCCCACGTGAACCTCATTCCCTACAACACGGTCGAGGGTCTGCCGTGGAAACGCCCCTCGATCACCCGCCAGGAGCGCTTCGCCGACATCCTGCGCGACGCCCGCATCTCCGTGACCCTGCGCCGGGAAAAGGGCCACGACATCGACGCCGCCTGCGGCCAGCTCCGGCTCAAAACCGAAAAGGACCGCGAGATTACTGGCGCCGAACCGCAGGGTTGCCAAGGGGCCTAGCCCCTCCGCAGCGGCACGTGCGCGCCATTGCCGCGACCTCCGGGTCGCGGCTTTTTTGTGGCCGTTTGGCGGCAAGTTGTGGCCCAAAAAAAACTGGAACTTTTTCCCGAAAATCTTTTTCACACGTTCCTTCACCCTCATTTCTTTCCTCTGTTTTCGCTCCATGATCGAAGTCAAAGGCTTGGTTAAACACTACGGCTCCAAGCGGGCCGTGGACAACGTTAGCTTCTCGGTAAACCGCGGCGACATCCTCGGTTTCCTTGGCCCCAACGGTGCCGGGAAATCCACCACGATGAAGATGCTCACCGGGTTTCTCCGTCCCACCGCCGGCACGGCGTTGGTCAACGGCCACGACGTCACCCGCGACCCGGTCGCGGTGAAGCGCCAGCTCGGTTACCTGCCCGAAAGCGCTCCGGCCTACGGGGAGATGACCGTAGAGGAGTTTTTGGCGTTCATCGCCGAGACTCGCGGTTACCGCGCGCGTCCGGAGAAGCTATCCCGGGTCAACCGCGCGCTGGACCTCACGCAGCTGCAATCGGTCCGCACCCAGACGATCGAAACCCTTTCAAAGGGTTACAAGCAGCGGGTGGGTTTTGCCCAAGCGCTGCTTCACGATCCCGCTGTGCTCGTGCTCGACGAGCCGACCGACGGGCTTGATCCCAACCAGAAAAACGAGGTCCGTACGCTGATCAAAACGATGGCGGCCGAGAAGGCCGTGGTGCTCTCCACCCACATCCTTGAAGAGGTCGAGGCGCTCTGCACCCGTGTGATCATCATTTCGCAGGGCAAGGTCGTGGTCGACGAGACCCCGGAGGCGCTGCGAGCCCGCCAGCCAGGCGCCCGGCTCGACGCGATCTTCCGCAGCCTGACCCAATCCGAGCGTTAATTTTTTTGTTTCAATCCCATGTCCCAGATAACCCCCGTCTTCAAACGCGAGTTTCTCGGCTACTTCCGGTCGCCGGTCGCGTATGTGTTCCTCGTCGTTTTCCTGATGGCTTCGGTGGGCCTGGCCTTTTTCGTCGGCCAGTTTTTCCGCGCCAATCAGGCCTCGCTGGAAAGCTACTTCGTTTTCCATCCCTGGCTCTTTTTGTTCCTCATTCCAGCCGTGGGGATGCGGCTGTGGTCGGAGGAAAAACGCTCCGGCACGATCGAACTGCTGTTCACCCTCCCGCTGACCACGTTGGAGGCGGTGATGGGGAAGTTTCTCGCCGCGTGGGCGTTTCTCGCCGTGGCCATCCTGTTGAGTTTCCCGATGGCAATCACCGTCGGGTACCTCGGACAGCCCGATTGGGGTGTCATCGCCAGCGGTTATCTCGGCAGTATATTAATGGCCGGTGCCTACCTGGGCGTGTGCTCGCTGACTTCGGCGCTGACCAAAAACCAGGTCGTGAGCTTTGTGCTCAGCGTGCTCGCATGCCTTGTGCTGGTGTTCCTCGGCTGGAGCGTCTTCAACGGCGCGCTTTCCGCCGTGCTTCCGGTCTGGGCGGTGGACCTCGTGGCCAACTTTAGCTTCGTCACCCATTTCGAAGCTTTCACCAAGGGGATTATCGATCCGAAGGACGTCGCCTTTTTCCTCTCACTCACCGGCTTCACGCTCTTTTTGAACGTGGTCGCTCTTGAACGCTAATCTCCGCGCCTCCGCATCCATGAAAACCGGAAGCAAAGCTCTCATCATTATCCTCCTGTTTGGCGGTCTCGTCCTGGTTAATTTCCTCGCCACGCAACTACCCGTGCGTGGCGACGCCACCGCGGGTGGTATCTACACGCTCTCGTCCGGCACCCGGACGATCCTGCAAAAAATCCAGGAGCCGGTCGTCCTCGATTTCTATTTCTCGAAGGACGCCGCCGGCCTGCCTGTCTCCTATAAAAACTATGCCGCACGCGTGCAGGTGATGCTGCGCCAATATGTGCGCGCTTCCGGCGGCCGACTTTCGCTCAACGTCGTCAACCCCCGCGCCGATACACCCGAGGAGGAGCGCGCTGCCGCCGCCGGTCTCCAGCCGCAGGGGGCCCCCGGTTCGGCGGAGCCCGTTTACTTCGGCTTGGTCGCCATTCAAGCCGACCAGCAGAAGGCGATCCCCTCATTTAGCCCGCAGCGCGAGAGCTTCCTTGAGTACGACGTCTCCCAGCTCGTGCAGTCGATCCAGCAGATTGCCCGCCCGAAGCTCGGCCTGATCTCCAGCCTGCCGCTCCAGCAAGCGGGGTTTAACCCGATGTTGCCCATGGCGCGCTCACCCGAGCCGGGCCAGCTCATCGCCACCGAATGGGAACGGAGTTTCGAGATTGTCCGTATCGAGTCCTCGGTCGAAAAACTTCCCGACGGTCTGGCTGCCCTGGCGATTATCCATCCGCAGGGCGTGCCGCCAAAACTCCAATATGCGGTCGACCAGTTTCTACTCGCTGGTAATCCGGTGTTCATCGCCGTTGACCCCTCCTCGCAGTATTTCAAACGCCAGGGCGGTGGTCGTTTCGGCGGTCCCTCGTCGTCCGCCTCCAGCGACCTGCACGACTTGCTTAAAGGTTACGGTATCACCTACGACCCGCAGAACGTCACCGGTGACCTCGATCGCGCTACGCCCGTGCAGGTTGCGGGCAACGGCCAGGTCGCCCGCCTGCCGGTTTGGCTGACGCTGGACGGGTCGGCGCTTAACGCCAGTGCTTTGCCCACCGCCCAGCTGCGTTCGTTGCTCTTCATCGAGCCCGGCAGTTTCCGCATCACGCCAAAATCGGGCGTCACTGTCACCCCGTTGGTGGAGACCTCTGCTCGCGCCGGTGAGGTCATGGCCAACACCCTCGACCTGCTGCCTCCCGATCAGGTGGACCGGCAGATTATCCCCTCAGGCAAACGTACTCTTGCCGCATTGATCCAAGGAAAGTTGACGACGGCTTTCCCCGTTGGCCCGCCGTTGGTTGCATCCGATCCTGGCCAGCTCAAGGAAGCGAAGGGCTCGGCCACGCTGGTGGTCGTCGCCGACACCGACTGGTTGCTCGATGACTTTAGTATCCGAAAGGTGAATTACTTCGGCACCCAGGCCGCCGAACCGCTTAACGACAACCTCGCTTTCGGTGGCAACACCCTCGACTACCTCGCCGGTTCGCAGGATCTGATTTCCATTCGCGGCAAGGGGACTTCGTTGCGCCCGTTCACCGTGGTTCAACAAATGGAGGTCGAGGCGCAGAAGAAATATCAGGAGCAGCTTATCGCCCTGGAGTCTCGCCTGAGTGAAACCCAGGCCAAGCTTGGTCAGTTGCAAGGCAAGGCCAGTGACGGTGGTCGGCTGGTCGCCACGCCCGAGATGCAGAAAGCCATCGAGGATTTCCAAAAACAGGAGGCCGCCATACGTCGCGAGCGCCGCGAGATCCGCCGCGCCCTGCGCGAGGACATCGACGCTCTCGGCAACGGCCTGCTCGTGATCAACCTACTCGCTACTCCGATTCTGGTCGGCGCCTTCGGACTTTGGTTCCATCGCGCCCGCCGCCGTTAACTTCCTTTTCTCCCGACCATGAAGCTCAAAACCCTCCTCATCGTCGTCGCCCTCCTTGCCGTACTCTCCGCGGCCGCGTGGTGGCTTAATCGCCCGGTTTTGCCGCCCTCGTTGGCGGATTCCCGGGTCGGCCGTCCAATCCTGGATGCGGCCGCCGCCGAGAAGCTCGCCCGCGTGCGCCTCACCGAAAACGGCAAATCAGTGGTGCTGGTGCGCTCGGGCAGCGCCGGCTGGAAGGTCGCCGCTTATCATGACCTGCCGGCGGACTTTTCTAAACTGGCGACGCTGGTTAAATCACTCATGGCCGCGCGCGTTGAGCGGCTGGTGACGGCGTCGCCCGAGCGCATCGCCCGCCTGGGATTTGGCTCCACGACCATCAGTTTAATGGACGAAGCCGAGAAGCCGCTGCTGGAACTCAGCCTCGGCAACTCCGCCGATGGCGGAGGGCGGTTCCTCCGCTTTGGCAACGACACGCCGGCCTACCTGGCTCGTCTGAATGCTTACTTGGACCTCGAGCCGCGTAACTGGGCTGACACCGCCTTGGCGCATTTTAACCCGGCCGATATCGCCAAAATCACCCTGCCGGTTCCTGGCACCGCCGAGCCCCTGTCCCTGGTGCGGGCCGACACCAAGACCGCGTTCACCGCCGGGGCTACGCCGGAGGGCAAGCGCCTCAAAGCCGATACGGTGACGTCGCTTTTAGACTCTTTGTCCAATCTGCGTTTCACCGAAACTGCCGCGTTTGATGATCCGAAAGCCGTCGCCGCTCGCGCTGCCGCTCGCATGGTCACGTTGACCACCTTTGGCGGTAAGACGCTCACAGTGGCGCTTGGACGGGAGCCGGAACGCATCGTGATCAAGGCTGACGCACTTAAGCCCGATCTCGCGTTGCCGGCGCAGTTGGCGGCCACCGCGGCCAAGCCAACTCCGCTGCCCAGCTCGGAAAAGGCCGGTCCGGGATCGTTCGCGGCAGGCCCGCTCAACGAGAAAGTCCCCGCCGGTCCGGTCTTTGTTTTTATCACCGATTCGGACCCGTTGGCCGGGGTGAACGCGGCGATGAAGAATCGGGCCTTTCAGGTCGGCGAATATGCGCTCAACACGCTTCCGGCCAGTGGCGATGCGCTCTTCGAACTGATCCCGCCACCCGCTGCTTCCGTGCCCGGCTCGAAGTGACTCTCCTCTTGCCAACGCGTCGGGCGTTACGCTGCATTCAGGGCTAAATGAACCCCGACCGGCCCATTTCCGCTCTGTTTGCCGAAAAACGCCCGCTGCGCTCCCTCGAATTTTTCCCGCCCAAGGACGATGCCGGCGTCGAGGCGCTGCGGCTGACCGCGATCGCCCTGAAGGCCATTCCGTGGGATTTCGTGTCGGTGACCTATGGGGCGGGAGGCACCACCCGCGAGAAAACCGCGCAGGTCAGCCGCTTGCTCAAGGACGAGCTCGGCTTCACGGTGATGCCGCACCTCACCTGTGTCGGCCACAGCCGCGGCGAGCTGACGGCGCTGGCCGACCAGATTTATGACGGCGGTTTTCGCAATATCATGACCCTGCGCGGCGATCCGCCCAAGGGGGCAACCGAGTTCACCGTCGCGGTCGACGGGCTGCGTTACGCCAGCGAACTGGTCGCGTTGCTCAAGGCCCGCCATCCCGATTTTTGTTTGGGGGTGGGCGGTTATCCGGAGAAGCACCCCGAGGCGGTCTCGCTGGACGCCGACCTCGACCACCTCAAGCGCAAGGTCGATGCCGGCGCCGCGTTCGTGACCACCCAGCTGTTTTTCGACAACGCGATCTATCACCGCTTTGTGGACAAGTGCCGCGCCGCCGGGATCACGGTGCCGATTGTGCCCGGGCTCATGCCGGTGCTTTCGGTCAAGCAGGTGCAGCGCATCGCCACGCTGTCGGGTTCGGTTTTGCCGCCGACGCTGGCCCGCCGCCTTGAAGTGGCCGAGGTAAACCCCGATGTGGTGGAGATCATCGGCATTGACTGGGCGCTCTCCCAGATCCGCGACCTGCTCGCCCAAGGGGCGCCCGGTTACCACCTGTACATTTTGAACCGGGCCAAGAGCGCCTTGGCCCTTGCCGCCGGGTTGGTCGAGTAGGCTCTTGGGGCGAGGGGATCTGAAATCTGAAATCTGAGATCTGAGATCTGAGATCTGGAACCGGCGCACCGTGATTCGGGATTTGAGATCCGGCGCCGGCGTTTGCGGGCAATTCGGATTTCCCTAGCGAAACGACTCCGTCGTCGCACTAGGGGCGTTCCGGTCGGCGTGCGCCGGGTTCGGGGCGCAGCGGGAGCGCGGAGCGATTTGGGGTCAGAGGAGGCCGTGCTCGACCTTGCTCCGGAGCAGGCCCTCGAACTCCCGCCGCAGTTCGCCCGGCTTGCCCTTGAGGTTGGGCATGAGCGCGAGCCACTGATAGACCTCGGCGCGTAACGGTTTGGGCATGTGCGGCTTGCTCGCAACGCTGCGGTCGAAGGCGCGCACGCAGGCCCCGGCGATGTCCTCGCACATGGTCTGGGCGTCGGCGGTGCTGTGCTGCCCGGCCAGGCAGATGACCTCGTCGAGCTTGCCGCGCCGTGGGCTTGACCGCAGCCGGGTTTGCCGGGCGGTTTTGTACAGGCCCATGCTGTTGACCACCACGGTCTCGGTGCGCGGGTAGTTGCTCGACATGAGGTTCCACGGGTCGCCTGCCTGATCGCCGCCCAGCCTGAAGTCGCTGCGCAAAATGACCGCTGGAATATCGGCAAATTTGGCGAACATGAACTCGATGACCGTGCCGGAGTCGAGTTCGGTGCCGTCATAATTAAACAACGCCAGGTCGGCGGAGAGCAGCGCGCGAATGTCGGTGTCGCGGATGCCCTGGGCGGTGGCGCGGCGCGGTTCGAGGTTTTGCGGCAACACGCAGAGGTATTTGCCGTGCGACTTTTCGTAGATGGCCTCGGCGAGGTAGGCGTTACCGATGAGGTGCTTGAGGCTAAAAAGCTCGCTGGCGAAATAAACCGTGTAGCTTTTTTTCTTTGCTTTGCTGCCTAGAGACATGGGCGCCTAGCAAGGCGAGGCGGGGAGGCGTCGACAACGTTATTTGCCGCCGGGAATCCGTCTGCGGGCGGCCGGGGTGCCTCGGGTTTCGCTCCTGCGCTCGCGCCTAGACACGGTCGCCACCCTCGGGTCAGACCCGGTGGAAGGGGGCCCCTCGGTGCCCTAGGCGCGGCGGGCCTTAGTCGCGCCAGAGATACAGCCCGGTGGCGAGCAGGGCGAAGGCGACCGTGGGCACGACCAGCCAGAGCGGGTCGATCGGCACCGCGTAGGCGGTGATGGCCCACCAAATCAGCGTACATTTTAGGGCGATTAGCACCCAGCCGGCCACGAGCCAACGCTCGGCGCGGGGGCTACGGGGTTCGCGTTCCAGCGCGGCTTGGGGAGGGATGGGGACGCCGGCAGCGTTCGCCGGGGCCTTGCCGTTGCCTGATCGGGAGGATTGGGAATGGGTTAACATAAGGGGAGCGTTTGACTCATGGCCAATGTAGTGCGGGTGGGCGTTCAATGCAAAGGTGTTACCAGAACTAGTCCATAGGCGCATCGCGCCTCGACCCCGTTGGCCGGGCGCTAATGCGGGTCATGCGCTTCGGCCGGCTCGATGTGCACCGATACGTCGGTGATCCGCAGCGGCGAGTGCAGGAGTGCGTCGGTGACCGCATGGGCGATGATATGGCCCTCGCGCACGGTCAGCAGCGGCGCCACGACCACATGAATGTCCACCAGGTGGCTGAGTCCGCTTTTGCGCACCCGGCACTTGTCGAGGGCTTTGACCCCCGCCACCGCGCCGGCCACCGAACGGACCTCGGCCTCAAAGGCCAGCGGCACCGCCGTGTCCATCACGTCGCCCAGCGCCCGGTTGAAAATCGCCACCCCGTTGAATAAAATCACCCCACAGGCCAGCAGCGCGGCCCAATCGTCGGCCGCCTCGTAGCCGGGGCCGCAGCTCACCGCCAGGGCGATCCCGACAAAGGCTGCCGCCGAGGTCAGTGCATCGGCGTAATGGTGCCAGGCTTCCGCCCCCAGCCCGGTGCTGCCGTCGACTTCGCTGGCCCGTGCCACCCGGCGCGAGAACCAGGTTTTTACCGCCACAATCGCGGCGAGCAACGGCAGCGTCGCCCAGTGTGGGGCCGGGTGCGGGTGAAGAATCTCCTGGACCGCATGGACCCCAATCCACAGCGCCGCCCCGAACACCACCAGACCCACCGCCATGGCCGCGACCGGCTCGGCCTTGCCGTGGCCGTAGGGGTGGTTCTCGTCGGGCGGACGCGCCGCCACACGGAAGCCGGCCCACACCAGAGCCGATGAGAACACGTCGAGCAGCGACTCCACGCCGTCGGCGATCAGTGCGTAGGTGCCCCCGAGGATGCCGCCGGTGAATTTCACCGCGGCCAGCACCAGGTTGAGCGCCATGCCGCGCACCACCAGTCGCGCGCTGGCTTCGGCCCGGCATTGGTTGGCCTTATGGTGGTGGGCGGGCGTCGATTTCATCGGTTGTCCGCCAGTCAGGGACGCGCCTTGTCCGTGGCAAGTGGTTTAGCTTTTCCTAAGATTGCTGGCCCCGGCGCGGTTGACCCGCGCCGCTCTCCGGGCATGGTCCAGGCACCGCCCATCATGGCCTCCTCAAACATCTCCATCGCCGCCGACCCGGTTAAACAATTTTCCGTCTTCGCCGAAAACCGTGTCGGCCGTCTTTACGATCTGACCGCCCTGCTCAAAAACAACAACGTCCACGTGATGGCGTTGACCGTGCTGGATACCACCGACAGCTCGATCCTGCGCCTCATCGTCGACGATCCCAGCCGGGCCCGTGAGCTCATGATTAACAACGATTTTCCCTACACCGAGGTCGATGTGCTCGCGGTCGAAATCAACGACGAGGGCGATCTCAAGGGCGTGCTCTCGGCCCTGCTCGAGGCGGAGATCAACATCCACTACGTCTACAGCTTCATCAAGCGGCCCGAGGGCAAGTCGGCGCTGGCGCTCAACATCGAGGATGCCGACGTCGCCGCGCAGTCGCTCAACCACCACGGTTTCAAGGTCCTCACCCAGCGCGACATTTCGCGCTGAGCGAGGGGGGCGGGTCGTGCCGGCGGGCGCCGTCGTGCCGCCGCCGGAGTCACTTATTTAACCCGAACTCCTGAGTTGGTCGGCGCGATCTGACGCAACCTGCTGGGCACATGACCGTTCATTCACCCATTCGCAGCACTCTTTAGTGCACCTCGGGGATTCACTCACGATCATCTGCTCCAGCATCTTGCGCCAGCTCATCGTCGCCAATTCAGGAGTTCGGGTTTAAGCGCTGGGGGGGGCGCGTTGAGCATCAGCCCGGCGGCGGCGACGTTTATCATCCCCTGCGGATAGGGCCCGTTCCAGCGGTCGGCGCGGACCTTCGCGACCTCGATTTTTTTGAGTTCGATCAACAGCGGGTTTTGGTTGGCCTCGGCTAGGGCTTTTTTGGACCTCGCGCAGACCGTTGGCCTCAGCCTGCGAGGATGCGAATTTCGCATCAGCCTCGCCTTGGCCCTTTTTGCGCGCGGCTTCGGCCGCCGCGGTGGCGGCCATTTCGATCTGCTTAGTCTTGTCGGACTGGGCATCAAGGATGGCACTGGCCACGACCTTCTGCTGCTGGGCGATGAAGGTGGCGTCGATCGAGTCCTGGATCTTGGGGGTTTCTTAGGTGAAACCGCCCAACATACCCATGGTGGTCACGGCGATGCCCTTGGCTTTGAAGAATGGCACCACGTCGCCTTTGATCGCCTCGATGATCTCGAATTTACGCTCCCGCAGGGCATCCATCTTGTACTTGGCGCTGATGTTGGCGGCGGTCATCTGGATGCGGGCGCGCATGGCCGAGTGCATGACCTGGGCCAGCGAGGTGCTCACGTAGGAATAGAGGAAGCGGGTGGTGTTGCTTTCTTCGATGTAGGCGGTGACCGCAAAGCCGGTGCTGAAGCCGATCGAGTCGGCCGACTCGACCCAGATGGCGCGGTCTTTGGCGACCTTGTCATCCGCAGCCCATTGGCGGGTGACCGGGCTGCGGTCTACCTTCACCGCGCGCCCCCTGTCGATGTACTCGCCGTCGCTGGGCAGGTGTTCGGACGAGGTCCAGCGCAGCGGAATCTGGATGCGCTTGGCGGCGACCTTGTGGGCGTTGAGGAAATCCTCGCTGGCGTGCTTGGCCTGGCCACTGCTGTCGCCCTCCAAGGGGATGACGAAGGCGGTTTCGTTGGCGGCGACCTCGGTGTATTTGGGGGCTTCGAACGGGCGGCAGCCGGCGAAGAGTTCGCCACACCCGACGGCTAGGAGGAAAACAAGCAGGCGTAGTTTTATACGTTTCATCGCCAGGCGATTCCCTGACAGCTTAGGGCCTGTCAGTAAATAACCGTATCGATTTTAGGTATTGGTTTCGGCAGGATGGTGTAATTCCATTCTCCATGAAAAGGGTCAGTAACGAGG
>JBILBW010000070.1:0-14812 GCA_044353465.1 Rariglobus sp. | reverse complement strand
GGTGAGCAAGTCCGGTTTTGGCCGCATCACGGTCGACAACCGCGATGGCAATGTGGTGGTCGCTGCCGATGGCGGTCTGGCGCTGCCCGCAGGCGGACAGCTTACCTTAACCGGTAAAAACGTGAGCGTGCTGGCCGACCTGTCGGCGCCGGGCGGCAAAATCGCGCTCACCGCCAACGGGGTTTCCCACGACGAGAGTAACACCTCGGACCTGTTGAACACCGCACCGGTGTTGGGTGCGAATCGCGGCCAGTTGCACGTGGCCTCAGGAGTGACGGTCAGTGCTGCCGGTGTAATCCAAAACGATGCGGTCGGCAGTGCTGAAGATCCGCTGGTGACCAAAGGCGGCACGGTCACGCTGACGGGTTTTTCCATGGACCTGCAGAGCGGCTCCACGCTCGATGTTTCGGGCGGGGTTTATGTTTCTGCGGGTTCGCGCGGGTCTTATGGCAACGGCGGCACGCTGAGTCTGTTCTCGGGCCGGGATGCGACCGAACCCACGATTTTGGGCGGCTCGCTCAATCTAGGCGCAACGCTGAAAGGTTTTTCCGGAGCCAAGGGCGGCTCGTTGGTGCTGATGGCCCCCGCGTTGCACATCGGCGGCGGCACGGCGGTGGAAAACGTCACGGTTCTCGCCCCTGAATTCTTCCAAACGGGCGGGTTTACCTCGTTTGACCTGCGCGGAATCGGTGGCGTGGCCAACGCCGACTTGGATCTCTACATCCCGGCAGTGCGGGTAAGCGCGGGCACGGTGATCGCGCCCCGGGCTTCGTCCTATTTCTTGCAGGCTGATGCTAACTCAACCGAGCGCCTCGGTTTTGGCGTGGGCCTTCTCGACGTCGGCCAACGCAGCGCCACCAGCCTGAGCCTGACGGCGCTGGGCAGCCGCGATGGGTTTAACTTGCATCCGATTCGTGGCGACCTGGCGGTGCGTGGCGACCTTATCGTTGAGGCGGGCGCTTCGATCACGACCGATCCTGCGGCGAAAATTTCGCTCAGCGGCGACACAGTTACCCTTCTAGGCAGTTTGGTGGCTCGCGGTGGGGCGATTAGCTTAAAAGCGGGTAGCGATTCCAATAAGCTGTTTCCCGTGACGAATGACTTTCAGCCGCAGGATACGCTCTTCGTTGACTCCGGCGCCCGCATCGACGCCTCGGGTGTGACCGTGCGCCAACCCGACAGCAGCGGGCGTGGCCTGCGCCTCGGCAAGGTGTTGGCCGGCGGCACCGTCAGTCTCACGGGCAACATTGCGGCCGCGCCCGGCGCAGTCATCAACGTGTCCGGTGCGAGCGATACGCTTGATTTGAATCCGGTGTTTTCGGGCCGCGCCTCACGTTTGGGTGGATTTTCGACTACCCCAACTCAAGTCGACTCAGCCGGCGGCACGCTCACGCTGAGCGGCGGCCAACTATTGATCACCGAAGCCACTTTGCGCGGAGCGTCGGGCGGGGCTTCGGCCGAGGGCGGTAAACTGGTGGTAGGCTCGGGCATTTATCGGTCACCACTGGACACCAACGCGGTGACTCCCGATGAAGTCAGCCTGATCGTGACCCAGTCGACGCCCGCGGAGGATGATTATGATACCGGTCGAGGTAACTTTGCGGTAGATGATTTCACGGCGGGTGGTTTCGATTCGTTGTACCTGCGCGGCGTGGTGCGCTTTGACGGTCCGGTTTCGATCAGCGCCGCCCGCGATTTGAGCGTGGCCAGCGGCGGTGTGCTTTTTGGTGACGCAGCGGTTTCCCTGAGTGCTGCGCGGGTTTCGCTGGGCACCGATTTGGTTAAACCAAAGCTCGCTGACAAGGATGAGCTCCGGGCGTTTAATCTAAACAACGATCCCTACGACGTTGCGCCGGTTTTCGGCACGGGTCGACTGACGGTCAACGCCAGCCAGCTCATCGATGTGGGCAACCTGTCTTTGCAGCACTTCGGATCGGCTGTGCTGAACGTGCCGCAGGGCGACATTCGAGGCAGCGGCACGCTCGATGTAGCCGGTTCGCTGGGGCTGGTGGCTGCGCAAATTTACCCGCCTTCTGCTACGGTGTTCTCGCTGCACGCCTATGATTATGTGGACAACGGTCTGGCGCGCACCGGCTCGATTACGGTTTCGGCCGGCGCTACGCCACCCGCGCTCCCTCTTTCGGCCGGCGGTACGCTCAATCTCCACGCCAACACCATCAACCAAAACGGCGTGCTGCGCGTGCCCCTCGGCGTGATCAATCTCGGTTGGAACGGCACCGGCACTGCGCCGGTTGATTTGATGACCGGCCAAGCTGTCCCAGTGGCCAGCCAGGTCTCGCTTGGCGCGGGCAGCGTGACGTCGGTGTCGGCCATCGACGTCCGCACCGGCCAAGCGGTGATCGTGCCCTACGGCGCGTACGCCAACGGCATTTCGTGGGTGGACCCGCAAGGGCGCGACGTGAGCACGCTGGGGCCGGTGGCCAAACAGGTGAACCTGTCCGCCGCCACGGTCAGTAGCGCGGCAGGCGCACAGGTGGATCTGAACGGCGGCGGTGATCTCCAGGTGGCGAATTTTAAAAAGGGCACCGGCGGCCACACCGACCACCTGGCCTCGACGGGCAGTTTTGCCCTGTTGCCCAGTTACAAGGCGGAATTCGCGCCCTTTGCGGCCTACAACGACAGCACCTTTGGCCAGGCGTTGTTGGGCAGCGACATGGGCTACGTTAACTCGACCCTCGCGCTCGGTGATCGCATCTACCTCGACGGCGGATCAGGTCTCGCCGCCGGCTCGTACACGCTGCTGCCCGCACGTTACGCCACACTGCCGGGAGCGTTTCTGGTTACGCCCAAGTCCGGCTCGCCGTTTGCAACCGCTGCGGTGCAACCCGACCAGTCGGTGCTGGTGTCGGGTTTCCGGTTCAACTCCAACGGCACGACTTCCTCGGCGACTCCCCTGCGCAGCCTGTTCGAGGTCGCGGCTTCCGACGTGGTCGCCAAACGCGCTTTTTATGATACCGCCCTCGGTTCTGAGTTTTTCCAGGCCAGTGCGGCGCGTAACTCAGCCACGGTGCCGCGTCTCTCGCTCGATGCCGGCCAACTGGTGTTCAGCGCCACGCTGGCGATGAATTTGCAGGGAAGCATCACGGCGTTGGCCGCCACCGGCGGACGAGGGGGTCAGGTCGATATCAACAGCCCCGTGAATATCCGTATCGGCGGCGCGTCAACCTCAACGCTGCCCGGCGAGCTTTTGCTTGATGCCAGCCGCTTGAGTGCTTTCTCCGGTGCCAGTTTGTTAATCGGTGGTAAACGTGAAACCACGGCAAAGGGTACGCAAATACAGGTGGCCACGGGGGCAATCACGGTGGACAACGCCGGGACGCCGCTCGCGGGGGCCGAGATCATTCTTGCGGCCAAGAACAACCTGACGGTTGGCGCGGGGGCGGTTATCCGCCAAGAAGGCACCCTTGGGGCTGCGGGAGCGCAGGATTTTGTGCTCGGTGATGCAGCGGTTGCCGGCAGTGGCGACGGCGCGCTGGTGCGCGTGACCAGCGACAGCCAAGCGGGTGTGACCCGCGCGGGCGTGAGCGCGGCTTCCACGGCGAGTTTGGTGATCGCTGCAGGAGCGAGCCTCGACGGCGGAGCCGGTCTGACGCTGGATACCACGGGCACCAATCAGATCGACTCGACGGCGGGCCTGCGGGCCGAGGCGCTCGCGCTGAGCAGTGGGCGCATCAGCCTGCAACTCGATGAGCCCGGTACGCTCGCGGCTAACCCTGGTTTGGTGCTCACCAGCGGCGTACTGGAAGGGTTGCAGGTTTCCAGCAACCGCTTGGCCCTGTTGAGCTACTCCAGCATCGATATTTACGGCACGGGTCGGGTCGGTTCGAACACGTTTGCCCAACTCACTTTGCGCGCACCTGCGCTGCGTGGCTTTAACAACGGCGGTGGCACAGCGACGTTCCAGGCCCAATCGATCCAGCTCGATGGTGGTGCGGGTGGAACGGCACCGGCCGCCGTGGCTGCCGACAGTGGAACCCTGGTGTTCGACGCCCGCTCGCTGCGCCTCGACGCGGGCCAGATGAACGTTTCGCAGTTCGGGCAACTCACGTTGTCCGCCAGCGACCGCCTGTTCATGGCTGGTCAAGGCGGCCTCACTGCGACCGGCGCGGTCGTCGTGGAAACCCCGCTCATCACCGCCGAAACCGCCGCTGTGCAGCAACTCAACGCGGGCGGCCGCCTCACGTTGGCTAACCCGACCTCCGGCGTTGCGAGCACTCCGGCCTCGGGCCTGGGAGCAAAATTATCCTTCACCGGCGGGACGGGTGTCACGGTGGACACGGCCCTTGCGCTGCCGAGCGGCGTGCTCGCGCTGCAAGCCACCACCGGCGATCTGGTCATCGGTGAAAGCGGCGCGGCCCGCCTCGACGTGGGCGGCACCAGCCTGAGCCTGCTCAATACGCTGCATTACACCGACGCCGGTTCTATCCGGCTCGGCGCGGGTTCGGGCGATGTACGCATCGGTAGCCAGGGCATCCTCGCCGTCTCAGCTTCGACTGCTGCCGGTGACGCCGGAAGTATCGAAGTAGCCGCTGCCAATGGCCGTTTCACCTCCACGGGTTTGCTTCTGGGCAGAGCCGGAGCGAAGGGGCTCGGCGGGCGTTTTTCGGATGATGTTGGCAGTCTGGCGGGCGGCAGTCTCGCGGCGTTGGACCAGATCTTGAATGCGGGCGGTTTTGACGTTTCCCGCACCCACCGCATCCGCACGGGCGCAGTGGCGCTCGACGGTCTGGCGGTTGCCCGTTCCTACAAAGTGATCGCCGACACCGGCGCGCTCACCGTGACCGGCACCGTGGACGCCTCGGGGAAAACGGGCGGGTTAATTAACCTCTCTGCTAACGGTGATCTGACTGTGGCCAATGGGGCGCTACTCGATGTTTCGGCTGAAACGTTCGACAGTGCTGGCAAAGGCGGCTCGATCAAGCTGGCGGCCGGTTCTTCGCTGGCTGGCGTCGCCAACACCGATGCCTCGCTCACCTTGGCTGCTGGGGCAACCCTCGACCTCTCGGTTGACGCCTCGAATGAGTTAACCGATGCCGACTTGGGCCGCGCCACGGGAACGCTCCACCTCCGTGCCCCGCGCACGGTGGTCGGCACGGATCTGGCGGTTAACCCGCTGGCTGCGACGATTGTCGATGCCTCCCGCGTCACCCTCGAAGGCTTTAAAGTGCGCGACCTGACGCCGGGCTCCGGCACCAGCGCGACCATCACCAGCACGGTGCGCAACGCGGTGCTCGCCGAGGCGACCACCTTCGGCAACGCCTCCTCCGCGATTCTGGCCCGCGTCAGCGGCACGGCGGAAGCCGGCACGGTGCACGTGTTACCCGGCGTCGAGATTGTTAATCGCACAGGCGATCTGGTGCTCGACGGTATTTGGGATTTGTCGACGTCCCGCTTTGGCCCCGCCACGAGCTTCGCCCAGCGCGAGCCAGGCGTGTTGACGCTGCGCGCTCAAGGCAACCTAAGCCTGCCCTATGTGAGCTCGGCCTCCGCCTCGTTGAGCGACGGTTTCGGCACCGGCACCAGTGCGCTCACCACCACGACCGCGCTCTGGAACGCCCCGCTGCTGGCGGCCGGCAGCCGCTCGTGGAGTTACAACCTCGTAGCCGGTTCCGACCTCGGTTCGGCCGGCCTGCTAACGGTGCTCGCCGCCGATGCGGCCAGCCCGACGAAGGGATCGTTCCTGTTGGGCGCAGGTGCACCGGCTTTTGCGACTACGATCGACACCCGCCAAGCGACCAACGGCGTGACGCAGTTTTACCAAGTCGTGCGCACCGGCACCGGCGATATCGCCATCGCCGCGCGCGGTGACATTGAGCTGCGCAACAACCTGGCGACGATCTACACCGTCGGCACGCAGGCTGCTGCGATGGCCGATTTCGATGTGCCCAACGCCAGTTACAACACCGCGTCCACGGACCTGGGCGCGCGGCAGTACTCCACCGCCGCCGGCTACATTGCCCACTACAGCCACAGCGGCGGCAACGTCGGGCTGTTCGCGCAGAACGATATTTTCCGCACCGTCGCCGGGCTCATCGACTCCAGCAAGCAGATGCCTACCTCGTGGCTCTCGCGGCGCGGCAACGTTGATCAAACCACCGGCGGATTCTCCGCCTATGAGAATTCCACGGCCAACGGCCCCAGGACCCAGCGTAACTCGACGAGCTGGTGGGTGGATTTTAACAACTTCTTCGAGGGCGTCGGTGCCCTCGGCGGAGGCAATGTGAACGTTACCGCCGGTTCCGATGTGGTGAACATCGACGCGGTCGCCCCCACCAATGCCCGCATGCCCTTCGGCACGCCCGATGCCAGCAAGCTGCTCGAACTCGGTGGCGGCGACGTCGACGTACGTGCGGGCGGTAATATTGATGGCGGTGTGTATTATGTGGAGCGCGGTCGCGGCATGCTCGCGGCTGGCGGCGACATCACCACCAACCACACCCGCACCAGCCTCAAGGTGGCCGACTACACCAGCACCGCCTCGACCGCTAGCTCGACCTGGCTGCCGACCACCCTGTTCCTAGGCAAGGGTACCTTCGATCTCAGCGCGGGTGGCGACCTCACCCTCGGCAATGTGGCCAACCCCTTCCTGCTGCCGGGCGGCATCAACAACAGCTACTTCCTAAAGAGCTATTTTAGCACCTACGCGGCCGACAGCGGTGTCGATGCCTTTGCCCTTACCGGCGACCTCACCTTGCGCTCGCGCAACCCGTCCATCGACGGCGGCTCGCTCTACGATTGGTACAACAACGTCCTGCGCCGCAACAAAGCCACCCCGACCTCAACTCTCGCGGGCAAAAACCAGCCGTGGTTGCGCCTCTACGAAACCGATATGACCGAGTTTGCCACCGTAGCCACCCTGATGCCGGGGCGTCTCGATGCCTTCGCCGTCACGGGCGACATTAACCTCGTCGGTGTGTTTAACTTCCTGCCGTCCGCCCAAGGCGGATTGCAACTGACCGCCGCCGAATCGCTCAACGGCCTTCAAGCCGTGGGTTATAACCGCAACACGCGGCTCAACGAATGGGCCAGCGCCGTGGTTAACTTCTCCGACGCCAACCCGGCTCTGCTACCTTCGGTTGCCGCACCCTTGTCGGTGTCCTTCGCCGGCATTTCCAACAGCGCGCTGGTTAACACCGTCACCCGTACCACCGCCGATTTATCGCTCGTGAATGCAGTGTTCGCCGAGTCCGGTTCCTACACCGGTGATGTGTATGGACGCATCCAGACCAAACAAAACCTGCACGCCACCCACTCCGTTCACGCCCTAGCCACGGAACCGGTGCGGTTCACCGCCGGCAGCGGCGACATCTCGGGGCTCACGCTGTTCTCCGCGAAAAAAACCGAGGTTCGGGCCGGCCGCGACATTTCCGATGTTGCCCTGTACCTGCAAAATCTGGCGACCACCGACGTGAGTGTGGTGTCGGCCGGACGCGACCTGTTGCTCTACAACCCGTCGTCGCAGTTGCGGACGCTTGCGGTGACGGCGGGCAACAGCCTGCTTGGCACCAGTGCACGCGGCCCGGTGCCTGCCAGTGGCAATCCCACGGCGGGTGACCTGCAAATCGGCGGCGGCGGCACGCTCTCCGTGCAGGCCGGGCGCGATATCGATTTCGGTGCCACCTTGCCCGCTGACGACGGCATCAGCGGCGGCCTCAAATCGCCTGGTGACGGCACCGCGGTCGGTCTCACCAGCATCGGTAACGCCCGCAACCTGAACCTGCCCGATGCGGGGGCCGATGTGGTGATCGGCGTGGGTGTGGGCGACGGCTCGCGGATCGACCGCGCCGCCTTCGACACCGCCTTCCTTAACCCGGCGACTGCCGGGGCCAACGCCACGCGTTACCTGCCGGTGCTCGCCGGGCTCCTCGGCCTGACCGGGGCCGACGACGCCACGGTGTTCGCGGCTTATTCCAATTTCCCGTCCAGCGTTCGTGCACAGGTAACCTCGGCCATGTTCAACCAGGTGTTGCGCGACGCCGGACGGGATCACAATGACTCCAGCTCAGCTGGTTTTGGCAGCTACGACGCCGGTTTTGCCGCCATCGCGGCGCTCTTCCCGGGCACCGCGTGGCAGGGCGACCTGCGGTTGTCTTCGCGGGTGTTAACCACCTCCGCCGGTGGTGACATCACGGTGTTCGCCCCGGGTGGCGGCATTAATTTGGGCAACGAAATCACCGCCTCGCAGACCCCGCCCGGTATCATCACCGAGCGCGGTGGCGACATCTCGCTGTTTACTCACAACGACGTGGACATCGGTTCGCAGCGTATTTTCACCCTGCGCGGCGGCGACATTATGATCTGGTCGTCCACCGGTGACATCGCGGCGGGTTCGTCCTCGACCACGGTGCAATCCGCTTCGCCCACCCGTGTTCTTATCGACCCGCAGACGGGTGACGTGAAGACCGACCTCGCCGGTTTGGCCACGGGCGGTGGCATCGGCGTGTTGGCGGCGGTTGAAGGGGTGGCGGCTGGCGACGTGGATCTGATCGCGCCGGTGGGCACGATTGACGCGGGCGACGCCGGTATCCGCTCGTTGGGCAACATCAGCATTGCGGCGCTCACGGTGTTGAATTCGGCGAACATATCCGCCGGTGGAACGACCAGCGGAACGCCGCCGGCGGCTGCGCCTGCGGTTTCGGTCGGAACGGCCACGGCCTCGCCGGATACGGGGGCGAGTTCCACTGTTGCAGAGGTAGCGCAAGCGGGCAGGGGGGCGGCCCAAGTGGCGAAGACCCCGTCCTTTGTTAACATTGAGGTGATGGGTTACGGCGGCGGTGACGGTGAGCAGGATAAGGAGAAGGACAAAACCGCCGACGGCGTTTGAGGGCCGAAAAAGTAGCGCAGACTTCCAGTCTGCTTAGAAGGCAGCTAAGGCAGTTTAGCCGCGACGGAACGCAAAGAGCGCAAAGACAAATCCGCCTGATTTTCTATGCGTTCACTGCGATCTTTCGCGGCCAAAACGCCTGGTTTTCGGCACTTTACAGAGTTCATTGTACTCAACCTGCGGGTGACTTTTCATTTGGCAAAAATCGATGCGCAACTCATTCCCTCTTTGCCATCTGTAATCTGCGATGCAGATCAAAATGGCTCCGCCATCTCGCTACGTTCGGAGTGTGGAGGTCCGACGCGTAGCGGGACGACGGAGTCGTTTCGATCGGGGCTGGGCAGGTGCGCGAAAGCGGGGCGGAACGGATTACGAAATGGCTCCGCCTTTTCGCTACGTCGGATGGTGGAGGTCCGACGCGTAGCGGGACGACGGAGTCGTTTCGATCGAGGCTGGGCAGGTGCGCGGAAGCGGGGCGGAACGGATTACGAAATGGCTCCGCCATCTCGCTACGTCGGATGGTGGAGGTCCGACGCGTAGCGGGACGACGGAGTCGTTTCGATCGAGGCTGGGCAGGTGCGCGAAAGCGGGGCGGAACGGATTACGAAATGGCTCCGCCATCTCGCTACGTTCGGAGTGTGGAGGTCCGACGCGTAGCGGGACGATAAGCCGAACGGGGTCAGGGATAAGCCGAACGGGGTCAGGGATAAGCCGAACGGGGTCAGGGCGAGTTTTATGGATTTCGGTTGATCGGAAGACTCCAAAGATCCCAGGCTGCACGTCGCGCGCCTCGGTTCGCGTTCGGCAACATCCACGCGCGCCCGGACCAACAACGTCACCCAATTGTAATCTCCGCCCACTAGACGGAGTCGGGACGCCGGCTAGGCTCGCCGACTGAATGGCCTCCGTCGCTCCTAAACCTATTACCGGTCCCAACGCGGCGGCTCGCATCCGCCTCGTCTGGGGCATGCCCCGCTCCATCCCCGCCCCGTGGCTGCTGGGTTTGTTCTGCTTTTACCGCCGGGCCAAGTCCCAGGAAACCGGTGAATACTACGTGCCGGTCAGCGATGTCGCCGGTCACTTTCCGCTCAGTGTCGCGATCAGCTTGCGCGGCGTGTTGTGCTGGTTTTTCGCCTTGGCGCTGGTCGCGCACCTGGGCGGTACCGCGATCCTTTATTCGCTCTACCAAAAGAAGCCGCACAACCAGGTCACCTACGCCGATCTGGCGTTGCCGTGGCGCTGGTCGGGCATCTCCGGACTGCGCGGCCAGGGCGTGCTGATTCAGGCCAAGGCCGACTTCGCAGCCCGGCAGTACGCTGATGCCTATGGCGCTTTGCGTGCGGGGCTGGCCCGCTATCCCCAGGACACCAAGGCGCGAGTGCAATTGGCGACACTTTATCTGGCAGGCTCCCGCCGCAACCAATCCGACGGCCTGTTGCTCGATGCGCTCAACCACGGCGATCCGGGCCTGGACTACAACCGCGTGGCCCTCGCCTACATCAAAGACTCCGACCGGCCGGAGCGCGTGCTGGAGTTTGTGCACCGGGCGCGGGGGTTGGTCGCCGCCGATGCGAACCGGGCCGAGCACCTGCGGGTTTTGGCCACCGCCGAGGCGGAAGTGCTGTTGGAGCAGGGCCGGCCCGATGAAGCGCTGGCGGTAATCGATACGGTCGTGCCCGCGCGGCCCGAACTCACCGGGTCGATTCGCACTCAGGCTCGGTTGCGATCGGCGGGGGCCGAGGCGGCGATCGCGGAGGTCGAGGCGTGGTTGGCGGTGGCCCCGGGCTCGGAGTTGGCCTTGGCCACGGCGGTGGGCATCTACCGGCAAGCCGGGCGCTTTGAGTTGATGCAGGCCGCGCTCAAACGCTTGAAAGAACGCAACCCCGCCAACCCCAGTTTTGCTTACATGGGCGTGGTGCAAAACCTCTTGGCCGATCGTCCTGAGGCGGCGCGGGCCGCGTTCGACGATTGCCTGATGCGCTTCGACAGTGACGCCACCACCCTCGATACCTTGGCTCGGGAAATCGGCCGAACTAACCGGTTGGAGCTGCTTACCCCGCTTGAGCAGGTCATGCACGCCCACGGTTTTGACCCGCAAATCGTGCTCTTTAGCCGGTTGCTGGGCCAACTCGACAACGCCGACTGGGCCGGGGCGAAAACCAGCCAGCAGGCGCTGGCCGCTCGTGGTAATCGGTTGCTGGCCGACGTGAATGCCTTTCAGGAAACCGTCGCCCCGCTCATCGCCCTTTGCAGCCACGACTTGGCCGCCTCCCGGGTGGCTTTGCTCGATCGGGTCAGTCGCTACGGTGGGCGCTTGAAACTGTATATTCAATTCATCGATTGCCTGCTGGCGGCCCAACTCTGGCCGGTGGCCAACGATGTGCTTACCCTGGCCGAGGGGGCTTTTCCCCGCAGCGTGCAGCTGGAGGCGCGGCGGGTGCGGCTGGCTCCCCACCTGGCGGCGATTGTCGCGGCGGAAACCGCCTCCGCGGAGGCGGCCAAGCAGGCGCGTCGCGCCACCAGCGCCGATCCGTTTCCCGATGCCGCCACGTTCTTGAACATGTTCGAAACGGAGCGCACTGCCGGGCATCACTCCGCCGCTCTGAAACTCATCCAATCCCTGCGTCGCAGCGAACCGTCTTGGCTGCCTGGTGCCGCTGACCAAATCGACCAGCTGGAACTGGAGCTGGTTTTGCCGTTGGACGACCTTTTGCAACTCCAGTCGGTGGTGCGCAGCTACCTGCGCCTGGACCGGGCTGCGCGCAACGAGCGGGTCTGCGCCCTCGCTGTCCAGCAGCATGCAGCGGGCCGCGCCGAGGTGGCCGAGCTACTCGTGCGTGAGACCCTGCGGCGCAACCCGGAAGACGCGGCGGCACTGGCGTTGCGCAACGCCTGGGCCCCGCCGACGTCACCGGCCAAACCCCTGGAGCCACAACCATGAACGCGCCCTGGCTTCCCCCACTGGTGCTGGCGAGCACGGTTTTTTTAACCGCCTGTGCCCCGCCGGAACCCGCCGATGCGCAAGGTCCCGTCGACGTGCGAGCGGTGAGCGCCGGTGCGCCCTCTGCGGTGAATGCGGGCTCAGCGTCCCCAAGCCACTCTTCGGCGCGGCCGGCTTCTGCTGGACCAGTGCGACCGGTCGTGGAGCCGGTGAAGGTCCAGCGCGCCGAGCTGCGACCAACTGAGCGCTTTGGCGCTTCGCCCGGCACGGCTTCTCTTCCGCTGCCACGGGGCAGCCTTGAACGCCCTACGGACAGGGAGGAGGTGGGTGCAGAGGCTCGGGTGTCCGTCCGTGGGCGCGTTGGGTTGAGACCGGCAGGACCCACCGCACTGACCCCGCCCACTGCGTTGAAGGTAGCGGAGAAGGGAGGTGCGGGGGCTGCCGAACTAGCCGCCATGTTGCCTCTGGCGGTCATAGCCAGCGCACAGGCGCAAGGTTTCACCCCAGAGCAGACCCGCCTGTTGATTCGGATGGGGGAGAGCTTTTTGGCCGACACGGCGGCAGGTTCTTCGCTAACGCCGCAAAACTTGAACGGCGGCGGCGTACCGTTCAGCCCCGCAGAAATCTGGGAGGCGAGCACGCGGGCCAGCGATGAGCGCTTCCGGGCGATGTTCGGGTACCAGGCGTTTAATGCCATGCAGCTGCAGCGTGCGCGTGAGGCCTATGCGGAGGCGAAGGCCCAGCGGTCGATCACCCCACCGTGAAGTCGGGGGGCTGTTCCGAGCTCATCGGGACTACTCGAACAACCGGGTTGACCGGAGGTATCGACTCCTCCGGCACACTAGAAGAAGAGGCAACATTGAGAGCCTGACGTAGCGCGTGCGCGGAGTGACTACTTTTTAGGTGCGCAACGCTTAAGTTTAGGGTGCCGCGAGGATGGCGGCGGCTTGTTTGAGCACATCGCGCTGGGCCGTCACCCGGGCGAGGTCGGTTTTGAGGCGTTCATTGATCACCTGCAGGACCTCAAGTTGAGCCACCAGGTCGCTGTCGTTGGAGTTCCGCTTGAGCGTTTTGCTCCGAGTCCGTTCCAGCAACTGGGCTCCAGCCGGATGAGTCTTCGCCCCAGCGGTGGCGCGGGGTGAGCTGAGTTTAATCGGCTCGGGCGATTCCCCTTGGCCGAGTTGTTCAAGCCGCGATCGAATCGCTGATTTTTGTTCTCCCGTGAGTGGGGATTCGGTGAGGTTTTTCGGGGTGGTGGCTACGGGGATTGGCTCCACCGGCAAGGCGGCTGCGCTCTTGGCAACGGTAACGGCGGCCTTTTCCTGGTGAGCTTTGAGTTGATCGCGGACGATATGTCGCACTCGGGTGGTGCTGACCCGAATCCGCAGCCACCAGCGCAACAATCCTCGCTGATTCCAAGGATGGGAAATGAACTCGTCGACCGACTGGCCGAATTCATTATAGCGGCGGAGTCGGCCGATATCTTCAATGAAGTCGAGGTCGGCCCGGAAGAGTGCGTGGTTGTGAAAGGCGAGTTTGGCAATGGTCCGGTAGGCGCGGGCATGGGGCGGGAGCGCACGGCGGAGGAAGTGCTCAAAGTACTCTGCCTCAGTGATGGCATGATGCGTGCAGTAAATTTCGCGGAAATCACGCTTGGCGTTCATAGGGTGTCCAAGCTTAGGCCCCTCGGGTGACAAGTCCGCGACGGCATGGTGACAATCTCGAAAACTCCGTCGCCGGGGTGACGTTTGCATTTTCGCCGGCGCAGGGTGAGCCGACTCAGTCTTTGCGATCAGCCGCCGCCCTCTCGTCCCAATCTTTGTTCGGGACGAGAGGCCGGCGGCGGTCCGATTACTTCTTGGTCCAGGCGTCCTTTAGCGAGATCGTACGGTTAAACACCAGCTTGCCGGGGGCGCTGTCTTTGCTGTCCAACGCGAAGTAGCCGACGCGCTCAAACTGGAAGCGGTCGTCGAGCGTGGCCGCCGACAGCGAGCTCTCCAGCCGGGCGGTGATCACTTCCAACGACTGCGGGTTGATCACCTTCAAAAAGTCCTCCTCGGCGCCCGGCTCCGGCACGGTGAACAGCCGGTCGTAGACGCGCACCTCTGCGTCGATGCTGTGGCTGGCGCTGACCCAGTGAATCGTGCCCTTGACCTTTTTGTCCGAGTTGGGGCCGCCAGAGCGGGTGGTCAGATCGGCGGTGCAACGCAGCTCGGTGATGGCCCCGGCGGCATCCTTGACGATCTCGTCGAGTTTGATGATGCAGGCGTATTTGAGCCGGACCTCGCCGCCTGGCTTGAGGCGGAAATATTTTGGCGGCGGCACCTCGGCGAAGTCGTCGCTCTCGATGAACACCTCGCGGGTCAGGGCGACCTTGCGCGTGGTGGGGGTTTCGTCCTGGGGATTGTTGGTGGCGTCGCACTCGATGACCTCGCCCTCGGCGAGGTTGGTGAGGACGATCTTGATCGGGCGGAGTACGCCGAGACGGCGGACCGCAAGGCCGTTCAGCTCCTCGCGAACGACGTGTTCCATTACGGCGATGTCGGTAAGGGCGTCGAACTTGGTGACGCCGGCGCCGATCACGAATTTGCGCAACGCGGATGCGGGGATACCGCGGCGGCGCAGGCCGGAGATCGTCGGCATGCGCGGGTCGTCCCAGCCGGTGACGACGTTACCGGTCACGAGGTGGAGCAGTTTGCGCTTCGACACGATCATGTAGCCGGGGATGAGCTTGGAGAACTCATACTGGTGGGGCAGGGCCCGGGGCAGTTCGAGGCTTTCCAACACCCAGTCGTAGAGCGGGCGGTGGTCGACGAATTCGAGGGTGCAGATGCTGTGGGTGATGCCTTCGAGGTAATCGCTTAGGCAGTGGGCGTAGTCGTAGAGCGGATAAATGCACCACTTGTCACCAGCTTGGTGGTGGGCGACGTGGCGGATGCGGTAGAGCAGGGGATCGCGCAGCCACATGTTGGGTGCGGTCATGTCGATTTTGGCGCGCAGGGAGCGGGCGCCGTTGGGGAACTCGC
>JBILBW010000174.1:0-4736 GCA_044353465.1 Rariglobus sp. | reverse complement strand
TGACGTCGGCCTGAGCGGCCTGGGCTTGATAGGACAAGCCGAGGGAATCGCCCACGTAGTCGGCGACCTGTTGAATGGCCTCGATTTGGTAGTTGTGCGCGAGGATCACCGCGTTGCGGGCTTTTTTTAGGGCGAGGATTTCCTCCTGGATCGCCGAGAGCTTGGGCGCGCTGGTGCGAGGAGTGAAGACGATGGGTTCGTAGTCGAGTGCGGGCATGGCGAGGGCGGAAATGACGAACAACTGGCGCGGGATGTCGATTGCCAAACCGCGGCTCCGGCGCGGTCGGGGCGCGGATCAGTTGTGCGACTTGAGTTTGGCGAGCAGGTCCTTGAAGCCGGCAGAGCTCTGGAGGCTATCGAGGTCGGCGTCCTGAGACATCCAGTCGTAGTCGGTGTAGCCGTGGAGGATGGCCGCTTGCAGCGCCCGCAGGGCGTCGGCCTTGCGCTTGGACAGGGCAAGGCTGCAGGCGAGATTGTAGTGGGCGGTGGAGTTGGTGGGCTGCAGCTTGACCAACTTGCGGTCCATTTTCAGGCCGTCGGCGATCCGACCGGTCTTGGTGTAGAGTCCGCCGAGCAGTTCAATTACGTCCGTGTAGCCGGGTTCACGGCGTAACACCGATTCGTAAAACGCGATGTCGAAGGCCGGATCTTCTTTGCGCGACATGGTGATCAAGCGTGGTTTTTGCAGACGCCGGTCTGCTGGAGCACATTGCAGTGAGCACTGACCTGAAGGCGTTGCGAGATGGGGGTCAGGCCCAGTTTGCTGGAAACGGTGCTGCCATACCACTCCATGAACGGCGCGCTGATCTCGAAGATTTTGTTACAGTCCACGCAAATCACTTGGGCGACCTGGGCATTGTCGGAGGTGTTAGGCAGGTAGTATTTGATGTTGGTGCCGATATCGACCTCCCGCAGCAGGACGCTTTCGGTCATGATTGGCAGGGTGCGGTAAACGGTGGCGCGTGAAACCGAATCATCGATCGCGCGGGCGTGATCGAGCAGCTCTTCGGCGGTGAAATGTTCCTTGCGCCCGAACGCGGCCTCGAAAATCGCCAGCCGCTGGTTGGTCATGCGAAGACCTTTGGCGGCTAGGTGGGTTTTGAATTTTTCGCGTGCGGCGGCGTTACTCACCTCGAAAATCTCAGTTTCGTGACGCGCCCTGTCAACTGGTTCGTCGGTGCGGGAAATTAGCGGTCAGCACGCTTGCACGGCATCGGCGGGGCGGGCATCAACCAGCCTCATGACGGTCGGCGTGCATCCCCTCGCGGGTTTCGACAAGCTTCTGCACTACAAAGTGCCGGAGTCGCTCGGCGCGCAGGTCGCGGTCGGCTCGCTGGTGCGCATCCCGATTTTTAACCGCCTGCACCTGGGCATCGTGGCCGAGATCGACACGCCCATCGATTTCCCGATCGAGCGCCTCAAGCTGCTCGCCGAAGTGGTCTACCCGTTTCCAGCGCTGCCGCCCGACCTGCTGGCGCTGGCGCGGTGGATGTCGGTTTATTATGCGGCCAAGCACGACTCCATCGTCGAGGCGATGCTGCCGGCGGCGGTGCGCAACGCGGTCAGCCTCAAGCAGGAGAAACTGCTTTCGTTGACCAGCCGCTTACCGGACGATGAACTCGCGGTATTGGTCAAACGGGCACCGGCCCAGGCTAAGCTTTACCAGTTCCTCGCGCAGCAGTTTAAGCCCCAAAACAAGTCGCTGGTGTTGGCCCGCCTCGGCGTGACCGCCGCGGTGGTCGCCGCCCTGGTCAAACGCGGCCTAGTTACCGAGGCAGTCCGCCGGGTCGAACGCGTCGCCTACGCGGATAATTGGTCGACCGGCGAGGTGGTCGCCTCGCAGCCGCACGCGCTCAATCCCGGCCAGCAGGCCGCGGTGGACGCGATCGCCGCCACCTTGGCCGAGGATAAATTTGTCGTTACCTTGCTCCATGGGGTGACTGGTTCGGGGAAAACGGAGGTTTACCTGCGAGCGATCCAGGATGCGCTCAACGCGGGTGGCGGGGTGGTTTTTTTGGTGCCGGAAGTCGCCCTGACCCCGCAGACCGTGGCGCGCCTGAGGGGCCGGTTGGAAGCGATTGCGCCCGGGCAAAAGTGCGTGGTTTGGCACAGCCATTTGAGCGAAGGCGAGCGGCTCGACGGCTGGCTGTCGCTCGCCACGGGCGAGGCGAGGGTGGTGGTGGGAGCGCGGTCGGCCATCTTCGCGCCGGTGCACAATCTGAAACTCATCGTAGTCGATGAAGAGCATGAGCCCGCCTACAAGCAGGATGAGACACCTCGTTACCACGGCCGCGACGTGGCGGTGATGCGGGCCAAGTTAAACAACGCGCTCTGCCTGCTCGGTTCGGCCACGCCTTCGCTGGAGAGTTTTGCCAACGCCCAGGCCGGCAAATACCGCCTGCTCGGGCTGCCCGAACGCGTCGACGCCCGCAAGCTCCCCTACATCAATATCGTGGATATGCGCATCGAGGTGGTGCGCCAGCGCGGCTTCACCTCGCTCTCCGGCAAGCTGGTGGATGCCATGCACGCCCGCTTCGAGAAACGGGAGCAGACGATTTTGTTTCTCAATCGGCGCGGTTACTCGCCGTCAATGCAGTGCACCAAATGCGGACATGTGGAGGAGTGCCCGCATTGCAGCATTACGATGACCTATCACCGCACCGACGAGCGGCTGCGTTGCCACCTGTGCGGCAAGGAGGCGACGGCTCCCGCGCGTTGTCCGGCCTGCGGGGCGCCGGAAATCCGCTGGAAAGGCATGGGCACCCAACGCGTCGAAGAGGCCGTGCGCCGCGTGCTGCCCAAGGCGCGGCTGGAGCGCATGGACACCGACACGATGTCGAAGAAAAACCGGTTCCGGGAAATCCTCACCGATTTCCGCGCCGGTAAAATCGATATCCTGATCGGCACGCAGATGATCGCCAAGGGATTGGATTTTCCCAACGTTACGCTTGTCGGCTTAATCGACGCCGACATCTCGATGCACATCCCCGATTTCCGGGCTAATGAGCGCACCTTTCAGTTACTCGTGCAAGTCGCCGGGCGGGCGGGGCGCGGCGACCGGGCGGGCGAGGTGGTGGTGCAAACCTTCACCCCGCAGGCCGAGGCGATCCAGTTTTCGCGACATGCCGATTTCGAGGGGTTTGCGGCGAGCGAACTGAAGATGCGCAAGGATTTCCGGTATCCTCCCTACCGGCACTTGATCCACCACCTCTTCCGCGGGCCGAGCGAGGAGAAGCTCAAGTTTTTCACCGAACGGTGGGCCCGCCATGTGGAAAAAGAGCTGGAAGGCCGGGTCGAGTTGCGCGGCCCGTCGCCATCGCCGATTGAGAAAATCAAAGACGAGTACCGTTACCAAGTGTGGTATTTCACCAACGGAGTGACCCGCGTGATTGCCGACCTGAACGCGTTACGCACGGCCTTTGCCTGGCCCGACGACATCACGCAGGTGCTCGATGTTGACCCGGTTAACCTGACCTGAAGCCGGTCGGGGTAGGGAGTCGGACCCGGGTCGAACCCTCCGCGCCCCGGGGGCTAGTAAAACAAGTTGCGGTCGAGGCTACGGTATTGGATGGCCTCAAGCAGGTGGTTCGACTCAATGCGCTCGCTGGCGGCGAGGTCGGCGATGGTGCGTGCGACCTTGAGAATGCGGTCGTAGGCGCGGGCGGAAAGTGAGAGTTGCTCCATTGCCTGCTGCAGCAGGTCGCCAAGCGTGGAATCGATCACACAGTGCGCGCGGATTTGCGCGTGAGTCATGCGGGCGTTGGCGGTGGTGCGCGTGCCCGCGAAACGGGTTAATTGGCGTTCTCGCGCGGCTTGCACCCGGGCGCGGATGGCGGCGGAGCTTTCGGCGGGTTTTTCCTGACGGAGTTCGTTGATCGAAAGGGCCGGCGCCTCGATGTGGAGATCGATGCGATCCAACAAAGGGCCGCTGATACGGGCGCGGTAGCGTTGGATTTGCGAGGGTGAGCAGCGGCATTTGTGGCGGGGATCGCCCAAATAGCCACAGGGGCACGGGTTCATGGCTGCCACCAACATAAAACTGCAGGGGAGGGTGACCTTGCCGGCGCTGCGCGAGATGGTCACGTAGCCGTCTTCTAAGGGTTGGCGGAGAACTTCGAGTGCGCTGCGTTTGAACTCGGGGAGTTCGTCAAGAAAGAGCACGCCGTGGTGAGCGAGGGAGATTTCGCCCGGGCCGGGGATGGTTCCTCCGCCGAGCAGGCCGACGTCGGAGATCGTGTGGTGAGGCGAGCGCACCGGGCGGCGACCGAATACGTGCGCTTCATGGCCGGCGAGGGTTTGGCCGGCCGCCGAGTGGATGCTGAGAATCTCTAGGGATTCGTCCAGCGTGGGGGTGGGCAAGATGGTCGGAATGCGCTTGGCGACCATCGATTTCCCGCTGCCGGGGGGGCCGATCATGCACAGGTTGTGTCCACCGGCGGCGGATACCTCGATGGCTCGACGAAGCGCGTGTTGGCCCTTGATCTCGGAAAAATCCCCGACGGAGAGATCGGGCCCCACCTTGCCGGTGACACCACACGCGTGGGGGACGGCCGCAATCGAAACCTCGCCGCTGAGGAAGCGAACCGCCTGATCGAGCGAGGCGATCGGAAAGGCGTCGACCCCTTCGACCAGTGAGGCCTCAGCTGCGGAGGCCGGTGGGAGGAGGACACCGCGTTTGCCCTGCTTTTTGGCCAAACGGGCGAGCGCAAGGGCTCCCCGCACGGGTCGGGTTGCGC
>JBILBW010000069.1:0-14919 GCA_044353465.1 Rariglobus sp. | reverse complement strand
GAGGCTTTTGGCGCGGTTTAAGCGGTTTTGATACATTGGGATTTTGTGATTTAAAAGTTGGAGGTTAGCCAACAGAAACGCCTGATCTTGGCAATGAGCGAAATCAATCCCCAAACGGTCCCGGGCGAACGCATCGGTCCTCTGGGGCTTTATGTGCATGTGCCGTTTTGTGCCTCCACCTGTGATTTTTGTGCATTTTACCAGACCGCGCCAAGCGCCGAGGGCATTAGCCGCTACCTGCAAAGTATCGCCGCCGAAGCCGATTTAGTCCGTTGGGAGGGTCGCAACGTGGCCACCGTCTTTTGGGGTGGGGGCACCCCCGGACTGCTTTCCCCTAAGGATATTCGCGCCCTCGGCGACATCGTGCGCCCGCGGCTGGGCGACGGCCTGCGCGAGTGGACGGTGGAAATGGCCCCTGCCTCAGTGACCGAGGCGCGTTTGGATGCGCTCAAGGAGATCGGAGTCACCCGGATCTCGATGGGGGCTCAGTCCTTTCAACCGGCGCTGCTGGAGGGGCTCGGCCGCCAACATACCCGAGAGCAGGTGTTGCGCGCCTACGAACGCATCCGAGCGGCGGATTTCGCCAGTGTGAACATCGATCTGATGTTTGCCCTGCCCGGCCAGGACGAAGCGGCTTGGCTCGCCGACTTGGGTGAGGCCCTCGCGTTGGCGCCGGATCACCTGTCCACCTATTGCCTGACGTTCGAGGAGGACACGAAGCTGTGGGTGAAACTGTCCAAGGGGCAGGTGAAACTGGATGTGGAGCATGAAGCCCGCCTCTATGAAACCACCTGGGCTAGCCTGGAGACCGCCGGCTATGGACAGTACGAGATATCGAATTTTGCCCGCCCCGGCCATGCCTGCCTGCACAATCTGAACACGTGGCGCATGCAGGAGTGGGTTGGACTTGGGCCATCGGCCGCCTCCCAGCACGCCGGATTGCGCGGGGCCAATGTGGCCGACTTGGCGCAATGGCAGGCCCGCCTCGCCTTGGGCGAACGGGTCACGGAGGACCGGGTGGCCTTGACGCCGGCCCTGCTTGCCGAGGACGCGCTGATCTTTGGCCTACGCCTGAACGCCGGGGTAAATCTGGCTGAGTTGCGCGGGCGTTTTCCTGCCGCTCCCTGGCCTGCGGTTGAGCTGCAAATCGAACGGCTGCAGGACGCGGCGGTGGCCGAAATGGCCAACGGCCACCTTCGACTGACCCCTCGCGGACGCATCATCGCGGACACGGTGGGCGCGGAGATCATGGATGCTTTCGTGGATCCAGGATCAAAGTGAACGGATTTCACCTCGCTCCTTGCAACCTGGCCCGCTTACGCACAAAGCCTGTTCAACTATGAAAAACCCCGTTCGTTTTGTTTTGGCCCTCATTACCCTCGGCGCCCTTTGGGCGACGGTGGGCTGCAATAGCTCCAGCAAGAAAAAAGACTACGACACCATGGTGGCGCGGTTTTTGATCGAGGCCAGTGAACGAGAGGCCTTCGCCACCGTGACCCTGCCGATCAGTGGCGTGCAAATTGCGGTCAACTCGAAACCCATCGTCACGGAGTTCGATTACACAGGAGTGTCCCTGGCGCAGTCCGATCTCGGCAAATTTTTGGTTTTTAGCCTGACCTCCGATGCGGCGCGCGATGTGTATCGCGTCACCGGCAACAATCAGGGGAAGCGCTTGGTGCTTTTCATCAATGACAAACCGGTGGGGGCGCGCGTCATCGACGGGGCCTTCAACACCGGATCGATTGCGGTATTCCCCGCGTTGCCCGAGGAAATGCTGCCCGAGTTGGTGAAGAACTTGAACGGGACCTCGGTGGAGCTGCAGAAGAAAGTCGCCAAGGGAAAATCATAAGTGAAGCCGCCCCGTTTGGGTTGGTGGTTATCTTTACTCGCTCCGGTTTGTTTGGCGGCTGGAGAACCGCGTCTGGAGTTGGTTTGGCCGACGCCGAATACGGCCTACGCGGAGGGCAAACCGATCGACACTTTTGTCCAAGCTACTGCTTCGGGTGATCCCGCCTCGGGGTTGTTTGGCTGTGCCCGCAGCGGGGGACATCAGTTTCACGAGGGCCTGGATTTAAAGCCGATCAAACGCGATCGCCGCGGCGAATCCCTCGATGATATCTTTGCCGTAATGTCCGGAGTGGTGCGGCACATCAACGCCCGCGCCGGCGACAGCAACTATGGCCGTTACCTCGTGATCGAGCATGCCGAGGTGCAGCCCCCGGTTTACAGCCTTTACGCCCATTTAAGTGCAGTTTCGCCGGGACTCAAAGTCGGCCATGCCGTCAAAGCCGGCCAAGTCATCGCCACCATGGGCCGCACCTCGGGGGGGAGTACGATTCCCCGGGAGCGTGCCCACCTGCACTTTGAAATTGGCCTGATGGTGACCCGTCAGTTTCAGTCGTGGTACACGTGGAAAAAGTTCGGCAGCCCCAATGAGCAGGGGCTCTACAACGGGATGAACCTAATGGGCATTGATGCCCTCGACTTTTTCACCCAATTGCGCGCCGGACGGGTGAGCGGTTTGGAGAAGTACTTCGCCCAGCTTGCGGCGGTCGCACGGGTGCGCGTCGCCACCGCGAGGGTGCCCGACTTGGTGCAACGTTACCCCCAGTTGCTTGCTGCCGAGGTCCCGGCGGCGGGAGTGGCTGGCTGGGAAATCAAGGTCGGCGCCACCGGTCTGCCGTTGTCGTGGAAACCCCTTTCTGCCACCGACGTGCTCGGCTATCGAGCCAATGAAGTGCGTCTGTTTGATGTGGATGGCGAGGCGTTGCGGCGTTGTCGGTGCAAGTCCATCGCGGTGCTCAAGCGCGGCCAATACCAACCCGGACGTGATTTGGAGACGGTGCTGCAGCTGGCGCTGGGGCTGCGTTAGATTGCGTAACGGGATCAACGTGGGTGCGGGTTTGCATCAGGGTCTTTTGTTTTAGCGGGAAGGGTTTGATGCAGGGTCGAGCCCGAGAGAGGGATTTGAGTGGAGAGTTTCGAAGATGGTCGGATTCGGGGAGGAAGGGAAAAGGGAGGCGAACAGGCGTAGGACGGCACGACGAGGCATCGCCAGGTTGGCCAAGGCATTGACGGTGCGGGTGGCTGGAGAACGCTGGTGAACGAGGATGCGGGTCATCTCACCGCTGCCTGCGGCTTTGGCCGAGAAGCTGGGGCGATCAATAAAGACCTAGGCAGTGTAGGGACTGCTGGCCCGGCATGACTGGCGCAAAGTCGCCCTCTAAATCGCCCGCCCCAAGAGCGACCTTGTCGACCGTGCCGCCTGGAAAAAACGCCCGGAAGCGCAGGCTTTCCTGCTCATTCCAGATGCGGTGCTAAACGCACCCTGCTCGGCCTTCTGTTCATGGTTTAAAAATAACTGCGGCTGGTCGGCTGATTCAGCGTCTGATGCCCCGTCGCTTGGTTGTTGCAACCAGGCTTGCACACCCGACTAGGGTATTCCCCCTGCCGACTTAACTCATAAGTATACCAATTTATTAGGAGATTATAGATCCATGAGTGGGCCCCCTTGCACCCGCCACAACGGGCGCGTACCCGCTTCGCCCGGCTTTCCGCCTTTAAAATCCCCGAAAATCGGGGTTTGGGGACTACGCCAACAGCTTTTCGGCGGTAACCAGGCGCCCAATTACGGCCGAAACCACGTTAACCGGGGGCCACCCCCCAGCCACACCCTAGGGTCGATTACCCGGGCAGGGACTTGCGCTTTGACGAACGAAAAAACCGGAAGCCTTCTCGAGGGGTAGTCCTGCCAGATCGCTACTCAACAACCTCTCCCCCCCTCCCCGCCATGAACTCCTGCAAACGCCTCGCCCTCTCCCTCCTTCTCGCCACGCTCTCCACCGGTTTCGCCCAAGCCGCCAGCCGCACCGCTCCGTTTATCGACCCCACCGTGATCAGCACCGCAAGCACCCTCCAAGCCGACGTCTCCTTCGTTCGCTAAAGCTTAAAAATCCTGTAACCGGTGCTCAATGGCACCGCGCTCCGGCTCCAGTCGAGCCAAGACCTCCCCCAGCAGGTAAATTGAACCGGTGACCACCACCGTGTCCGTCAAACCGCCGACCGTGCAGCGATCCGCCCCCGGGAAAACCCCGGCCACCGTCGCCCGTCGCACCTGACCCGTAAAACTTTTCGGAATCAGCGCCTCCAGCTCCTCAAAGGAACTTGCCCGCGACTGCTGCGGCATGACCAAGTGAATTTCGGCCGCATAGCGGCTGATGGTTTCCAACAGCGGCCGCGCCCGGGCCACGCCCAAAACCCCGGTCACCACCACCGGCTTACGGCCCTCGGCGGCGACCAGTCGCCTCAAGTGCATTTCCAGCACCCCCGCCCCTTCGGGGTTGTGCGACGCGTCCAAAATCAAGGGCCGACCGCCGACCGTGCTCCGCTGCCAACGCCCCGGCCAGCGCACCGCCGCCATCCCGCGCTGGACCACTTCTGCGCTCAGGCGCCAGCGCGCCTCAAGGCAGCGCGTCACCAGCACGGCGACCGCGGCGTTGACGCGCTGATAATCGCCCTCCAAAGCCGGCGTCGGGTAAGCGGAAAAATCTTCGCCAAAGCTTTCCCGCACCGAGTGGACGGGCGCATTCTGCGCGGCCGCAACCCGCCGGATGACCGCCTCGGCCTCGGGGGGCAGGCGTCCGATCACCACCGGTTTACCCGCCTTGATGATGCCGGCTTTCTCTGCGGCGATTTGCTCAAGGGTGTCGCCAAGCATTTCGCAGTGGTCGAGCCCGATCGAGGTGATCACCGCGACCTCGGGGTTAACCACGTTGGTGGCGTCAAGCCGGCCGCCTAAGCCCGTCTCAATCAAGGCGATGTCGCAGCCCTGGCGCTTAAATTGCAGGAACGCCATCGCGGTCATGAACTCAAAAAAACTCGGGTGGTCGTCGGGACAACCGCGCCCCAGCGCCTCGGCCACCGGACCGAGTTCGCGGGCGTAGGCCACGATCTCCGCCTCGCTCAGGGGCTGGCGGGCGACTTGGACGCGTTCGCCCAGCTTGACCAGGTGCGGGGAGGTATAGAGCCCGGTGCGCCAGCCGCCGGCGGCGAAACACGCCTCCAGCAGTGCGGCCACCGACCCTTTGCCATTGGTTCCGGCGATGTGGATGACCGGCGTGGCCCGCTCGGGGTGGCCGAGGCTCGCCACCAGCAAGCGCATGCGATCCACCCCAAACTTCACCCCCTTGGCCTTGAGCGAGAAGAGGTAGTCCTGGGTGGCCGCATAGGGGGACAACTGCGGATCAAGCGGACTCATAAAATAAAACGGTCCGCACCAGCGCACTGGCCTGCGGCCCCGCCGTCATCAGACTGCACGCCTTACTTCTTGGTGCTGGGCAGCTTCTTCAGATAGAGCGCTTGAAGGACGTCGCGCAGGCTGTCGCGCATGTCCAAGCGGCTGACTATCATGTCGATCAGACCGTGTTTTTGCAAAAACTCGGCGGTCTGGAAACCGGGCGGCAGGGTTTGTTTAACCGTGTCCTTGATCACCCGCGCCCCGGCAAAGCCGATCAGCGCACCGGGCTCGGCGATGTTCAGGTCGCCCAAAACCGCGAAACTGGCGGTCACCCCGCCCATGGTTGGATGGGTGAGCACCGAAATGTAGGGCAATTTGGCCTCGGCCAAACGACCGAGGGCCGCGCTGGTTTTGGCCATCTGCATGAGGGAGAAAATGCCCTCTTGCATGCGGGCGCCACCCGAGGCGCTGAAAATCACACAGGGGATTTTCTTCTTCAACGCGACCTCGATGGCGCGGGTGATTTTCTCGCCCGCCGCCGAACCCATGGCCCCGCCGCAAAACCGGAAATCCATCACCGCCACCGAAACCGGGATCCCGTGGATCGCTCCGGTGCCGCAGACAACCGCCTCGGTCAACCCACTGTCGCGCTCGTATTTTTTGATCCGGTCGGGGTATTTCTGGGAGTCGACGAACTTGAGCGGATCGGCCGAACGGATCGTCGCATCGGCCTCCTCAAAGGTGCCCTCGTCGAAAAGCGCGGCAATGCGCTGGTGCGCCCCGATGGGGTAATGATAGCCCGACTTGACCACGACCATCTGATTGTCTTCCAGCTCCTTGTTGAAGACGATCTCGCCGGAAATCGGACACTTGGTCCACATCCCCTTGGGAATATCCTTCTTCTTAACGACAACGGTGGAATACTTCGGTTTGCTAAAAATCGACATGGCAGTGAGTTAACCGTGACTAAACGTGACGACGTTGAGCTTCAGCACCCCAGCGCGGCGCAGGACGCCGGCGCAGGAGTTGAGGGTTGAGCCTGTGGTGAAGACATCATCGACGAGAATGTAAGGTGAGCGCGGATTTATGGAGGCACCTCGGGCCAGTGCAAAGGCATTTTTTAGGTTAGCCCGGCGTGCCTGCCGATCGAAAGCGGTCTGCGAGGGAGTATCCACCACCCGTCGCAAGAGCGGCTCGACCCGGGTGGAGCCTCCCGCCACCCGCGCCAGGACCGCGGCGAGCCGCGCGCTCTGGTTGTAACCGCGCTCGCGCAGCTTGCGCGGGTGCAGGGGCACCGGCACCAACAGTGCATCGCGTAAAAAACCCGGCACCCACTCGGAGGCACGCAAGATTTGCTCAAAATCCTCGAGCAGGTGGTGGCCCTGCCGGTATTTGAGGGCGTGCACCAAGGCGCGGGCCGGGCCTGAAAACAGGGTCACCGTGCGCCCCTCGCCAAACTGCGGGCGCAAGGTGTCGCAATGCGGGCACAGGCGTTCGCCCTCGACCTCGCCAAAAAAGGGGCTGCCACAGGTCGTGCAATGCGGGGCCTTGACCAGATGGATGAGCGGAGCGCAGGCGCCACAAACCTGCCGGAGCCGACTGCCCTCGACCAATCCACCGCACTGGACACACACCGGCGGGAAGACCACGTCGACCACCCCCCGCCAGACCCCGCGCAGCCCCTCCTCAGCTGGAGCCGAAGCCCACCCCAGCGCCGAGGGCGGGTCGGCGGGTGGCGGGGCGGGGGCGGCGTCGGGGTTCAATAAAACACTTCGACCAGACAAAGCCCCTGAGGTGGCGCGGTGAACACCCGCTGGGTGCGCAGTTGGCTGGCGAGGATCGGCGCCATGTCAGCCGGTGTCAGCCGGCCCAAACCCACATCGACCAACGCGCCGGTCAGGCTGCGAACCATTTTGTACAAAAATCCGTTGCCCTCGGCCTCAAGGCGTAGGCGCGGACCGTCCTCGACCCAGTCGAGCCGCCTGACCGTGCGCACGGTGTCTTCCTTGGCGATGCCGCTGCCGGGAATGGCGGTGAAGGCCCGAAAGTCGCGGGTCCCGACCAGCTCGGCGGCCGCCGCCCGCATCGCGCCGACGTCGAGGGTGCGCGGCAGCGACCAGGTGTAAGCCTGGGTGAACGGGTCGGCGTAGGCCCCGTGGCAGAGCTGGTAATGGTAGACTTTTCCCGTCGCCCCGAAGCGAGCATGGAAACTCACCGGCACCCGCTCGGCCGACCGTATCTGAATGGTCGGCGGCAAGCCGATCCGCAGGGCGGTTAACAACTTGGCCGGTTCGTGCGACCAGTGGGCGTCAAAGTGAAACACTTGTCCGCGGGCGTGCACCCCGGCGTCGGTCCGGCCGCTGCCGGTGATATCGACCGGCGCCTTGAGCACCTCGGCCAGCCGGCGCTCGATCAGCGCCTGGACCGTCTCGGCGTTGGGCTGGATCTGCCAGCCGGCAAACGCCGTGCCGTCGTAGGCGACGGTGCATTTCCAGCGGTCGGGCGCGGGGGCAGCTTCGGCGGCGACTCCCGCACGGCTAAAGTCGTCGGAACCCACTGCGCCGACGGGGGCGGCGGGGCGGCGATCGCTCATTTAGGCCCCGCCTCCGGGCAGGACCGACGGGAAGCGTTGATCCAAAAAGTCCTGCAAGATGATCGCCGCCGCCCGCGAATCGATGATGCCCTGGGCGCGGATCTCACGGAGCTGTTTTTGGTTCATGCCAGACTCGGCCATGTGCGAGGTCAGGCGCTCGTCGATGAAATGCAGCGGCAGGCCGAACTCGCGGGTCAGGCTGGCGGCGAAACCCTCGACCTCCTTGGCCTTGAAGCCGACCGTGCCGTTCATGTTGTAGGGAAACCCCACCACCAGCTCGGTGATGCGCCGCTGCTTGATCACCGCCGCCAGCCCGAGTCGGCGCTGTTTGGGCTCGGCATCGGTGAGCGCGGGCAACGGCGTGGCGATGCCCAGCTCGTCGCCATAGGCCAGCCCGATGCGGCGCGAGCCGTAATCAATCCCGAGGAAACGCATAGGATAAAAGGGAAGAGCCGGGTTACAGGCGAATTTCGGGGGGGCGGCGGCGCGCGATCGCCTCAAGGCTTCAGAGCCACTTGGCCCCGCCTTTGAGCGCCTCGACCTGTTTGAGCAGGGCCTTGATGTCCTGTGCCTTCGATTTGGGGCAAACCAGGGTGGCGTCGGCGGTCTGGACCACGATCAGGTCGTCCACACCCAGCAAGGTGACCAGGTGCCCGCCCTCGCTGAAGACGATGTTGTTGCGCCCCTGCTCGACCACCGCGAGGCCGCGCGCGACGTTGCCAGCCGCATCCGGCTTAAAATGTTTGGCCACCGCCGGCCAGGCCCCCACGTCGTCCCAGTCAAACGACGAGGGCAGCACCACGACGTTGGTGGACTTTTCCAACAGCGCGTAGTCGACGGATATTTTCGGCAAGGTGGGGTAGATTTTCTTCAGCACCCCGGCTAGCGGGCGCTTCTGCGCCAAGGCGGCGCGGATCGGCTGGAGGGCGATGGCCAGTTCGGGCGCGTGCTGCACCAAGGCCTTTTCCACCACCGGCACACTCCAGACAAACATGCCCGCATTCCACAAATAATCCCCGGACGCGAGGTAGCTCTCGGCCACCTCCTTTTTGGGCTTTTCGACGAAGCGCTGCACCGAAAACACCGGACGGCGGTTAAAGGACTTCCACTTCGCCGCGCGCTGGATGTAGCCAAACCCGGTGGCCGCTTCAGTTGGCTTGATGCCGATCGTGACCATGACCTCGGCGGACGCGGCGGCGGCAAAAGCGGCGGCGAGGTCGGCGGCGTAGGCCTTGCTGTCGTGGATCACGTGGTCGGCCGGCAGCACCGCAAAAACCCCCTGGGGATCGCGTTCGGCCACGATGGCGGCGGCCAAACCGACCGCAGCGGCGGTGTCGCGCCCGACCGGCTCGGCGATGATGTTGGCGGCGGGGATGCCCTTGCAGACCGCACGCACGGCCTTTTCCTGAATCGCGCTCGTGATGACAAAAATGTTCTTGGCCGGGGCGAGCGGTTTGACCCGGTCGATGGTCTGGGTGAGCAGCGGCTTGGTGCCAACGATGGGTAGCAGGTGTTTGGGCCGCGGCGCCCGACTCTGCGGCCAGAAACGCTCTCCCCTACCCCCGGCGATGATCACGATGAAGTGCTGTGGCATGTGTAGAACTGTGCAGAAGCCCCCCGCTGCGGTGCAATTTCCATTTGCGAGACCCGCGCAAACCGCTGGTTTTATTTTTCCGCCTTAGCCCCTTTTTTTAATCACCATGTCCGAAACCCATCCGCTCGAACTCTCGGTTGAAGAAACCCAACGCCTGCTCAACGCCACCCCCGGCGCGGTCGTGCTCATCGACGTGCGCGAGCCGCACGAGGTGGAGCTTTGCCGCATTACCGGCGCCACCCTCATCCCAATGCGGCAAATCCCCGAGCAAGTGGCTACCTTGCCCCGAGACAAACACCTCTTGATCCACTGCCACCACGGTGGCCGCAGCCTGCGGGTGACCCAGTTCTTGCGGGCCAATGGGTTCACGGCGGTGAGCAACGTGGCCGGCGGTATCGACGCCTGGTCGCTGACCATCGACCCGAGCGTGCCGCGGTATTGACCGATTCGGTGGCTCCGTGCAGTCGCCCCGGGACGCAAAAAAACCGGCCGCACTCAGGGTGTAGGCCGGCTGAAACCAACGAACGGGGCGAAAAGGCCCGATTAGGAGGTGCTCTTAGGAGCTGCGCACTTTTCCGAATTTTCGCAGGAGCAAGGCGAGCAGCGGTCGTCCTTGGTGCACTTTTTAACTTCCTTCTTTGGCGCGGGACAGCAGCCGCTCGCAGGACGGTCTTTCTTTTCGGTCTCAGCCTGGGCGCGCACAAGTGCGGCGGAGGCAATAGCGGCTAAGGCGCAGGCAAGCAGAATGCGGAGGGATTTCATTTTGGGAGTTGGAGTGAAAAAGTTCGAGCGGTGATACGATGTAAAAGTTCCAGCCCCTGCAAAAAAAATCACGAATTACGGCAACTTCGCCGCCGCCCGTGCCGGGCCCGTGATTCCAAATCACTCCGCGTTCTCGCTGCACGAGGAGGGCCGAGCGCTTAGCGGAGTAAAGGGTTGGGTTCGTTCGGCAACGTCGGGTTTTAGGTGGCCGTTGTCATGGGCCGAAACTCAAGCGGGCACCGCATTGGCCGTCAGGGCGGCATGGACGGCCTCGCCAAAACGGCGGGCCTGCCCGGCGTGATCGAGCAAATCACTGGCCGCCATGGCCGCACGCAATCCCCCGCGCTTTTCTTCGAGCGCAGCCGGATCGCGGGCCAAGGCGCTGGCGATGCGCACGTAGTCGGCCCGGTCCGTCGCCACCCATTCCGAGTGCCCCACGGCGGTGAGCAAAGATACCCCCACACGGGAAGCATGGCTGGCTCCGGCCAACGTGACCACCGGCACGCCCATCCAGAGCGCTTCGCAGGTGGTGGTGGTGCCGTGATAGGGAAAGGGGTCCAGGGCGATATCCACGCCGTGGTAAGCGGCCAAGTGATCGGCGAGGGCCGGATTCCACCCGGCAAGGCTGACGCGGGCCACATCAATACCGGCGGCGCTCAGGCGGGGCCGCACGGTCCGGGCCACCACCAAATCATCGAGGTGGGGGCTCTTGATCTGCAGCCGGGAGCCGGGCACCGCGCGCAACAGCTCGGCCCAGAGCGCGAGGGTGTCGTCGGTGACCTTTAAAAAGTTGTTAAAGCAGGCAAACACCACGCCCTCCCCGTCAACCCGCGAGGCTCGGGCGGGAGCCGGGGCTTCGACCGGGGGCTGATAACTCCAAGCCGTAGCCGCAAACCGCACGAGCTGTTCGCTGGCCAGGGCGTCGGCCGGACCGACCGGGTCGGTCAGGGCATCGACGAAGCGGCAGTCCATGGCGTAGAGGCCGGTGGAGTGCGGGTAGCCGAGGTAATTGATCTGCACGGGGGCGAGCCGGCGGGCGAACAAAGCCAGGCTGTTCTGGTTGGAATGGCCGGCCAGGTCGATCAGCACGTCGGGGGCGGCTGCGCGCACCGCGGCAACGGCCGCCACTTCGGCCAGTCCATGGAGTGGCACCCAGTGGTCCGCGAGGGCGCGCAGCCGGTCGGTCACCGGATCGCGGCCCGAATTGGTGGGAAAGAGCTGGAGTTCAAACTGTTCGCGGTCGAGGTGACGCAGCAGGGGTTCGAGAAAAAAGGCGACCGAGTGAGCGTGTAAATCAGGGGAGACAAACCCGAGGCGGATTTTTGGGCCGCCGGCCCTGCCGGGTGCCGGCGAGCGACCCGGTGAGAGGCTGTCAGGCAGAACGGAGTTAACCACCGCCTGCTTGTGCATGGCGGAGATGGTCGCGGGGCTTAGCAGCGGCAGGTAATGGGCCAACATACAACACCCGCTGCTGGCCACGAGATTGAGCGGGTCAATGGCTAGCATGCGCTCGTAGGTCGCGTAAGCGGCGGCGGCCTGAAAGGTCCGCGTCTGCCCGATCGCCTGGGCTCGGAGTGCAGGGAGATGAACGGGGTCAAGGGTGGTGGCGCGAAAAACAGCGGCCAGACCGTCGGCCAGGCCGTCGCGGGAATCGAGGTGGGCGAGCGCGGTACTGGCCCAGGCGTCGGCAAAAAACGGATCGAGACGCGTGGCGGTCTGGAAATGCGGCAGCGCGGAGGCAAGGCCGTGAGCCAAGGCGACAGCCAGCCCGAGGCGGTGGTGAACTTCGGCGTCACGCGGACTCAGCTGGCACAGCTTCTGCAGGGCGGCCGCAGCCTTGTCCGGCCGTCCGAGGGCCAGCTGCACGGTGGCCAAATTATCCCAGGCCTCGGGTTTGTCGGCGAACCGCGTGAGGGCCGCTTCCAGGTGGGAGACCGCATCGGCGTGGCGGCCGAGGTCGGCCAGGGCCATGCCGAGAAACAGCCGGCAATCAAGCGCCCCGGGCTGGAGTTGACGGGCGCGGGACAACAGGGTCACCGACTCCGGCAGGTGATCGCCGCGTTGAAAGGCAAGCGCACCACCCAAATACCACCCGGAGAAGTTCTTGGGATCAGCGGCTCGGACCCGGGCATAGCCCTTGGCGGCCTCGTCGTGATCGCCGGTTTGGTGATGGCCGAGGGCCTTGGCGAGCGTTTGCTCGATGTCTTTGGGTTTCATGAAGGGACTGGAGGGCTCAACCGGGTGCAGGGTGATCGCCCCGGCGGTGGGTCACCGGGCTAAGATTTACGCACCAAGGGAAAGGTCCACTCGGCTTAGCAGACGCCAGGCCAGCCCCGGTAAATTTAATGCAAAACCTTCATTTTCAATATATTAAAAAGAAAAATTCGGATCACCAACAAGCGGGGGCAAGCCTCCGGGAGTTAACGGGAAAAAATTGCCCAAGGGGGCAAAGGGCGAAACGCTTCGGTCTAAGGCCGGTTTGGCGACGCCGGTGCCGCCGTCAGGTTTTGGTTTTAAAATAATCGCCCCCCTTGTGCTGCGAGCTGTCGGTCCCCCAATGGATTTTCTTATCTAATTTCCGCAACAGGGGGACGTGCTTGGAGCAGTGAATATAGGCTTCGACAACCGAGATGATAACCCAGCGCTCCGGCTTGCGCCGTCCCTTGACGTTCAAGGCTAACTGGATAGCCAAAGGCAGATTTGGAAGCAGGGCCACCCCTTGGTTTTCAATAATCCGGGCCTTCCCGTTAACGTGCAATCCGATGGTGGTTTCAAAAAAATCTATAAAGACCAACCCGATGTGGGGATTCTCCAATATATTGCCAAGGCTGGCCATCACCCCATTGCCGCGGTATTCAGGATAAATCAAGGTTGTGCTATCGAGCACGTGTATAAATCCAGGTAAGCCAGCGCGGAAGGAACTATCACATTCCCCAGAGGTATCCGCAGTGGCTATAAAAACCATTTCTTGGCGCTGAATAAATTGCTGCATCAGGGGATTGAGGCAGTGGAGCATTTGATTATTATAAAAAACCAAAGCGCGATTGGAGGAGGAGAACATTTTCTGCGCCTTGTGTTCACCCGGAGAGCCTAGATTTTTCATGGATTTCTAGTCAACGGCCCACTCCGGGTGGGGTAAATGAAAAAAAGCTAGAAGAGCGAGCGACCGTGGTCCGCGAATGGCCCGAAGCGTACTCCTTTTGCCCCCTCCCTCGCAGGGAATAGACCTTTTAAAGTAGGCGGAAGCCGCTATAATAAAAGCATCTAATTAACTACGTTGTTCCAGCATGGGCCATCATTACTCGGATACTATAAATAGAATTTAATGGCGCTATGGGTTCCAAAAACTCCCTGAAAGGATCAATGAGGTTTTAAAAAAAGGGCGCCCATGTCCGAAAACACACATTCACAACAACAGCCTCCTGCGACTCATCTGCCTTCTCCGTGGCACCGCCAAAAGCGGATTCGGCGTCTTGCTGCCGCGCTTATGGCTCACGGTTCGCCTCGGCTAGCGATGTTCGGGTTCGTAACCCTAGCCACGCTGGCGGGGTTTCTGGCTTCGGTGCTGCTTCACTCGATCGGCCTGGTCGAAATGTCGCAGCGTTATGTGTTGGCCGTCGGCTGCGCTTATCTGGCGTTTCTTGGTTCGCTATGGCTTTTTGTTTCTGCCTATCGGGCTCGTGCTCGGCGCATCGCGGCCAGAGAAGGTGGATCGTCGCCTGACTTGCGCTTAGACGACTTGTTGGATGTCCCCAACGTAGTGATCGGCAGGGGAGACTCGTCCGCTCTTCCCACTCCTCCAGATCAAATAGCCAAGGCGCCGATGAATGCCTCCAATTCATCGAATTTTAAGGGTGCCGGCGGCGGCAGCATCGATTTTGGCGACGGCGATGGGCTTGTGCTGATCGTGGTCGGACTCATTCTCGTGGCAATCGCCACGGCCTTTTTTGCCAGCATTGTGGTCGTCACCCAAGCCCCGCTTTTGTTGGCCGAAGTGATCGTGGACGGCGTGTTGCTGGTCGGCCTTTCGCGTCGTTTCAAGAATTGCGAAGTCGAGCATTGGTCGATCGGCGCGATCAAACGCACCTGGAAAGGAGCTCTCTGCGTGGCGATAGTGTTCGGCATCGTCGGATTAGCTCTGCAAACCCTAGTCCCCGGCGCATCCACGATGTCCGAGGCGCTGCTGGAGGCACTGTCGTGGCGAGCCCAGGGCTAAGATGATCTGCGAACACAAACGGGGTCGCGGTGTTACTCGGATAACCGACGTGCCCGAGGTTCGGTGTGGGCACAGACTCGCCGCACCTAAAGGTTTTTCCTTCCCATCGAAATAGGCTGTCCGGTTTTCGCTAAACTTACCCGACGCTATCCCGTGGGCGAAGTTTGTCAGCGACCACGGAATCAACCGCCGCAGGTATGAACTACTCAACAAAACCGGCGGGGTACGGGCCGGCATTGGTGTATACCCAACCGTCACTTATTGAAGCCCTCCGTGAACTTCAGGTATTCACTTGCAACGGGCTTCACGACCTTTGCAAGAACTTCGCCAAGTGACCTAGAAACACTCTCTTGTTCGCTGATCCAATGGTAAGACTCGAACGCTAAGAGTATCGCCAATAGCCCAGAAGGTTCTTCGACAGTTTCAGTGGGTAGCGGGGAGGTTGAGGCGACCTGCCGTGAAGTAGAGCAGGGCAATGAGGTTATCGACTGAACGGAAGCCACGGGCCTTACGCTTCA
>JBILBW010000173.1:0-4794 GCA_044353465.1 Rariglobus sp. | reverse complement strand
GCGACCAGGAAATGGACTCACTGCACCTCGTTACTGACCCTTTTCATGGAGAATGGAATTACACCATCCTGCCGAAACCAATACCTAAAATCGATACGGTTATTTACTGACAGGCCCTAAGTGATCGTAACAGCTCACCGCTTACTTTCACCGTTGTTCGATTTTCATCCCACTAGAACGATCAAAGAGCGTTCTTTAACCCAAGGTTATTGTGCCTTGTTGACCTACAGGCATTCCTCAATTGTGCCCGCGAATGCGAGAATGTGGTGTGATACATGTGGTTTTTGGTCCGTTACGGGCTTTTCGCATTATAGGCTGGGCGCCGGCCCCTCTCCGCTATAAGTCTCTCGGCTTATCTATTTATGAACCGCACCGTCGTCATCGTCGGCCGACCCAATGTCGGCAAGAGCCGTCTGTTTAACCGGCTCGCGCGGAAGCGCATCTCCATCGTCCACGACCAGCCCGGCGTCACCCGTGACGTCATCTCGGCTGAGATCGAAGAGGGCGGCTTTACTCTGCTCGACACCGGAGGCCTTGGTTTTAAAGACGGCGATGTCGGCCTCACCGCCCTCACCGCCGCTTCCGAGCAGCAGGTGGGTTTCGCCATCGATACGGCCCAACTGATCCTTTTTGTGATCGACGGCCTGGAAGGTTTGACCGCCCTCGACGTCAACATCGCGCGGATGCTGCGTAAGTCCAAGAAGGACGTGGTTTTGGTGGTCAACAAAGCCGACTTTGACGACGACAAGGTGGACCTGTCGGAAGCCTACCGGCTCGGCTTGGGCGAACCCCTGCGCGTCTCTGCCGAACACGGTCGCAATGAGAGTTACCTGCGCGAGGAAATCTTGAAGCGCATCGGCACCCTGCCCGAGGTGGTGGTCGAGCCGGCCGACAAAACGGCGGCCGATCCGCTTTGCGTGTGCTTCATCGGCCGCCCCAACGTGGGCAAATCGTCCTTGAGCAACCGTTTGCTTCGCAGCGACCGCCTGATCGTCAGCGACGTTCCCGGCACGACCCGCGACGCCATTTCGTTGCCCTTCGATTTCAAGGGGCGCAACGGCAAGATGTACCCCTTCAAGCTTATCGACACCGCCGGCATCAAGGCGGCGACCAAGCTGGCCTCGCCGGTGGAGTATTTCTCCCGCCTGCGTTCGCTCGACGCGATCAAGGAAACCGACGTGGTATTCCTGGTACTCGACGCGATCGACGGCGTGACCCAGCAGGACAAGGCGATCGCCGGCGAGGCGGTCAAGGAGCGCAAGCCGATCGTCATCGTGGTGAACAAGTGGGACGTGGTACGCCGCGCCTTCCAAAAGGGCGAAGACCCCGGTTGCGCCCCCGATGCCGCCATCCACGGCTTCGACAGCGAACGTGATTACCGCAAAAAGTACGAGCGCGCCCTGTTCGACGGGTTGTTTTTTACCCCCGGCGCGCCGGTGGTGTTCGCCTCGGCGATGAGCGGCTACGAGATCGACCGCATGCTCAACGCGGCGGTGAAACTCAACCGCATCCTCGATATTCGCATTCCCACCGCGAAGCTGAACAAGACCATCACCTACCTCACCGAGCGCACCCCGCCGCCGGCCGTTGGTGGCAAACGCTTCCGTGCCTACTACGCGCTGCAGACGGGCAACCGTCCGTTCCGCATTAAGATTTTCTGCAACCGCGAGGAAAAACTCACCGAGCAGTACCGTCGTTATCTTGAGGCAGGTCTGGTTGACGCCTTTGAGCTTAATGGCTGCCCGATTTACTTCGAGCTGGTCGGCAAGGAAAAACACGAGCCGGGCACTGCCTATTCCGGCAAAGCCAAACGCGCCGGATTGATTTTCAAGGAAGAGCATCCCGAGGCCCATGTGCCCAAGTGGAAGGAAGGCGAAGAGGCCGCTTCCGATGACGATTTCACCCATGAAACACTCGAAGACTGATTACCGGGGCGGCGAGGCCGTCGTGTTATCTACCCAGGCATTTTCGCTGACGGTCACCACCGCGGTTGGTCCGCGCGTGGTTTCCCTCTCATCGGCCGCCGGGTCCAAAGCGGGCAATCTGTTTTTGCAGATGCCCGCCGACGAGCAGCGTTACCACGGCTACTACCTGCGTGGCGGACATCGCCTTTGGCACTCGCCCGAGGACATCGTGCGCACCTATCAGCCCGATGACTCGCCGCTGGCGGTCAAGCCGCTCAAGAACGGTATCGCCTTGGCACAACCCACCGAGGACAAGACCGGGCTGCAAAAGGCCATGAAGATCGAGGTGCTCGGTGAGCGCACGCTCAAGGTCACCCACGCGCTCACCAACCACGGTCTGTGGACGGTGGAAACGGCCGCTTGGGCGCTGACCATGCTGCGCGGCGGTGGTTATGCCACCCTCCCGCTCATGCCCAAGGGCAACCACGCCGACGGCGACCTGCTGCCGTCCTATTCCTTCGTACCCTGGACCTACACTGACCTGTCCCTGCCGGTGTGGGATATGCACAGCGACTTCATCGGCATCGACGTGCCAAAGGGCAAGGCTGCGCAGAAGTTTGGCATCACCAACTACCCGGGCTGGTCGGCCTACTGGGTCGAGGGCGTGACCTTCGTCAAATACGCGCGGGTCATCAAGGGCGCTACGTATCCTGATTTTGGCTGCCCCTTCGAGGTGTTCACCAACGGCGAAATGATCGAGTTGGAAACCCTCAGCCCGCTGGTGAAACTCGCTCCCGGCGAGTCGGTCACCCACGTCGAGCACTGGGGCGTGTTTGACGGTCTTAAGAAACCCTCCAGCGACGCCGCGTTCGCCGAACTCGCCGCCACGGTGGGCCAGTGGATCAAGACGCTGAAGTAAGCGCACCGGGCGGCCCTAAAAAGCCCGCCCGCTTTTCTTAAACGCATGACCGCACCGATCGACGTCGTCTTTCTTGGCTCCGACATCATCGCCTTGCCCCTGCTGGATTGGCTGGCGGGCGAGGGCAGTGCCTTTGCTCGGGTGAAGGCGGTGTTTACCCAGCCTGACCGGGCGGTCGGGCGGGGCCAGAAGGTGACGTCCAACGGGATCAAAACCTGGGCGCTGGCACGCGGGTTGCCGGTTTATCAGCCGGAAAAAATCACCGAGGAGGTGCGAGCCCAACTCGCCGCGTTGGCCGCCGACGTGTCCTTGGTCATGGCCTACGGTCACATTTTAAAGCAGGACTTCATCGACACCCCCCGCCTCGGCACGCTCAACCTCCACGCGTCGCTGCTTCCCCACTACCGGGGGGCTTCGCCGATCCAGACGGCGATCGCCAACGGTGACGCTGAGACCGGGGTTTCCCTTATGCGCATCGTTCGTCAGCTCGACGCCGGTCCGGTTGCCGACGTGGAACGGGTGGCGATCGGCCCTCACGACACCGCGCTGGAAATTGAACATAAACTGGCCGCTGCTTGTCGGCCGCTTCTGGCTCGCACCCTGCCGTTCCTAGCGAGCAAGGAACTGGCTTTCGTGGAGCAAGACCACGGCGCAGCAAGTTTTTGCCGGCGGTTGGTCAAGGAGGATGGACAGCTCGATTTCACCGCTCCGGCCGCGGTGCTGGCCGCGCGTATCAATGGGCTTTTCCCCTGGCCGGCCTGCTCGGTGGAAATCGGGGGCCAACCGCTGAAGATCGGCTTGGCCGTCGTCGCCGGTGAGGCGGAGGCGGCCGCCCTATCCGGTGCCCAAGCGGCTGGCACGGTGTTGGCGGCGAATGGGCACGGCCTATGGGTGGCAACCGGGCGTGGGGTACTGCGCTGCCTGCTCCTGCAGAAGCCCGGCGGCAAGATGATGGCTGCGGCTGAGTTTTTACGCGGCTTTTCGATCCCGGTGGGCACGGTCTTGCCGTCGGCGCCGCTGGCTCCCTTGGTTGGCCCGGTGCCATTTCCCTTCAAGCGCTAACATTGGCGATAACCCGCAAAAGCGTGTGGATGTCCCAGCGGTCGTTAAAAGATCCGGATGGATGGTGGCAAACGAGAGTGGTTTCAGGGCTTGGGGGATTGAACAAGAGCAATATTGCTCTTGTTCGAATGGGCTCACGGGGGGCGCGCCGCTTGAGCCTTCCACACCACCGGAAGTATGGTTTTCCGCATCCGGCGGTTAAATCTGAGTACGCCTATGTCGTCGCCGTTTCCCTCGGCAGGGTGAACCCATAATGTTTGAGCGTCTTGTTCCTCAGCGCGCCCGTCATCACCCAGTGCCTGAGATCACCCACGCACCTTTCTTGCTTTAGGCCATGCCGGAGTATCTCCCTCATAGTCACAACCGCGTCAAAGCGTTGAGTCGCCCTCTTTGGTGGTGCCATCTAAACCAGTCGGCACTGAATAATAAATAACTTACTAGCCAATAACTACTTAACGTTTTAACTGGCTCCCTATTTTCCTGGCTAAGTTTAACCAAACCAACAAAAACTGGGAAAAAAGATGAAGCCAAAAGCCACCGTGCACCAAGCGCAGCGGGAACTGTTCCGAACCGAGTTGGAGGGTTTGGTGGATGCGAGCCACGCGCTGGTGAAGCTGGGGCGGCAGATGAACTGGGCCGTGTTCGACGAGCAATTGGGGCAGACGTACGACCCGAGCACCGGGGCGCCTGGGGTGAGCACGAGGCTGATGGTGGCGCTGCACTATTTGAAGTATCGGTATGATCTGAGTGACGATGTCGTGCTGGCCCAGTGGGTGGAGAATCCCTACTGGCAGCATTTTAGCGGACGGCAGTTTTTTGAGCACGAGCTGCCGATCCATCCCTCGAGCATGTCACGGTGGCGCAAGCGGCTCGGGGAAGCCGGGGCGGAGGCGATGCTCAAGGCAACGA
>JBILBW010000068.1:0-15006 GCA_044353465.1 Rariglobus sp. | reverse complement strand
GATGAAACGCCGCGCCGCCATCGAACCGACCATCGGACACCTCAAGGCCGAACACCGCTTGGAGCGCAATCGCCTCAAAGGCACGCAGGGCAATGCCATCAATGCCCTGCTCAGTGCCGCCGCCTTGAACTTCCAGAAGCTCCTCGGCTTCTTTTTGTGCCGTTTACTCCACCTCCTTCGTTCGTTGTTCGTCCCGGCATCCCGGGATCAGTTTTTGGCGGTGATGCCGTAGGGTGCCTTTTTCAGGGCCGACTAAACTAAGCCAGGAAAATAGGGTCCACCAAAAACCTCAAGTAAATAATAGTAAGGTGGTTATGAATTATTCAGTGCCGACGATTTACCTAAACTGCTCCACGCCCTCGCCCACGCCCACTCATAGATCCCTCCAAATCTCCCCGAGCAATATTGCTCCTGTTCAAACCACCAGCCCCTGAAACCAATCTTTATATACCACCATCCATCCAGATCTTTTAACGACGGCTGGGACATCCCCCTGTTTAATTACTCGGCAGCTCGATCAGCGTCAGTGGCCAGAGCCGGTTCAAGGGCTATGTTTTTCACGCGGATACCCTTGAGCTTTTGGATGACTAAAGCGACGTGCTCGTTACTGACATCGACCAAGGTGTGGCGCTGGTGGATATCCATCGAGCCCACCACGTTGGCGGGCAATCGGGTGACTCCGGCGATCTTGCCGACGATGTCTGCCGGGGTGATCAATTGCTTGCGACCGACGTTGAAGAACAACGTGGTCATGTTCGGTTCACGGCCGGTGCGGGCGGGCCGTTGGAACTTCTGCTTGCTTGGGCGGACCTCGGGGGACTCGCCCTCATTTTCAAAGACGGCCCGTTCCTGAGAGGCAGGTTCGTTCAGTTCTGTTTCCTCTGCGCGCGCCGGGGCGGGCGCTGCGGGCTTGGGTTTGCTGGCCACTTTGGCGAAGGCGGTTGGCACGGGGCGGGCCGGCTCCGGCACGTAGACCGGTGCGGCGACGTGGGCTGCAGGCTTTGAAGCGGGCGCGGCGATGGGCTTGGCGTTGCGGTCAGCCCCTGCCTTGACCGGCGTCGCAACCTTTGGGGCAGCCTCGGGCTTGTCGCCACCATGCATCATGTGGAGGAGGGCTGAAACCACGTCGGTACTCGGGTAACCTTGCTCCATCAGGCGGTCGATGAAACGGTCCTGTTTGATGTATTTGGCGGCATCGAGGACGCCACGAACTTTTTCAAAGAATACGTTTTCACGCGCCTCTTCAACCTGGTCGATGGACGGTACGTTTTCACGGCGGATCTTTAACTTTCCGTAGTGAATCATGTTTTGCAGGCCGTAGAGCTCGCGCCCGGCGACAAAGGTGAAGGCCTTTCCTTCGCGACCGGCGCGACCAGTGCGTCCAACACGGTGAGTGTAATCCTCAGCGTCGTTGGGCAGGTCGAAGTTGAACACCACTTCCAAGTCATCGACATCGAGGCCGCGCGCGGCCACGTCGGTCGCCACAAGGAACTCGAAGCCCCGGCGCTTGAACTTGTCCATTACGCGAGTGCGTTGGGCTTGGGTGATGTCGCCGTGCAGGCGATCGGTGGCGTAGCCGCGGGCGTGAAGGTGCTCGTCGAGCTCGTCCACCATGATTTTGGTGGAGCAGAAGATGATGCCGTAGCGGAAATCGTGCAGGTCGATCAGTCGGGTGAGGACGTCGATCTTATAACGACGATCCATTTCGATGTAAACTTGGTCCACCTTGGGCGCGTTTTGCGCTTGGGCGGCGATCTTGACCCACTCCGGGTTCGGCAGGAAGCGCTTGATCATCCCTTGGATGGCCGGCGGCATGGTGGCCGAGAAAAACAGCGATTGGCGGGTGGGCGGAGTTTCGGAGAGGATCTTCTCGATGTCTTCGCGGAAGCCCATGTCGAGCATGCGGTCGCATTCGTCGAGAATCACCATTTTGAGGTTATCCAGGCGGAGGGTGCCGCGCTCCATGTGATCCATGACGCGACCGGGGGTACCGATGACAATCTGGGCGCCGGCTTCGAGGGCGCGGATCTGGCGATCGTAGGGTTGGCCACCGAAAATCGGCACCTCGCGCACCCCGGTTTTGTAGAAAGCGAGCTTGGCGATTTCTTCGGCCACCTGCACCGCGAGTTCGCGGGTGGGACAAAGAATGAGCACTTGGACGACCTTCTTTTTCGCGTCGACCTTTTCGACTGCGGGGATGCCGAAAGCGGCCGTTTTACCGGAGCCGGTGGCCGATTGGCCGACGACGTCGCGCCCGGAAAGGAGCAGCGGGATGACGGCGGTTTGAATCGGCGAGGCTTCCTCAAACCCCATCTTGTCCACGGCCTTTAACACCTCGGCGGAAAGGCCAAGCTCCGCAAATTTAAGTTTTTCCATGGGTTAACCTATGAGGCGTTTGTGCCAAAGGATAGTACAAAAGAAAAAACCCTTAGCCGTTGCCGACATCCCCCGGCGTATTCCAGTTCGCGAACAACGGGTGCTCGGCAGCTTCAATGACCAGCGCTCGCAGGCTGCCTTCGGCGACCGCAGCATGGAGCAGCGGTTGTAAACTGAGCCTCCCCTCGGCCAATGCCCTTTCGATCAACGGCAGGATCTTTTTTGGGTAAAGCCCGACCAGCGGCTCAAAGCCATTCGGACCTAACGGCACGATCCCGGTGGTTCCCTGGCTGGCGGCAAGGAGTTTTTCGAGATAGCTGGCGGTAAGGTGGGGTAAATCCACCGCGATGACCAAGACCCAGGGATTACGCGCGGCGCTGAGCAGGGCGACCAGGCCGGCGAGAGGGCCGGAGGCGGGCACCGGGTCGGTGACCACGCGAGCACCCGGAACGCGGTAAGCCACGCCGGGGCGGCCGGAAATAAGCAACTCGTCACAGCCGACCTGGCTCAGCAACTTCGCCTGGCGGCTGATAAGCGGGGCGCCATCGGGTGGCATTGGCAGGAACGCCTTGTCTCGCCCCATGCGGGTCGAACGCCCCCCCGCAAGAATACCGGCGCTAAGGGATGACGGGGTTATGGCGGGCATGATGATTTTGGGCTATCTGGCAGCGGAACAGACTACGCTGAGCTAAAACAACCGTTGGGGTTAGTTTGTGCCGTTGCTGGAGCACAGGCTCAGCCAGCCGTCGGTGAGGATTTGGGCGCGCAAGCCACCGCGTCCATTGAGGGCTTTTTTGGTGCCTGGGGCGAAGGCCAAGTCCATCCAGTAACACGGCGAACATTCGGCAGTACCCAAAAAGGACACGCCTTGCAGATTAAATTTTGCGCCGATCAGGGTGTTCAAATCAACGCCTCGGGTGATGACGTTGCGGCGAAACGCGGAGGGGGCGGGGTGTGTGCCGTGGAGCGGCAGAAACGTGGTGCAAAGCTCCTCGTAGATCTCAGCGGCGAAGAAGGTGATCTGGCCCTTGTAGGCGGGTTTGTAATCGAAGAAACGGTCGCCGCGCACCCCGCGGCCCGCCACGCAGTCAAGTGCGGGCACAGCGAGGATTGGGTGTTCGCCTGCCAGCTGCTCGTGGTGGCCAAAGTAGTTGTGCCCTGCGGAGAGGTAAAGGTGTTCGATGCGTATCATGGCGGCGGTCTAATCCGAATTTGAACCTACGAAAACCCCGAGATGAACCCAACGGCCTGATTCAGGTTAGTTCGGTGGAAATTCATGTCAGTGAGCGGCTGGCACGGGTTACCCACCCTGGAGGTGTTTCATACACTCGCGGATGGCGGGCAGAAGGGGCGGCAGGCATTCGCCGATGGCTCGGGGGTTGCCGGGGAGATTAACGATCAGGGTGCGGCCGCGGGTGCCGGCGGTGGCGCGGGAAAGGATCGCGGTGGGAACTTTGGCAAAACTCACGGCGCGCATCGCTTCACCAAAGCCGGGCAACTCGCGATCGATCACGTCGCGAGTGGCTTCGGGGGTAACGTCACGGGGCGCCGGGCCGGTGCCACCTGTGGTGACGATCAGATCACAGCGCTCTTCATCACAAAGTTCGCGCAGCGTGGCGGCAATGCCCGCGCGCTCGTCGGGTATTAGGCGGGCGAGCAGGGTGGGCTCGTTGCCAAAGTTGGCGCGCAGGATAAGTTCGATCTCGGGGCCGCTCAGGTCGGCATAAACGCCGGCCGATGCGCGGTCGCTCAGGGTGACCCGGGCAAGGCGAAGTGGTGTAGTCACGGAGTTGGGGGTTTAACCTCCAAAACGATCAATCACCCAAAAGTCGGAATCGGTGGCGGGTGGGGTGCTTTTCATTTCGGGAGTTAAATGGGATTCGGGTTTAAGCGGATAACGGCTTTGTTTTGGTTTTGGTGGTCACTTGGACCTCGCCGATGACCATGGTTTTATCGACCGCCTTCATCATGTCGTAAAGGGTGAGAGCGGCGACGGTGACCGCAGTGAGGGCTTCCATTTCCACGCCGGTTTTCCCAGTGAGGCGGGCTTCTGCGGTGATGAGGATGCGGTCGGTTTTGACCACGAAATCGACCGTCACTTTTTCCAGAGCTAGCGGGTGGCAGAGGGGAATTAGTTCGCTGGTGCGTTTGGCGGCCATGATGCCGGCGACCCGGGCGCAGGCTAAGACATCGCCTTTGGGTAGCCCCTGTTTTTTGAGCAGGCGAAGGGTCGCGGGTTTACAGCGCAGTTCTCCGGCGGCGACGGCGAGGCGCAGTTGCGCAGGCTTGGCACCGACGTCGACCATGGCGGCGGCACCCGACTCATCGAGGTGGGATAATCGTTTCATAAGGTGGGATTAACGACAGGGCAGGACTTCGAGTTGCCGCTGGGTGGTGCCCCCTGCTGGGACGCGAACAAGCGCGTTTGCCAGCGCGAGGACGGTGAGGTCGGAGGAATCGCGCCAGGGAAGGGGAGTAATAACTGTACCCGTGCTTAGGGCGTGGCTAAGTGAGGCAGGCCACCAGGTTTCGCGCGGATTGTCTTCAATCAGGGCGTCTTCATCGAGGGTTGCCCGGATCAAAAGAGACGGTGTCGTCCCGGCGAGGTGGTCGAGCACTCGTTTCACAAACAGGTGAAAACACACAAAGTGGGCCAGCGGGTTGCCCGGCAGGCCGAAAGCAAGGAGGCCATCGCGGGAGGCGGCGATGAAGGGCTTACCGGGCCGGCTGGCGACTTTGTCGCAGTGAATTTTAAACCCAAATTCGGTAAGTATGGCGCCGGTGTGGTCGTGGTCGCCAACACTGGCCCCGCCGCTGATCAGGATGATGTCGGCTGGAGTGGCGAGGGCTTCGGCAAGGGCCTCGGCGGTGGTGGAACGGGCGTCGGCCACCCGGCGGTGCCAGCAGAGTTCGGCACCGGCGTTAGCGAGCAAGGCGGCAATCAGCGTGGAGTTGGAATCGCGGATTTGGCCGGCGGCGGGCGCTTGGGGGGGGGCTACTAATTCGCCGCCGGTGACGAGGTGGGCGACCCGGGCGCGGCGGTTTACCAACGGAGTGGTTATCCCTAGGGAGGCGAGCAGGGCGAGGGCGCCGGGTGTGAGGGGGTGGCCGGGTCCGAGCAGGCGGTCCCCGGCACGGGCTTGCGAAGCGCGGCGGCGGATATGACGGGCGCAGGGCGGTTGCAGAAGTTCGAGTTGGCCGGTGTTGCCGGCGGGGCGGGTATCTTCCTGCATGACGAGGGCTCCGGAGTCGCGGGGAAGCGCGCTTCCGGTGAGAATGCGTAAGGCGGTGCCTTGAGCGGGGGCGGCAGGGGGCGGCGGCGAACCGGGGGTAACGGTGCCAACTACAGTGACGATTCCGGCTGCCTGATCTGCGTTCACGAGATAGCCGTCGATAGCGGAGCGGTCGAAGGCCGGCTGGTCTTCGGGAGCAAGGATGGGCTCGGCGAGGATGCGGCCAAGAGCTTCAGCCCAGCCGACGCGTTCCCTCGGTAACGGTGCAACCAGGGCATCAAGGCGGTTCCAAAGTTCGGCGACGGTTATCACGCGACGGTTTCGGTTTTCCAGATGGGTACGTCCTGTTTGAGCCGGTCCATGAAGGCGGCGAGCATTCCAAAGGCGGGCGCGCGGTGGCGGGCTTGGACTGCGATGTGGATGGCAGCTGCGCCTACGGGCACGATGCCAATGCGGTGCTGGACCCGCACCTCCAGGCAGGGGTGGGTGGCGGCGAGTTCGATGAGCAGGCGGCGCATTACGGTTTCGGCCATGGGTTGGTAGGCTTCGTAAACGAGGGCCGCAATCGGTCGGCCGTTCTCCTCGCCTCGCACCCTGCCGGTGAATTCGGCCAAGGCGCCCACGCACGGATTGGCGGCGATCGGGAGTGGGGCGATCACTTGGTCGTTGATGATGATTTCGATTTGCACGGAACTTGGCGGAGGCCAGCGGAGGTTTTAGCCCCCATGATCAGGGATCGATTCGCCAGGAGGAAGCAGATTGGTCGATCATCCGCCAGATACGGGGGGGATAACGACGATTTCGTCGGTGGGGGCGAGGAGGGCGTCGGGGGGCAGAAAATCGTCATTGCGAGCCAAGCGGGAAACCGCTCGTAGGGGCGCGAGCGCAGGGTGGCGTTGCACCAACAGATCCCACAGCGCAGGGGCCGTCATGGGTGCGGTGAGCGGAAACTCCTCGATCGAGCAGCCGGTGGCGCGGCGCGCGTGGGCGAAATACACAAGACGCATGGTTTGGAAATGGGACGTTGGCGTAGTTCGCCGGACGGGTTTTCAGAAAAAAGTGTCACCTATTAGGTGACACTCGGGTTTGGGTTTTGAGTTTAAAAACGAGGGCTGGGTTCGGGGTTTTCAGCCGCCGATGGCGGTCATCGGGCGGTCCGGGACGTAGTCGGTTTGGAAGGTGTGGTTTTCGGGTTTGTTGGCTATGGCCTCTTTGAGTAGCGCGTCCAGGTTGGGGTGGCCGGCGCGCAGCGGGGACAGCAGGTCGATCTCGCCGTGGCGGCCAAGGCAGGGGCGTAACTTCCCGTCGGAGGTCAATCGCAGTTTGTTGCAGGTGCCGCAAAATTCCGGGGACGTGAGGGCGCCGATAAAGCCGATAGTCGCTCCGTTGGCGGCCCGCGCGTAGCGGGCGGGGCCGTGGCCGGCGCGGTAGCCGGGTAACTCGGCCAGCGGGCCGAGTTCGGCTTCGATGCGGGCGCGGGCGTCGGCGCAGGATAGAAAATTGGCCTCGTTGAGCACGTCGGTGCGCGTGAGCGGCATCAGCTCAATGAAACGCACCGGCATGCGGTTTACGCCGGCGAAACGAACCAGCGGTACGAGTTGGTCCTCGTTCACCCCGCGCATGAGCACGACGTTGAGTTTCACCACTTCGAAATCAGCGGCGAGGGCGGCCTCGATGCCCCCAAGCGTGTCGGCAAGGCGCCCGCCGGTGACGCGGCGGTACGTGTCGGCGTCAAGGGCGTCGAGGCTGACGTTGATCGAGGTGACCCCGGCCGCGCAGAGTTCGCGGGCCACGGCGGCCAGTCGGGTGCCGTTGGTGGATAGGCCGAGCGAGGTGGTGGTGGGAAGCGCGGCAATGCCGGCGGCGATCGAAACGAGATCGGAGCGCAATAGCGGCTCACCTCCGGTGAGGCGGAACTTGCGGAAGCCCAATTGGGATGCGGAGGTGGCGATGCGAACCAGTTCGGCCGCGGTGAGATGGTCGGGGCGCTGGGCCCAGCCCTTGTAGCCTTCGGGCATGCAGTAAAGGCAGCGCTCGTTGCACCGGTCGGTGACCGAGATGCGCAGGTAGTCGATGATGCGTCCAAAGAGGTCGGTCATGGTCAGAGATGGCTTAAGTTGGCAGTGTCGCGGCGCGGAGCACGGCGAAAATGCGCAGCTGGGTCGTTATCTTTTTAATGCTGATGATGACCGCCTTCCCAACGCTGGAGGGCCGCTAATGGACGCGCGGGGCGGTGCCCCTTGCGCCGGTTTTAAAACAATCCAACACCCGGCCTCGTTGACGCAGTGCACCGGTTGCTTTGGCGCTCAAATTATCAGGCTAAAAGGGGGATTTCGTCGGCCGCCCGATGAAATCTCCCAGGGGCTGGACGATAACCCAGGGTGTAGGGCAACGGACACCACTTGGCACTTCCCTGGCGGGCATTCCTTCAGCCTCCCCCTCAGCCGGACACGAGTTTAAGGCAGGCGATGGCCAGCACTACGGCCAAGACGGGGCGGAGTTGGGCTGAACGCGCGGTGACACTGCCCCAGTTCGCGCCGATCCATCCTCCTGCGACGACTCCTAAAGCCAGCAATGGCCAGTCAGATGGCAAGTGTCCTAGGGAGTCGGAATGCCCCAACAGAGCCGCAGCTGAGTTCACAAAAATAAAGGGTGCGGACACGGCAGCCGCGGATTTGGCTTGGGCCCAGCCCAACAGGAGCAGCAGCGGTGTGAGGAAAATGCCCCCGCCCACCCCGATCAGTCCAGAGACTAGGCCGATGAGCGCCCCGAGGACCAACGCCCAAACGAGCGGCAAAGGCCGTACTTGGACTTGCTGGGGCGCGGGCGCGAAAAGGCGAAGGGCGGCGAAGCCCAGCGCCAGCACCAGAAGGACTTTGAACACCGGAGGGGGCAGGTCCAGACGCCCCCCAATAAAGGCAAATGGGATCGCGGTGAGCGCGAACGGCCAAAACAGGCGCCAAACAAAATGCCCCGCGCGCACAAACAGCACCGTGGCGATCAAGGATACGGCGAGGTTGAGGGTCAGGGCGGTCGGTTTCATGACCGCCGGGGTCAGCCCCGCCAGCGTCATCACCGCCAGGTAGCCCGAGGCGCCACCGTGGCCCACCGCTCCGTAAAGCACCGCAATCCCAACCAGCGGGACCAGTAACTGAAGCCAGTCGGGCGTCATCCGAAAAGCGGCTGCCGTGCGCAGTTCATCGAGTGGTGACGGGGGGGAATCAGGGATGGGCTGAACATGAATCTAGCTTCCGAGACTGGCGACGGCTGCCCGAGAAGGCAACCGGTATGGCCGTGTTACGAGGCGTTCGGTCGGCTTTTTATCCGGGCATACTCGCAATAGATTCTGTGCCGTGAACCCTGAATCCCGTTGCCGATGGGCCTAATCCGATCCCCGATTAGGCTTTAGCTAGGCCATCGCTAGAAAACATCCAAAAGCGCGGATTAGAGCGCTACAGCCGAGGGCGGAGGGGCGCTCGGGCTGGCTGGCGGGCTCAGCCGTAAGCGGATCGTTTCAATCGACGGAGCGACCCCACGCAGGGCCGGATCGGCCAGCCAGTTCTCCATCAGTCCGCGCGCCGTCGCATCGCGTTCTTGGATGGTTTGGGCGGCATTAACCGTCTCCCAGTCCGTCACCAGCCGGTTACCCTCGAAAAAATTGGCCAAGGGGTAGATCGAGGCAAAATAGCTGAGCTCGGTTTCGGCGTGAGGCGTTTTCAGCAGGTAGTGGCGCAACTGTTCAACGTGCGCCGGGTTGGAGGGATCGAGTCGGGCGAGCAGCGAGGCGCGCCAGTTGGGTTGGTCGGCCAAAAAGCGTGGATCGGCGGCAAATGCCTCCAGGATCGCCTCCGGCGTGCGCAGCATGATGCGGTCAAGGGCGATGAAGGTGGTGCGGCTGAGAGCCTCGTTGCCGCGCAGGGGCGTCTGGTGGTCGAGCAGGGCGCGGACCAGGTCGGCGTTGGCCACCGCCACGGCCACATCAAAGGATTCGAGGTAGCCGGGGCTGGGCTGGGTGGAGAGGGCAGGGTCGTTAAGCAGACTGAGGAAGGCTTGGCGCAGCAGCGCGGTCTGTGCGCCGTCGGGGTTAAGCCAAGCGATGTTGCGCAAGGCCAAGGCATATTCCTCGGGGCCGGGTTTGGCGGCAAGCAGGTCTTGGCTGTAGGGGAGACTGGCCCCGGGGTCGGTTTGGCCGAGGAGGTCGAGCAGGCAGGTTCGGAACGTGGGATTCTCGTCCATCACGCCCTCGGCACCCACTTTGAAGCCGAGTAAGGTCGGGGCGTCGGTGGCAGCATCAAGCCAGGCGATCAGGGTCGCGGCGGCAACGTCGGGCGGGAGGGCGTGAATGCTGGCCTTGAGCGCCTTCAGCCGGGCTAACAGGGTGTTGCGCTCGATCGGACCCTGTTTCAGGTCGGCCAACAGTGAACCGAAAGCCGCGTGTACGGCCGGATCAGGCGGTGGCAGGGCGATTTCGCGCTTGTCGGAGACGCTGACTGCCTGCGGTGCCGCCGGTGCAGCATCGGGCTTTTCGTTGGCTGGGGGCGTAACGCTTACATGCCCGCTGGCCGTGACCAGCGGCGCGCTGGTGAGGGTATCGAGCGAGGTGCGGGCATAAAAAATCCCCAGCGCCACCCCGGCAAGCACCAGACCGAGGATAAGGAGCGAACGAGGGCGGCGGGGGGAATTCATAAGGACAAACTAGCGTCGTCAGGCTCAGCAGGGCCGCAGCGTGAACTTAAACTGTTTAGAGTTTTGCAATCGTGAGGACCGAGGATTTGAAGGTGGCCGGGTTACCCTTGACCACATCGCGCATGAACAGGCCCCAGGTGCCGGAGCAAGCTGAACCCGCGAAGGTAGAGGTTAGGCTGGCATTGGTTAGCACCACGTCGGCAGTTTTGACCTTTGAGTTGTTTTGGCGGATGTAGCTAACGCGCCCATTGGGCGATTGCAGATACACGTCGAGATCGCCGGCAACTTTGGCGGTAATGTTGAGGCTCAGGGTCACGGTTTTAACCGTGCTGGTAAGGCCGGTAACGTTCAGGCTTAGTTTCGTGTAGGTGCTGTTGCCATCAGGAATAGGTAAGTTGCCGTTACAAGCAATTGTGACGCCCGCCGGCCCAGTGGGAGCGGGGGCTGGTGTGGGCTTGGGCGCAGGCGCAGGGGGCGGCGTGGGCGCAGGGGTTGGCGTGGGCGCTTTTGAAGCGGTTACCCCGATGGCGCTCATGGCGGACAGGGCCATGGTATCGGCCACCGAGGTTAACGCGTAAACGCCGGCGGCGTTGGTGGCCCCGGAGATAAGTACGCCGGCGATTTTAAACGTGCCGTTATCGGAAACAAAGACCGGCCCACCACTGTTGCCGCCACCGGTGGAAACGCCTGAAATGTTCAGGTAGGTCGGGTAGACGCTGTACATCGCGGCGGTAAAGGTGCCGGTGTAGTACTGAAAGGCGCCGCCGTTCTTACCAGTGAAGTCGATTTTGGCCGGATAACCGACGATGAGCTTGGTGGTGCCGGTGGTGGTTAATAATTTTGCCCCGTCAGCATAGGTTTGAAGTGGAGTGCCGAAGGAGTTGGTGGCGTCGTAGCCGACGATGAAATCTTGGCTAAATTGCAAGTTGCCCGACTGTCCCTGATACTCGGCATACTTCTTATAGCCACGCACCGTTTTCATCTGCGAGAGGGCCGGGAGCGTACTCGAATTCCAGGCACGCAGGAAATAGAGCTCGGAAGCCCAGACGCCGTTGGAGGCGATCATGTGGCCGCAGGAGTAGATAAGTTGGCCGTGGCGGGCCACCGCGCCACTGCCCCGGTAGTAGCCCGTGCCAATCTTGGAAACGACAATGCCGGTGGACTGCGATGCCGGGGTGGCGAGTTGTGCGGCTGTCTCAGCGATAGGGTAAACTTGGCCGAAGGCCGCGGGCGTCAGGGCAAGGGTCGTTAAGGCGGCGTAAACAACGGAACGGGTCTGAATTCGAAGGGGGATGGGGTGAAGCTTCGTCATGCCTCTTAAGTGGCGAGGCTCAGATGGGCTCGCAAAGGATTTGAGGTGTACCAGGGAATGAACCCTAGACGCGCGAGCACGGTTGGGATCATCCACCATCGGAATGCGAATTGGGGCGGCTTCGGGCTTGCCGCCTAGTCACTGGGGGCAATCCCTCAGGTGGACTCGCCGTCGCCGTTTTTCATGAGGGCAATTTGCACCGCGCAGGCCTTGTAGGTGGGCTGGCGCGAGTGCGGATCGAACGCTGGAAAAGTGAGACTATTGACCGCCGCAAAATGCATCGGCATGAACACCTGTCCGGGCTGCACCGTGGCCGTGACCACGGCAAAGGCCGCCGCCGTCCCGCGCCTAGAACTCACTGAAACCGCCGCGTTTGCGGCGATGCCCAGGCGAGCCGCGTCGGCGGGATTTATTTCCACATAGAGGGAGGCCGGGGCGAGCTTGCGCAGGACGTCGCTTTTATTGGTGCGCGAACCGGTGTGCCACTGGGCGGAAGAACCGCGGCCGGTGTTGAGCAAAAATGGATAGGCGGCATCGGTCTGCTCGGGCATGGGGCGGGGCTCGTCGAAGAGGAAAATCGCCCGCTGGTCGGCGGTGTAAAATTTGCCGTCGGCAAACAGGCGCCGCTCCGGGCTAGGAGCTGGGAGCTGGTAGCTGAGAGCTGGGAGCTGGGAGCTAGGAGCTGGGAGCTGGGTGTTTTCCGCTTTGGGTTCGTCGCTCTTAGCTCTTAGCTCCAAGCTCCCAGCTCCCAGCTCATATCTCTTATCTAGCGGAAAAGGCCACTGGATGCCGCCTTCTGTTTGCAGGTGGTCATAGCCTTCGATGCCGGTGAACTCGCAGGGTTGGCCGCGGGTGAGCTCGCGCAGCAGCCGGAAGGTCGCTTCCGGCGACTCCCAACGGCGGAATAGTTCCCCGCAACCCCAGGCCTCGGCCACCAGTTTGAAGATCGCGAAATCCGATAGCGCCAACCCGGGCGCGCGAGAGACTTTTCGGGCCACCCCAAGGCGGCGCTCGCTGTTGATGAAAACGCCTTCCTTTTCCCCCCAGCCTGCCGCGGGTAGCACCAGGTCAGCCATCTGCGCAGTCTCGGTGGTGGCGTACATGTCCTGCACCACCAGGAAATCGAGTTTGGCGCGCAGCTCGGGGAATTTCTTATGGTTGATCCAGGAATGCGCGGTGTTGGTGGCGATCACCCACAGCCCCTTGATTGTGCCGGCGTCGATGCCGTCGATGATCTGGTCGTAGGCCCAACTTTTGCCCGCGGGAATCATTGCCGGGTCAAGGCCGAGGATGCCGGCGACATGGGCGCGATGCTCGGCGTTGGCGAAGTCGTAGCCGCCGAGGAGCGAGCCGGCGTTGCCAAATAAACGCGAACCCATGGCGTTGCATTGGCCGGTGATCGAGTTGGCACCGGTGCCGGGGCGCCCGATGTTGCCGGTCATCAGCGCGAGGTTGATGATCGCCTGGGCGGTGCGAGTTGACTCGTGGCCTTGGTTCACGCCCATCGTCCACCAGAAGGAGACGCGTTGTTTGGTGGCGATGATTTCGACGATGCGGTGCAGCGTGGCGACGGGTAGACCGGTGGCCTCGGCGACGCGTTCGGCGGTGAAGCCGGCAAGGAAGGTGGCGAACTCGGCGTAGTTACGCGTGTGGGCGTCGATGTAGTCTCGTTTCACGGCCCCGCGCTCAATCAGCAGGTGGGCCAGCCCGTAGAGCAGGGTCAGGTCGCTCTTGGGCAGCAGGGGAACGTGGAGGGTGGCCGCGATCGCGGTCTCGGTGCGGCGCGGGTCGAGGACGACGATTTCGGGGGAGTTTTTGTTCATCATCACCCGCTGCCACATGATGGGGTGGGCGATGCAGGGGTTGGCGCCGATAAAGATCAGCGCGTCGCTCTCCTCGAAATCGGCGTAGGTATATGGCGGCGCGTCGAAGCCGAACGACTGCTTGTAGGCTACATGGGAGGTGGCCATGCACTGGCGCGTGTTCGAGTCGATATGGAGCATGCCCATGCCGAACTTGGCCAGCGCCCCGAGTAGGGCCATTTCCTCCATCACAATCTGGCCGGTGGAAAGAAACGACAGGCTGTGCGGGCCGTGGGCCGACTGGACGGCCTTGAAGTTTTTAACAAAGGCAGCGAGGGCGATTTCCCAGGAAACGGGCTCCAGTTGGCCGGTGGTTTTATTGCGCAGCAGCGGGGTTTTAAGGCGGTCGGGCGCGGCGAGTGGCGTAAGGGCCTCCCAACCCTTGGGGCAGGCCATGCCAAGGTTGACCGGGTAATTGGGATCGGGGCTAAGGTTGATCGCCTGGCCGGAAGCGTCGCGATGAACGGTGAGCGAGCACCCGGTGCTGCAAAATCCGCAGATGGACTGCGTGGTGGACGTGGGCGTAAGACGGCTGGGGATTTGCGCCACTCCCAGGCTGTGATCGGCGGGGTTACGCACCAACTCGCTGGTCATCGGGCCAGTGCGGGCACGCAGCTGAAGTAGCGCGGGATCAAGCGACGAGCTAAGGCGGGTGAGTTTGGGCATAGCGGGGGGGCAGGGGGGGAGCTGCCACCAGTTCAGCAAGTCGCCGGCCAGTTGGACTCCGCCGAGCTAGAATCGGTGTGAATCGTTTTTAGTGAATGGATGAATGAAATTTTGGGCTAAGCCCGTTGGTTCCACGCCACCAGGTCGATGTAGCGCACGCCGCTGCCGCCAAACAGGTCGAGGGCGCTGCCCACGGTGATGTCCACCCGGCCCGCGCTGAGCGTTTCCACTAGGGCTACGTCGGCCATCGTGGCGACACCGCCGGCGTAGGTCATTGGACAACCGCCCCAGTTGCCGAGGTGTTTAACCAACTCTTGGTCTATGCCGCCGCATAGGCCTTCGACGTCGGCTGCGTGGATAAGAAACTCGGAGCAGTTGCCCGCCAAACGGTCGAGCGTGGACGGAGTGATGTCGAGGTCGGTGAGGGTTTGCCAGCGGTTCATCGCCACCGTCCAGCCTGCGGGGGTGCGCCGGCAGCTTAGGTCGATTACGAGGCGGTGGGCGCCGATGCGTTCGACGAGAGCGGCAAGCCGTTCTGGCTGAAAGCGTCCCTCAGCGGAAAATAGCCAGGAGGTAACGATCACGTGGCTGGCGCCGGCGGCGAGCCAATCGGCGGCGTTGTCGAGAGTGATACCGCCGCCCAGTTGGAGTCCGCCGGGCCAGGTGGCCAGGGCTTCACGGGCGGGTTGGTCGTTGCCGCTGCCGAGCTTAATCACATGCCCACCGGTGAGGCGGTCGGCGCGGTAGCGTTCGGCAAAGGCGGCGGGGGCCTCGTCGCTGACAAAGTTTTCACGCGGGCCCGGACCGTCGTCGCGGAGGGTGCCGCCGACGATTTGTTTTACTTTGCCATCGTGCAGGTCGATGCAGGGCC
>JBILBW010000172.1:0-4811 GCA_044353465.1 Rariglobus sp. | reverse complement strand
ACCTGAAGGGTTTTTATTACAAGCCGCGCGCCGACCTGGAAACCCTCGCCAAATACGCCGACGGCCTGATCGGCTTCACCGGCTGCCTGGCCGCCATCGTCCCCCAGCACCTCCTCCACGACCGCTATGATGCGGCCCGGGCCGCCTGCGGGCGTTTCGTTGAAATCTTCGGCCGGGAAAACTTCTTCGTCGAGATCCAGGATCACGGCATCCCGGAACAACTCAAAATCGTCCCCGACCTGCTCAAGTTGAGCGAAGAGTTTGGCCTGAAAGTGATTTGCACCAACGACGTTCACTACGTCCGCCATGAACACGCCGCGCCCCACGACGCCATGTTGTGCATCCAAACCGGCGCCAAGATCGAGGAGGAGAGCCGGATGAAGTTCAGCGGCGACCAGTTCTACCTGAAAACCGCCGACGAGATGCTCAAGCTCTTCGGCGAGCGTCCGGACTCGCTGACCAACACCCGGCTGGTCGCGGACATGTGCGACCTGGCGATCCCGTTCCCGAAAGGCTCCGAGCGCTACCCGCGCTTTCCGCTGCCGCCCGAGATCAAGTCTCGTTACACGGCCGCCAGCTACGTCCACCAGCTCTGCGTCGAGGGCCTCAAAAAGCGCTACCACTTCGACTACGACACCGTCGCCGTGCACGAGATCGTCGCCCCGCGGCTGGCCAAACTCGTCGACCTGCCACCGGGCCAAAAGCCCCAGCCGCCCGACTACTCCGGCCTCTCACCCGAAGAGCTGCTCGTCCTGCGCACCGGCTACGAGTTAGCCATTATCAACGTCACCGGCTTCGTGGACTACTTCCTCGTCGTCTGGGATTTCATAGCCTGGGCCAAAATCCAAAACATACCCGTCGGCCCCGGCCGCGGTTCAGGCGCCGGTTGCCTCGTCGCCTACCTGCTGGAAATCACCAACGTCGATCCGATCCGCTTCGGTCTACTCTTCGAGCGTTTCCTCAACCCCGAGCGCGTTTCCCCGCCGGACTTCGACATCGATTTCTGCATGCGCCGGCGCGAAGAGGTCATCAACTACGTACGCGACAAATACGGCCGCGACTGCGTGGCCAACATCATCACCTACGGCACGCTCGGCGCCAAGATGGTCATCCGCGACGTCTCCCGGGTGAATAACCTGCCCTACGCCGACGCCGACCGCCTCGCCAAGATGATCCCCGACGAGATCAACATCTCGCTGGAGGACGCCATCACGAAATCCTCCGACCTGCGCAACGAAATCGAGCGCAACCCGGTGGCCAAAAAAATCCTCGCCTCGGCCCGCGTGCTGGAGGGCATGGTGCGCAACACCGGCAAACACGCCGCCGGCATCATCATCACCGACCAGCCCCTCGACGACTTCGTCCCACTCACGCTCCAAGAGGGCGACGTCACCGTGCAGTTCGACATGAATGCGGTCGGCAAGCTAGGGCTGCTGAAGATGGACTTCCTCGGCCTGAAGACGCTCACGGTCATCGCCGACGCCGTCGCCAACGTGCGCCGCACTGTCAACCCGACCTTCGACATCGAGACCATTTCGCTCGAAGACCCGAAAACCTACGAGCTGCTCAACGTGGGCAAAACCGTCGGCGTGTTCCAGCTGGAGTCCGGCGGCATGCAAAACGCGTCGCGCCAGGTGGGTATTTCCAACATCGACGACATCAACGCGATCTCGGCGCTCTACCGGCCCGGCCCGATGGCGTTTATCCCCGACTACGCCCGCGGCAAAAAAGACCCGTCCACGATCATCTACCCGCACCCGCTGCTCGAGCCGGTGCTCAAGGAAACCTACGGCATCATCGTTTACCAGGAACAGGTGATGGAGTGCGCCCGGGTGATCGGCGGCTACACCCTCGGCGGCGCCGACATGCTACGCCGCGCGATGGGTAAAAAGGACGTCGAGGGCATGGCCAAGGAGCGCGTCAAGTTCGTCGAAGGCGCCGGCCGCCTGCACAAGATCTCCGAGGCCAAGGCCAACGAAATCTTCGACCTGCTCAACAAGTTCGCCCAATACGGTTTCAACAAATCGCACTCCGCCGCCTACGCGATCGTCGCCTACCAGACCGCCTTTTTGAAGGCCAACTACCCGGTGCAGTTCATGGCCGCAGTGCTCACCGCCGAGCTAGGCAACTCCGAAAAAGTGTCCCACTTCGTGGCTGAAGCCGAGGCCATGGGCCTGGTGGTGCTCGGCCCTGATGTGAACGAATCCCGCGACTCGTTTACCCCTGTGGGCGACAAGATCCGCTTCGGCATGGCCGGCATCAAAGGCGTGGGCGAAGGGGCGGCGATCAAGGTCATCGAAGAACGCGAAAAGAACGGGCCGTTCATCGACTTCAACGACTTTGTCACCCGGGTGGACGCCAAAGCGCTCAACAAGCGCGTGCTCGAACACCTGGTGAAAACCGGCGCCTTCGATTTCAGCGGCGCTCCCCGCAAAAAGCTCTTCGATAACATCGACGCGTCGCTGGCGACGGCGGCGTCCAACGCCCGCGACCGCGCCGCCGGCCAGAGCGGTTTTTTCGACATGCTCGCCGAGGTGGCGCCGGCCGCACCCGCTCTCAAATCTCAAATTTCAAATTCGAAATCGGCGAAAGCCGTGGCGGAGCCCTCGACGGACGACTTCACGGCCGCCGAGCGCCTCCAGTTTGAGAAGGAGCTGCTCGGCTTCTACGTGACGGGCCACCCGATGAACGCCTACCTCGGCCTGGCCGACGCGCTCGACACCTATGCGCCGGGCGAGTTGCTCAACCAAGGCGACCGCGTCGAATTCCGCCTCTGCGGGCTCTCCAGCAATCTGGTCAAACGCCTGGCTAAAAAAGACAACCGGCCCTGGTACATGTTTACCCTGTCGACGCGCAGCGCCGCGATCCCGCTCAACATGTTTGCCGATGCCACCGCCAAGTTCGCAATCAACCTGGCCGAAAACGCCCAGGTGGCGATTTTGGGCAACATCATCGTCGGTCAGGAAGGCCCGCGCATTAACGTAAAGGAATGCCGTCCGCTGGAAGCCTACGTGATGTCCAACATCAAGCGGGTCACTTGGCTGCTGAACCCCCAACACCCCCGGTTGCAAGAGTTCCTAAGCACCTTGCGCACGGTGCTCGACAAGGCGGCGGGCGAGACCAAGACGAGTCTCGGGTTTGTTTTCGAGGACCGGATCACGGCGTTTTCCGATGTGAGCGGTGCGCTCGGGTGGAAGCTAACCCCTGCCAAGTTCCAGGAGTTGCGCCAGCACCCGGCGGTGGTCGGGGTGCAATTGGAAACCAAGCATCTGGAAATCGCCGACGACCGGAAGTGGGGCGGCAAAAAGAAATTCGCGAGCGACTGAGTTAGCCCGGGGGGGCAGCGGTTGGCGGAGAACCTTGACCCGCCTCCTTGGGCTCATGCTCAAGGCCACCTCGCCAACCGAGGCACTCGCCCCACGGCCCGGCCCCAGGCGTTAGCCCGGGGGTTGACTACCGGCACGCTCAGAACTTCAGACCCAATTCATCCACCCGCTTACGCAGGGTGGCGCGGGTCATACCAAGCTTTTCCGCAGCTTTGAGCAGGTTGCCCTCCGTCGCTCCGAGCACGCGCACGATCATCTCGCGCTCAAGGCGCTCCAGGATCGGCTCGGCGTGCTGGCTCAACTCCACATGCAGAAAATCCAGCGCCCGCTCCACACTCAGCGCCGGTTCAGCCGTCCCCTGGCTGGAGCCCGCGAACTGGGGGGTGGCAGGGGCAACGGTCTCGGGGGTTGCGCTCCGGTTGGCTTCAAACTGAGCGCTCAAGCTTACGCTGCTCGCCGTCGGCACCACCGTCGCCGCAGCCCCGGCGGACTCACGCACTTCGACGGGCAAATCCTTGAGTAAAATCGTGTCGCCCTGGGCAATCACGGCGCTGCGATAAACCACGTTTTCCAACTCGCGCACATTGCCCGGCCAGCGGTACCGGGTCAGCACCGCCAGCGCCTCAGGCGCCACCTTGCTGGTGCGGGCCTTCTTCTGCTTCATCAGGTTCTGCAGGCAAAAATCGACGATCTGCGGCACGTCGTCGAAGCGCTCGCGCAGCGAGGGCATGCGGATACGCACCACGTTGAGCCGGTAATAGAGGTCCTCACGGAAGGTTTTGGCCTTCACCATTTCTTCGAGGTCTTTGTTGGTCGCGGCGAGGATGCGCACGTCGACCTTGATCGTCTCGGTGCCGCCCACCCGCTGGATCTCGCCCTGCTGAAGCACCCGCAAAATCTTGGTCTGGGTGGCGAGCGCCATGTCGCCGATTTCGTCGAGGAAAATGGTGCCACCGTCGCACAGTTCGAACTTACCCAGACGCTGGCCGGTAGCGCCGGTGAAGGAGCCCTTTTCGTGGCCGAACAATTCGCTCTCGATCAAGTTATCGGGGATAGCCGCGCAATTGACCGCGATGAACGGTTTACCGGCCCGGTGGGAGTGTTTCCAAATCGACCGAGCCACCAGCTCTTTGCCGGTTCCGCTTTCGCCGGTGATCATCACCGTCACGTCGCTGGCGGTGACCTGGCCGATGATTTTAAACACGTCCTGCATCACCGGCGAGGAGCCGACGATGCCCTCCTTGTAGTCGTCGCTGTTGATGGTCGACTTGTAATTCACCACCGCGCGCATGTCGGCGTGGGCCTTGAGCGCGTTTTCGGCGATGGTGAGCACCTTAGCCGGGTCAAACGGCTTCATCAGGTAGTCAAACGCCCCGTATTTCATCGCCTCGATGGCGGTCTGGGCGGTGCCAAAGGCGGTCATCAGGACGACCAGTTGTTTGGGGTTCACCGCGCGGATGTGCTGAAGCGCCTCGATGCCGCTGA
>JBILBW010000067.1:0-15067 GCA_044353465.1 Rariglobus sp. | reverse complement strand
CCGAGGATTGAATCGCCCCGAGCTCACGCTCCCACCCCTCGCGCACGTCGATGAGCTGCAGCGGCACCCCACCCGCGGCGCCCTCGCCGCGTTGGGCAATGCGGAACGCGGCAAGGGTGAGTTCGTCCGGGGTGGTGCCGGCACTGGCCAGGGATACGGCGCAGGTTTGTCCATAGCCTTCGGTTGGCAACTCCGTGATCGCCCGACTGGCCGGATCGGCGGCGAAACGCAGGGTGCGCGAGGTCATGGTGAGGGAATTCCACAGCAGCAGGCGGCCCGAGAGCGGTTCGCCGATTCCGGTGAGAACTTTAATCGCTTCGGTGGCCTGGACCGTGCCGATCAGCCCGGGTAACACCCCGAGTACCCCCGCCTCGGAACAAGTGGGAACCGTGCCAGGCGCGGGCGGCTCGGGGAAAAGGCAGCGGTAGGTCGGGCCCTTTTTATGGTTGAACACACTGGCTTGACCCTCGAACCCCTGAATCGCCCCGTAAACCAACGGCCGGTCGGCGAGCACGCAGGCATCGTTCACCAAGTACCGGGTCGCGAAATTATCGGAGCCGTCCACCACCAGGTCGTGGGCGCGGATCAGCTCCAGGGCGTTGGCTCGATTAAGGCGAGCCACGCGGGCCGTGATCATGATGCAGGGATTGAGCGCGCCCAGGCGCTTGGCTGCCACCTCGGCCTTGGATTGGCCGGTGTCGGCCGTCGTAAACAAAATCTGTCGCTGAAGGTTGGAGACGTCGACCGTGTCCGCGTCGATGATTGTGAGTTGCCCCACCCCGGCGGCGGCCAGGTAGAGCAGAGCCGGGCACCCGAGCCCTCCGGCCCCGATCACCAGCACTCGACTGCGCTGGAGGGCGGCCTGCGCCTCCGGGCCGAAGCCGGCCAGCGAGAGGTGGCGCTGATAGCGGGCGAGTTCGTCGGCGGTGAAGGACATCGGTCGGGTTTTAGAGTGCTAACCTCCGTTAACTTACGGCCGCGACAGTTGGCGCGCTCGCCCCATCGTAGCTGGCGTCCCAGTCCTTCCAGACCGGCTCGTAGCCGACCGATTTGAGGAAGTCGGCGACCTCGGCGGGGGTGCGGTCATCGTTGATGGCAAACTGCTCCAGCGACTTCGGCTCGCTGGCGTAACCGCCCGGGTTGGTGCGCGAGCCGGCGCTCATCGAGGTGAACCCGAGCTGGTAGGCGTGGTTGCGGAAATGCGGGCTTTCGCGGGTGGAGAGCGACAACTCGATTTCCTGGCTGAAGAGGCGGAAGGCGCAGGCGGCCTGAACGAGTTCACGCTCATTAAACGGCGTGACCGGGATATCGTTGCCCTCGTGCGGGCGCAGCCGCGGAAACGAAAGGCTGTAACGGGTGCGCCAATAGTTTTTCTCCATGTACTGGAGGTGCAGGCCCAAAAACCAGGACTCGGCCCGCCAGTCGGAAAGACCATAGAGCGCGCCCAAACCGATCTTCTTTACGCCGGCGCGACCGAGGCGATCGGGCGTGGCTAGGCGGTAGGCCATGTCCGCCTTGGGCCCTTTTAAGTGATGCTTCGGGTAAACGGCGGGATCGTAGGTTTCCTGATAGACCAACACCGCGCTCAGCCCCTCGGCCGTGAGCGCGGCGTATTCGGCTTCCTCCAACGGCTGAACCTCCATGGAGAGACTGGAAAAATGGGGGCGCAGCAGCCGGAAGGCGTTTTGCAGGTAGGCGAAGCCGTAGCGGGAGGACTCGCCGGTCACTAACAGCAGGTGATCAAACCCGAAGGCCGCCACCGCCTTGCCGTCGGCAAGAATTTCGGCGTCGTCGAGGGCCTTTCTAGGGATGCGGTTCTGTGCGCTGAAACCGCAGTAGCTGCAAATATTCGCGCAGACGTTAGTCAGGTAAAGCGGCGCGTAGAGCTGCATGGTGCGGCCAAAACGGGCTAGCGTAAGCCGATGACTGAGGGCGGCCATTTCTTCGAGAAAGGGTGCGGCCGCGGGTGAGAGCAGCGCGGCGAGATCGTCGAGGTTGAGCCCCCGGCCCTGCTTGGCGAGGGCGCGGCGCACATCGTCGGTGGTGCGCATGGCGATGGAGGCGGCCACGGCGGCGAAGTCGTGTTGTTTCCAGGTGTCGACGAAGGTCATGGGCGGTCGGGTTAAATCCGGCGAGGTAGCGAATCCAGCGATGGGCTAAACGCCCGAAAGGAAGGCAGTGAGCGGTGAAGTGGCGTGGGCTTCGGGCGCGACTTTGGACGCGCGCCCGGCTAGGCCGGCTTCGTAACCGATACGGCCGGCTTCGACCGCGAGCTTGAAGGCGGCGCCCATCGCCACCGGGTCGGTGGCGGCGGCAATCGCGGTGTTAACCAGGACGGCATCGGCTCCCATCTCGAGGGCGGCGGCGGCGTGCGAGGGCGTACCGAGGCCGGCGTCGATCACCACCGGCACGCGGGACTGGGCGATGATGATTTCCAAAAACGCGCGCGTCTCCAGTCCGAGGTTACTGCCGATGGGAGCGCCCAGCGGCATCACGGCGGCGGCGCCGGCCTCTTCGAGCTGTTTGCAAAGCACCGGGTCGGCGTGGACATAGGGCAGCACCACAAAGCCGCGCTTCACCAGTTCGCGGGTGGCGAGCAGCGTCTCGATAGCGTCGGGCATGAGGTATTTCGGATCGGGGTGGATTTCTAATTTCAGCCAGTTCGTACCGAGGGCTTCGCGGGCCAGCTCGGCGGCGAGGAGGGCCTCCTTGGCGTTGCGCACGCCCGAGGTGTTGGGCAACAGCCGGTACTGCTGGGTATCGAGGTGGTCGATGATGTCGTCGGGAGCCCCGTCGGTGCGCACCCGGCGCAGCGCCATGGTGACAAGCTCGGCCCCCGAGGCGGCCAGGCTCGCGGCCATGACGGCGCCGGAGCTGTATTTACCCGTGCCGAGAAAAAGGCGGGAGCGGAGCGTGACGCCGCCGATGACGAGGGGAGAAGTTTTCATGGTGAATGAGGCGATCAGGACGTCGCGGACCAGGCGGCGAGGAAGGCGGCATGGTTGGCGGAGACTTGGTTGTTAACGTAGAGGGACGACGAGACGGCCACGCCGGCCAAACCGGCTTGGCGCAGGGCGGGCAGGTCGGCGGGCTGGACTCCACCGATGGCCCAAGCCGGCAAACCGCCGAGGAGCGGCAGCAGGCTGGCGATACCGTCAAGGCCGAGAACGGGCGCGAGTTTTTGTTTGGTCGCGGTGAAGCGCAGCGGGCCGATGCCGACGTAATCTAGCACGTGGCTGGCGGAGGCGCGGCGGGCGGCGTCGGCGTCGTTGACGGTGCCGCCGAGGATTTTCTCGGGACCGAGGCGGGCGCGGGCGGCGATCCAATCCTCATCGAGCTGGCCGAGGTGAACGCCGTCGGCGTCGGCGTCGAGCGCGATATCCACGTTGTCGTTAATGGTGCAAAGCGCCCCACCCTCGTGGCAGATGGCGACGACCTCGCGGGCGGTGGCCAGCCAAACGTCGGCAGGGGTGTTTTTCACGCGCAGCTGAATCCAACCGGCCCCGGCGGCGACGAGAGCGCGGGCCTGGTCGGCAGGGGAAAGCGGCAGGCCGTCCAAGGTGAGGGCCATGACCGGGGGGAAGTGGGCGGGATCAAGCGGCATGGGCGTGACGACAGGCGAGGTTGAGTTGGTGAAAGGCACGCACCGGATCGGCGGCTTGCCAGAGAGCGCCGAGGACGGCTACGGCGTCGAACCCGACTTCGCGGCAGGCGGAGATCCGGGCGGCGTCGATGCCGCCAAGGGCCACGATCTCGGCGCGGCGAGGAAGGGCGAAAACCGCTCGCAGGTCGGAAAAAACGAAGTCCGCCGAAGGCCCGTGGCCGGGCTTGGAGAGGGAGGGGAACACCGGGCTCAAGAGCAGCCGGTCGTAGTGTTGAAGCGAGTCGCGCAGGGCGGACAAGGTGTGCACCGCGCGACTGCGCAGCCGGGCCGGAGTCCGAGTGTCACCTAATAGGTGACACTCGGATTCCCGCCCCGTCTGGTTTTGACGGGTGGGATCCAGGTCGGTGCCGGCAAAAGTGTCACCCAATAGGTGACACTCGGACTGGGCGGGATTGGCGGGATGGTCGCGGTCGTGGAGGCCGCCGAGCGCGAACTCGGCGGCCAGATCGTGATAGCTGTGCAGGACGATCCGCGCGTGCAGCGAGGCGGGCAGCGTGCGGAGCCACTCGGCGAGTTGCCCACGGCTCCAGGTGGGCTTACGTAGGTGATAATGCTCCAGCCCGGCAGCGCAGAGTTCCGCGAGCACAGCGGGCTCGCGGGCGTCTTCAGCCTCGGGGGAGATAACGATCAGGCGCACGGGAGCGTTAACCGCCTTGGGTCGCTTGAATAACGAGGACGCGGTCGCCCTCGACCAACCGCCGCCCGGCCCATGCGGCGCGCGGCACCACCTCGTCGTTAACAGCGATGGCCACGCCCCTGCGCTCGCCCAAGCCGAGCGCGCTCGCCAGCTCGGCGAGCGCGGTGTCGACGGCGACCTCGCGCGGCTGATCGTTGACGCGGATGTTCATGGGCGGATTGCGTGAACGGGGAAGCGCGGCGGATTACTTCTTTTCCTCGAGGTAGATCTCGCCGCCGGCGGCGTGGAACTCCGCGGACTTGGCCTTCATGCCGGCCTCAATCGCCTCGGTGGTGTTCAGGTTGTTCTCGTCGGCGTAGCGGCGAATGTCGTCGCTGATGCGCATCGAGCAGAACTGCGGTCCGCACATGGAGCAGAAATGCGCGGTCTTGGCGCTGTCTTGGGGTAGGGTTTCGTCGTGGTATTCGCGGGCGCGGTCCGGATCGAGCGAGAGGTTAAACTGGTCCTGCCAGCGGAACTCGAAGCGGGCTTTGCTCAGGGCGTTGTCGCGGTATTGGGAGGCCGGGTGGCCCTTGGCCAAGTCGGCGGCGTGGGCGGCGATCTTGTAGGTGATCACCCCGGTGCGAACGTCGTCGCGGTTGGGCAAGCCGAGGTGCTCCTTGGGGGTCACATAGCAGAGCATCGCGCACCCGTGCCAGCCGATGATGGCCGCACCGATGCCGCTGGTGATGTGGTCATAGCCCGGGGCGACATCAGTGGTGAGCGGCCCGAGGGTGTAAAAGGGGGCTTCGTCGCACCACTCCAGCTGCTTTTCCATATTCTCGGCGATCATGTGCATGGGAACGTGGCCGGGGCCCTCGTTCATGACCTGCACGCCCCGCGCCCAGGCGCGCTTGGTGAGTTCACCTTGAGTCTTCAGTTCGCCGAACTGGGCATCATCGTTGGCGTCGGCGATCGAACCGGGGCGCAGGCCGTCACCGATGGAGAACGACACGTCGTAGGCGGCCATGATGTCGCAGATGTCGTCCCAGTGGGTATAAAGGAAGTTCTCTTTGTGGTGCGCCAGGCACCACTTGGCCATGATCGAGCCGCCACGGGAAACGATACCGGTCATGCGCCGCGCCGTCATCGGGATATAGCGCAACAGCACGCCGGCGTGAATCGTGAAGTAGTCCACGCCCTGCTCGGCCTGCTCAATGAGCGTGTCGCGGAAAATCTCCCAGGTCAGCGCCTCGGGGCGGCCGCCGACTTTTTCCAGTGCTTGATAAATGGGGACAGTGCCCACGGGGACCGGGCAGTTGCGCAGGATCCATTCGCGGGTCTGGTGGATGTTCTTGCCGGTGGACAAGTCCATCAAGGTGTCGCCACCCCATTTGACCGACCAACGCATTTTCTCGACCTCCTCGTCGATCGAGGAGGCGACGGCGGAGTTGCCAATGTTGGTGTTGATCTTAACCAGGAAGTTGCGGCCGATGATCATCGGCTCGAGCTCGGGATGGTTGATGTTGGCCGGGATGATGGCGCGGCCACGGGCGACCTCGGAACGGACAAACTCGGGGGTGATTTCCTTGGGGATGGCGGCGCCGAAGGACTGACCGCCGTGCTGGCGCCAGAGCGAGTTGCGCGGACCCTGCTCGGTCATTTCCAAAAGATCGCGCGAGCGCTGCAGCTTCATGTTCTCGCGGATCGCGATGAACTCCATCTCGGGGGTGATGATGCCCGCTTTGGCGTAGGCGAGCTGGGTGACGACCTTGCCCGGCTTGGCGCGCAGCACCTGGTTGGCGCCGCGGTCGAAGAACTTGATCGGGTTGCGGCGGCCCTCGGCCTCGGCTTGGGCGCGGTGGCTTTCGGAGAGGTAACCGTCGTCGATCGGCTTGATTTCCCGGCCCGCGACCAGGTCGACGTCGCCGCGCTCGGTGATCCAGCCGTGGCGGATCTTGGGCAGGCCTTGGGCTGAATCCCCGTGGAAAGCTGCATCGCCCCACGCGCCGGCGGTGTCGTACACGCGCACCGGCTCGTTAACGACCTCGGTGCCGTTGGGCAACTGGGTGGGCGACAGGGCGATCTCGCGCATGGGGACGCGCAGGTCGGGGCGGCTGCCGGTGACGTAAACGCGGGTAGACGCGGGGAATTCGCGGCGGTTGGCCGAGGAATCGGCGGGCTCGGTCTTGGTGGCGGAGGTGGACATGATGGAAAGGAGGTGAAGGGTGCGCGGTCACCACAGCCATCAGGAGCGTAAAACCCAACGCCTGCGCGGCGGGTTCCGTTTTCCCTTCGGCGGTGCTAACCGCATCAGGTTCTAAGGCTTGGGGGACGGAGCGTGTCCCGATCTCAGCCCGACGCCTCGGGTTCGCCTAAACAAAATGAAGTGCGAAGAGACGAAGTCCGGCTGGAAGTTTCAACTCAATTTAACGACCGCCGGCCCGGCATAAGCGGGATGGACGCAGCCTGACCCGTGGCGAAGGGGTCAAGAAAGCCGCGCAATTGGCTAAAACGAGTTTGCTCACCGGGGAACAGCCACAACCGTGGCGGCGATCGGCGCCGGACCTAGGACCGGCCCTTCGGCTTTTGTTTTAATCCCTTGGCAATGCCGATGGCGGCTGTTTTGGTCTTAGCCCCTCTGCATGTTTGAGACCCTCCTCAACTTTTTCCAGAACTCGCCCCTTTCCCTATGGGGGCCGTTTTTCGTGCTCTTGTTATGCGGACTCGGGTTGCCGATTCCCGAGGACATCGTGCTGTTCACCGCTGGCGTGATTGGGCAAGACCAAGGCCGGTCGTGGATCGAGGTGTCGCTAATGATGTACGCCGGGGTGCTCGGCGGGGACTGCATCACGTTTTTTGCCGGACGGCATGTGGGCGGTTGGGTGCTGACCTCGCGTTGGTTCCAGCGAATCGTATCGCCCCAGAAGCAGCTCAAGGTGGTCGATTTTTTCGCCCGCTATGGTCCGATGGGGCTCTTTATTGGTCGGTTTTTGCCGGGCTTGCGGGCGCCAATCTTCTTTTCCGCTGGCTCCATGAAGGTGCCCTTCTGGAAACTACTGCTTTTTGACGGCGGCGCCGCCCTCCTCAGCGTACCGTTTTTTGTGTGGCTCGGGCATTGGTCGTGGGCCCACTTCAAAGACGATTTGGAGCAACTCAACCGCACGCTGTCCAAGTCCCAAGGCTACGCTCTCTGGGCGGGTCTCATCATTTCCCTGATCTGCGCCGGCATCATCCTTTTATGGATCAAACGGCGCCGGGCAGCCAACGCGGCCACCAAAAATTTGAACCCAGTTCCGCGCGAAGGTTAAGTTTGGAAAAGCCTGCTTAGAAGCCAGCCGAGGAATGCGGTTTGGGCGGACGAAGGCCGACCGTCTGCCCAAGTCAAGGTGAGGGATAGGAAGGACTGGCCGCGACCGGCGCAATCGGACTGAGTCGGTCCCGGCCTTGGAGTAAATTCCAGTGGCCTTGAGCTCCTACCTCAAGGCGCCACTTCGAACCAAAAAGGCGCAAACCGCTCGCGGCCGCCCAGTTTTACCTGCGCCCAAATCACATACACCCCGGCATTGGGAATGGTTACCCTGAACGAGAGCCGCGGCCTCGTCTGGTCCGGAGGAATTGTCGGCGCGCCCGGTTCACTGCCCAGCGGGTGTAAATGGGCAAAACCGCTGCGAGCTTGGTCAAACGCGACCAGATGCGCGTAGGCGTCCATGACCGTTTCCATCGCCACGCCCCCCCCGTCTCCACGTGTAACTTCAAACACCAACGCGACCGGACGGCCGGCGCGAATGGGCGCATCCGGCGTGAGTTTGAACTGATACCCGGCCTCCTCCGCGAACCAGGAAAATGGCGGTGGCTGCAGCGTTGACCGACCATCCACCGGAAGGTCGGCGCCAGCGTACAAACTGCGGCCAGTAGGCACCGGAACAAAGTCGGCAAACACCCGATAAACGCCCGGTAGGCGTGGCGTGAAGGTAAACGTCCACTCACCTGGGGTGGCCCCCGGCTCGGGGTGGAGGTGCTGGTAATCGCGCAACGTGGGGTCGGTTACCAGCAAGTGGAGTTTACGGGTATGTTGAAGTTGTAAGTCGACCGGCCCGACCGGTTTTCCGGTCGACGTGGACAACACGAAGGTCATCTGAGCTTCCCGTCCCATCTCGAGGACGTTCTCCGGGTTAAGAAACGTCATTACGACCGGCGAACGAGCGGTGGTCACGGCCACAAACTGGGGGTTGGCCGGGTCACACAGCTCAACCATGCCCTTGTCGGCCAAGTTGAAATCAGCCGAGTGTAAGTTGGTTCCGGTCGGCAGGGCGCGCAGCGCAAAATAAAGCCCGACCGCGCCTGCGGTCAGAAGCAGAACCTGACGCCTACGGAGCGTCGCGCAGCGAGCTGGCTCCGGGGGACTCGAAACGCGGTCAACCGTGCAAGGACGTGAGATTAACGGGTTCATTGCTTTTGCATCTTTTGCACGAACTCGTCGGGCGACCATTGGCTGCCGTCGACCCGCCACTTTATCCGGCCCTGGGTATCGATCAATACCGTGGCGACGGTGTGTTTAAGCAGGCTGCCATCAAAAGCAGCGATGACCCCAAATTGAGTCAGCAAGTCCTTGATCGCTCGCTCCGGGCCCGTGAGGAACGAGAAGTTGGTCGTGTCGATGCCCCGCTGCTGAGCGTAGGTGCGCAGAACGCCGGGGGTGTCGAACTCGGGGTCTAGCGTGATCGACACGAACTCGATGTCCGCCACGCCGGCCTCCCGCGCCTTACGCTGGGTTGCAGTCATGTTAACAGTGGCGAGCGGACACATCGACGCCACCTGGCAGCGGGTAAAAATAAAATTAAGCATGATCTGTTTACCACGAAAGCGCGCCAGGGAAGCCACCTGCCCCGTCTGATCGTAAAGGGCAAAATTAGGCAGGTTTTCCCCGACTTCCCGGTAGGCATGTCGCCCACGAATAGACGTATCTTGCCGCAACATCCCGGCGGCTTCATCGATTCGAGCCTCCGCAGTCGCATCCACCGGCCAAATCTTTTCCAGCCCAAGTTCGCCCTCGGCCATCTCGACCAACTCGGCCCGGATACGCTGACCTTCGCGGGCATTGGCCACATCACCCGCCGTCACGGTAAACTCCATGGTCATGGCAGCCATGTAGCCCGGAATGGCGTCATGCTTGACGAGGAGAGTAAGCCGTGCCGGGTCGGCTTTGATAATTTCCCCGGTCAACGGATACCGCTTTTCTGGAGTGGGGTCTTGATCGGTGGCACGCTTAGCCCCGGGACCAATCGGTGGTTTGCAGCCTGAAACCGCCAAGCCCAACGAAAGCAAGGTCAGCAGCCACAGCGGACAATTTTGGAATTTAATCATAAGCAAAAGGCGAAACCGCTTCTGAAATAAGCGAAGCGTTGACCCGAGTGTTACGTGGCCACCGCAACGAAGGGGAGGAAAAACGGGCTTTCGCAAAAGCCGAGTAGAACGCCGTACAAGTGACGCAGGACGGCGGAAATGCTCCAGCCCCGTCCAAACCCGACAAAAAAAGCCCGACTGACGGTGGGTCAGCCGGGCAAGTACGCCAACGGATAGTCTCAGTTCACCACGTTGGTCCCAGCCGAGGGCTGGGCCGGGTTTTTAGGCTTAAACTCCAGCACCTCGCCGTTGCGAACCACCAGGATGGTGTCGCCGTCCTTCACATCCCCGCGGAGGATGGCTTCGGCCAACGGGTCCTCGAGGAAGTGCTCAACCGCCCGGCGCAACGGCCGTGCGCCGTATTTCTCATCGTAGCCCTTGTCGATCAGCAGCAACTTCGCATCGTCGGCAAATTCAAGCTCTATCTTACGCTCCACCAATCGTTTGGCGAATTTAACCACCTCGAGCTCCACAATCTTGACCAGATCGGTCTTCTCGAGAGGACGGAAGAACACGATGTCGGAGATACGGTTAAGGAACTCGGGCTTAAAGATGCGTTTGGCCTCATCGAGCACCTTCTCGCGCATCTTCTCATTGTCACTGAAGCTGGTAGCGGCAGCGGCAAACCCCATGGATGTCTGACGCATCAACAACTGCGCGCCGACATTCGAGGTCATGATGATAATGGTGTTGCGGAAATCCACGACGCGCCCCAGCGAATCGGTCAGACGGCCATCCTCGAGAATCTGCAGCAGGATTTGGAGCACGTCGGGGTGGGCCTTTTCGATCTCGTCGAACAGAATGACCGCGTAGGGCTTACGACGCACCGCCTCGGTGAGTTGACCGCCCTCGTCGTAACCGACGTAGCCGGGAGGCGAGCCCACCATACGGGAGACTGCGAATTTCTCCATGTACTCGCTCATGTCGATTTGGATGAGCGCTTCCTGATTACCAAACATCTGCACGGCAAGTTGCTTGGCCGTCTCGGTCTTGCCCACGCCGGTCGGTCCCACAAAGAGGAAGGAGCCGATCGGACGACGGGGATCCTTGAGGTCAGCACGCGAACGGCGCAGGGCCCGGGCGATGGCACTGGCGGCGAGATCTTGGCCGATGACGGCGCGGGAGATCTCCTTTTCCAGACCGAGAAGTTTCTCGCTCTCCTTTTTTTCCATCCGCGAAAGGGGAATCCCGGTCCAATCAGCCACCACTTGGAGCATGAGGTCCTCATCAATGGTGATGCGATGTTCCTCACGGGCCTTTTTCCAAGCCTCGGTCGCTTGCTCTTGCTTGAGCCGCAGCTGCTTCTCCGTGTCCCGATATTTGGCCGCCTCCTCAAAATGCTGCTTGGCGATCGCCTCTTCCTTCTGCGCGCAGACGTGTTCGATTTCCTTGGATAAATCCTCGATGTCAGTCGGGCGGCTCAGCGAGGAAATACGGGCGCGCGAGCCGGCCTCGTCCATCACATCGATTGCTTTATCGGGGAGGAATCGCCCGGTGATGTACCGGTCGGAGAGCTTGACGGCGACTTCCAAGGCTTTGTCGGTGAAGATAGCCTTGTGGTGGTCTTCGTACTTGGAACGAATCCCCTTGAGAATGGTGATGGTGTCATCAACCGAGGGCGGCTCGACCTTCACGGATTGAAAGCGGCGATCAAGCGCGGAGTCTTTCTCGATGTATTTGCGGTACTCCGTAAGGGTGGTCGCACCGATGCACTGGAGTTCGCCGCGGCTGAGCGCCGGCTTGAAGATGTTGGAGGCATCCATCGCGCCTTCGGCCGCGCCGGCGCCGACGATGGTGTGCATTTCGTCGATGAAGATGATCACGTTTTTGGCGCGTTTAATCTCGTCCATCACGGCCTTGATCCGCTCCTCGAACTGACCGCGGTACTTGGTACCGGCAACCATCAGCGCGAGGTCGAGGGTGATGACCTTCTTGTCCAGCAGGATTTCAGGAACAATGCCGCTGGCGATTTCCTGAGCCAGACCCTCGGCAATGGCGGTTTTGCCAACCCCGGCCTCACCGATGAGCACCGGATTATTTTTGGTGCGCCGGCAAAGGATCTGAATGACGCGACGGATCTCGTTTTTACGACCGACCACCGGGTCAAGTTCGCCCTTGCGGGCCAGTTCGGTGAGGTCGCGACCAAACGCCTTGAGGGCGGGGGTCTTAACCTCCTTTTTGCCGCCTTCTTCGCCTGCCGCAGGGCGCTGGGCGGAGCCGGCGGAGGCCTCTTCGCCACCAGAGAGGCCGGCTTCGCTTTCACTGCCTGAGAACTGCGGATCGAGCTCGCGGAGAATTTCATTACGCGTGCGCTCGATGTCCACCTCCAGCGACTTAAGGACGCGGGCAGCCACACCCTCACCCTCGCGCAGGAGGCCCAACAGGATGTGCTCGGTCCCCACGTAAGAGTGATTAAGCGCCTTGGCTTCCTTGCCCGCTAGGGCGAGGACCTTCTTCACGCGCGGGGTGTACGGAATACTCCCCTGGGTCTTGGTTTCCTGGCCGGTGCCCACCTGTTTTTCCACGGCGTTGCGCACCGTTTCCAAGTCGAGGCCCATTTTTTGCAACACGCTCACGGCCACCCCTTGGCCGAGTTTGATCAGCCCGAGCAGGAGATGCTCGGTTCCCACGTAATTGTGGTGAAAGCGGTCAGCTTCCTTGCGCGCCAGCGCGAGGACCTGTTGAGCGCGGGGGGTGAAGTTATTCATGGGTTCCATGGGCGTAGGGAGTTAGGGGTTAGTTCTGACCGTTGATCGTGAAATTGGGCTTGGCAAACTGAGCGAACTCCAGGCGGAGGCGTTCGGCGCGGAGAATGTCCCGCTGGGCCGACTCCAGGTCGTTTTGAGCACTGCGTTGAATGTGGCCCGGCTGGGCCTCGATAAAGAGTCGGTCGATGATCGCCCGTCCGCCCTCCGGAAAGACCCCGAGGTCGATTCCCAGCCGCAACAAAGAAAGGAGGTTCATCGCCTCGGTGGAGGTGAGCTGGTGGCAGTTCTGGAGGATGCCGAAGGCGCGACCGATTTTGTCAAAAAGCTTATTGGCATCAGTCTCCATCAGTTTGGCGCGAGCGTTAAGCTCATGCTCGATAATGGACTCCAGCACACTCCCGAGGCGTTTGATAATCGCCTCCTCGGACTCCCCCAGCGTGGTCTGGTTCGAAATCTGGAAAATACTGCCGCTGGCATCGGAGCCCTCGCCGAACAGCCCGCGCACCACCATGCCAAGCTGGTTAACCGCCCGGACTATTTTTTCCATTTGCCCGGCGATCACCAAGGCAGGCAAGTGCATCATGGCAGAGGCCCGCATGCCGGTGCCCAGGTTGGTTGGGCATGCGGTCAAGTAACCCAGTCGGGGGGAAAAAGCGTAGTCGAGGCGGGCCTCCAACTCCGTGTCGAGGGCGTTGATGAAACTCCACGCTTTTTTGAGCTGGAAGCCGGAACGCAGCACTTGGATGCGCAGATGATCCTCCTCGTTGATCATCACCGAAACCGTCTGGTCTTTGTTGATCACCACCCCGGAGCCAGCAGAGGAGCCGCTCAGTTCCCTTGAAATGAGGTGTCGCTCCACCAGCATCTGCTTTTCCAGATCCGTGAGCTCGGAAACCGCCGCATGAGCGCCCCGCTTCATTGCCGCGCTGGCCAGCAAGGCGTCTTGGCAGGTGGTGAGAACTTCGGCGCGCTGGGCCTCGCGGGCCCAGCCAGGGAAAGGCTTGCCTGCCAAGTTGCGCGCCAAGCGAATACGCGTCATCAACACGACGGCGGATTTGCTGCTCGCCAAGTCGGTAAGCTCGGACGGGGTAGCCAACAGGGAAGCGATGGTCATCGGAGGTGGGTTAAAGCGCGCCCTTCGGGTGCTCAAAAGCCTGCTTGAGTTGATTGATTTCATCGCGGAAACGGGCGGCATCTTCGTACAACTCCGCCTTGACCGCCTTGTCCAGACTCGCCTCCAGCTCGACGATGCGTTCGTGAATGGATTTACGCTCAAGCGCCCGCTCGGGGATTTTGCCGGCATGCGCTGTGCCCTTGTGCATGTTGTCGAGCATGGGCTCAACCAGGCTCGAGAACGTCGCGTAGCACTGCGGGCAGCCAAAACGGCCGTGCTTCTTGAAGTCGTTCTGGGTGAACCCGCACTGCTCGCACCGCACCCCGGCCGCGGGCACCTCGGGATTGAGCGAAGCCTTTAACAACAGGTCGGCCAGCGAAAAGCCGCTGGGATCAGTCACCCCTTTGGATTGGGCGCAAGCTTCGCACAGGTCCACCTTATGCACCTTGTTGTTCACGATTTGCGTGAGGTGCACGGTGGCGGGATTGGCGCAAAGATCACATTTCAGCGGGCTGGCCATGAGAATAATTTATCACTGATAGGAAGAACTTCGACTCGATGTCGTAGAATTTAAGCCAAATGGGGAGGAATTAAGCTAAGTTGTTGAATTTTTAATCCTTGCTTTGTTACAGGCCAAATCCGACTTGCCGAATTTTGCAAGCTGACGGCTAAGAAAAAAACCGCCCCAACCTCGGAGCCCGAGTTGCCGGCGAGGCCCAGAAGCCGGACGGGGAAAGCGGACCCGCTGGCTCCCCACCCGAGGTCCAGCCTGCCGGCTGGACCTGACACCCGGTGCTCACCCAAAGCAGAGCGCCTCGCCCCCAGTCCAGATACTGAACAGATGATCGGCAGTTACTTGCGCCGGCTAGGCCGCCTCCCACGCTCAAAGCCGGCTGCCTTCAACCAGCACGCGGCGGCGGAATGCCTCCAGCACGCGCAAGGTGATCGGCCCCGGCTTGGCCGTGCCGATTTCGCGACCGTCCAATTTGACCACCGGAATGACCTCGGCTGCGGTGCCCGTGAGGAAACACTCGTCGGCATTCCACACGTCGTAGCGGGTCATATCGGCTTCATGCAACGGGATGCCCAACTCGAAAGCGATGTCCACGATAGCCGAGCGGGTGATGCCCTTGAGCGCGCCCTGGGAAGCGGACGGGGTGATGATCGCGCCCTTGTGGACGATGAAGATGTTGTCCCCGGTGCACTCCGCCACGTAGCCCTGATCGTTGAGCATGATCGCCTCCAAGGCACCCGCCTGACGGGCCTCAATTTTGGCGAGGATGTTGTTGAGGTAGTTAAGCGACTTGATTGCCGGCGGCAGCGCCGCGGAGCTGATACGCCGAGTCGCCACCGTCACAATCGACAAACCGGTGGTGTAATGTTCGGCGGGATAAAGGGCGATCTTGCTGGCAATGATGAAAATAGAGGGCTTGGGGCATAACCACGGAGACAACCCGAGGTCACCCACCCCACGGGTCACCACCAAACGGATGTAACCGTCCGTCAAGCCGTTCTGCCGGCAGGTTTCGCGGGTGGCTTCGGCGATTTCCTGCCGCGAC
>JBILBW010000171.1:0-4832 GCA_044353465.1 Rariglobus sp. | reverse complement strand
CCCGCTGCATCAGGCCGCGCAGCAAGGACTCCTGCTTGAGATCGGGGAAATTGCCGGCGGCCACCGCGATGAGCTCGGTGAGCGCCCCGCGCATGTCGGTGCTGCGCAGATCGACGATTCGGTTTCGTGCGATGATCTTGTCGAGTTTCATCGGGTTAAATCTCGATCAAGCCACGCCCGGTTCGCTTACTTTTCCCACTCAAGGGCGCCTTTGCGCACCTCGTAAAAGAGGCCGAGCACAAGCACCCCAAAGAAGAAGAGAATGGGGCCGAGAATCGACAGGTTATTAGCGAGGAAATCTCGGTAAATGAAGGCCCACGGAATCATGAACACCACTTCGATGTCGAAGAGGATGAACAGCATGGCCGTGACGTAAAACTTCACCGAGAAGCGCGAGTGGAGGAGCCCCTCGTTTTTCACCCCGCACTCATAGGCCGTGTCGGTGATGGCGGTGCGCTTCTTGCGTCGCTCACCCAGCAGGTGGCTGATCCCGACGATCAGGACGGCGAGGCCTGCGGCGAGGATAAGTTGGATGAGAAGCGGAAGATACGCGTCGGACATAAAAAGAAAGGCAGGAAAATGGGTGCAGGACACGCGCTGAGACAAGGGCATTTTCTATCAATTACCAACCGGGACGAATTTGGCGTCCGTGATTTTGCGCGAACCCACCCCGAGGATCGAAGCAAACTCCAACGTGCGGATGTCCTCCGAGATCGGCTTAAAACCCTCGCTAGCGCGGTGGCGGTTGATTCGCTCCAGCATGAGGGCATCGAGCAACACCGGGTCAGTCCCCAGCCAGAGGAGCGGCTCGGACACGGTGTAAAGTGAGTTGAACCAAGGCCCGCCAACGAACTGGTAGCGCTCCAAGCTGGCCAGCGTGAACATCCAGGTGCCGCGCAATTCGGGGATCGCGCTCATTTCGGCCACCGCCGCGGGTGCGCTGGCCGGGCTGCGGAAGAATCGCGCCGTGTTCGAGGCGTTCCACAGGGTGGCGTTGACGAGGGCCCCGTTTACGCCAAGCACAGCGTGGTCGGTGTAAACCGGAAGGTTGATCCAGAAATCGGCCTCGGCAAAAAGCGGGGTGGCGAGAAAGCTCTTGCGGTCGTCCTCCAGCGAGGTTTCGGGATCGAAGCCCTCGGTGCTCTTTTGCACCAGGATGGGATCGAAACGCGAGGGCAGGGGGCTGTCGTAAAACCACACCGGGTCAAAGTAGCGTCCGGATTCGAGCACGTAGATCGGGTGACCGTCGAAGGGGGATTTACCGGTGACCAAAGAGGGCAGATAGCCGGTGTAGCGCAGGCGCTGCTGGTTCAATCCGACGAGGAAAATCTTATCTTTGGCGTAACCGCGTTTTTGCAGGGCGGCGATGACGGCTTTAGTTAGCCCCAGCGGCGTAGCGAGACCGGGGCCCGAATCGGCATAAATCTTGAGCCCAACCCGACCCTTTTCACCGGGGGCGATTTTCTGTCCCAGGTGCCGTTCGAACTGCGCTATCAGCTGTTCGATGCTCTCGGCATAGATTTGGTCGGAGAAGTTTGCCAGTTTGGCCTGCCAGATCACCGGAGATACGGGCGGCTTGGCGGGTATCGGCGCGGACTCGGTTGCCCACGATCGAGCCGCACAGCCAGCGAGTAAAAGTAGACTTATAAAAGTAGAGCGAAAAGGGTGCATGAAGGCGGTGGTGTCCCCTGAACAAACCGGTGCGGACCAACCAATCCGCCGTTCTTGACACACCCCGTGCTGGGGTAAAAGTGCAAAGTTCTTCCGCCCCCCTCGTTCTTCGTTCCCCCCCATGCCCGCCATCAAACCCACCTGTCTTCGCGATTTGAAGCTTCGCGTGAACATTGTCGATGTGGTCGGCCGGGTCGCCACCCTGCGCAAGGCGGGTTCGCGTTTCAAAGGCCTCTGCCCGTTTCACAACGAGAAATCCCCGTCCTTCCACGTCGATCCCGACAAGGGCTTTTACAAGTGTTTCGGCTGCGGTAAAGCCGGGGATATTATCTCGTTTGTTCGGGAGACCGAACAGCTCACCTTCACCGAGGCAATTGAGGCGCTCGGCCAGCGCTTTGGCGTGCCGATCGAATACGAGGCGGGCACCGGCGGGCCGAGCCGCGAGGAGCGTTCGCTCCGCCAGGAAATTTTCGACATTCACGAAACCGCCGCCGAGCACTTCCACCACATGTTTCGTGCCGCCACCGTCACCGGTGACTGGATGCGCTCGTATTGGACGGATAAACGCCGCTTTTCCCTGGAACTCGCCGAGGAGTTTAAAATCGGCGCCAGCGAGCCGACTGACACCTCGCTTGCCGCGGCGTTGCTCAAGAAAAAACACTCCGAGGAGGCGTTGCGCCAGTGCGGACTTTTTTTTGTGCGCGAGGGTGCGGTGTTGGGGCTCAATTCGCTCAAGCCGCGGTTTCGGGGGCGCCTGATGATCCCCATTCGCGATCACCAGGGCCGGGTGGTCGCTTTCACCGCCCGCCAGACCGACCTCACTCCGGAAGACGATCCGGCGCGCGAGGCCAAATACGTTAACTCCCCGGAAACGCCGGTTTTCACCAAAGGGAACCTGTTGTTTAATCTCGACCGTGCGCGCAGCTTGGTGGGCGAGGGCAAGCCCTTCGTGCTGGTTGAGGGCCAGCTGGACGCGCTCCGCAGTTGGAGCGTGGGACTTAAGACCGCAATCGCCCCTCAGGGCACCGCCCTCACCGAGGGGCAACTGCTATTGTTGCGACGCTACCACACCCAGGTTGAGTGCTTCTTTGATGGCGACAGCGCGGGCCAGAAGGCCGCCTTGCGTTTCCTGCCCATGGCGCTGAAGGCCGGGATCGAGGTGCGATTTCTTGGTGGCGCTACGGACAGCAAAATCGACCCCGACCTGCTGTTTTTGGAACGAGGGCTTGCCGGTTACGACCAGGTCAAGCAGCTCTCGCTTTCCGCCATGGCCTTTGCGTGCCGCGCCTTTTTGCCCACGCCGGAAACCGCCACCCCCGAACAAAAAGCCCGGGTCGCCGCCGAGTTGCACGCCCTCATTCTCAATGCCGAGTCCGAGGTCGCCCGCTCCCAATTCCTAGCGGAATCCGCCGGCCTGTTACGGCTGCCGCTTTCGGCGTTTCAAAAGGATTTCGACCAACAGAGACTGCGTCAGGATCGCCAGCAGTTAGCTCGTTCAACCCCAACTGCTACTGCGCCCATTGCCACCACAGCCTCGGTGATCGCCACTAAAGATACGCCCGAGCACCACCTGCTCATCCTTATCCTTCATTTTGAGGCGGTCGGTAGCCGGCTCAGCCGGACCCTGCCGCACGTATGGATCGACCTGAGCCATGCGGCCGGGGTCTTGCTCAACCGCTTCCTTGCCGAATTTGAGCAGGATGCTTGGCCGGGCCGGGACAACCTTGACGGACTCCTTGAATCGGAGGCGGAGCGGACTTTGGTGGCTTCGCTGCTCTTTGAGGCCAATCAAATCGATGATCCTTCAAAGGTTGCCAACGAGGCGCTGCGCCTCATCCAGTCTCGTTCGTTGGAGCCGCGTGTTCGCCAAATAGAACTTGCCCTAGCCAACGGCTCAGCGGACAGTGACTTTGACGCAAATTCACTTTTCAAAGAACTCCTCGATATTAAGCGACAGCTGCGCGCGCCTCTGAGGCTGCCTGCGGCTTAATTTTTTTCCTGATCCTGCCTTTTCCTATGCCGCGTAAAGCCAAGTCTGTTGATACCGATACCCAATCTGAAGCCGTGGAGGCTGCCATTGAACGGATTCGCCCAAGTGGGGGTGATGCCATAGCGCCCGGCGTGGATCTGCCCGCTGGTGGGATCAACGACAAAATCCGCAACCTCATCCGTCTCTCCAAGGAGCAGGGTTACCTCACCTTCGACGATATCAATGAGGCCTTGCCCGATTCCGTCGAAAACCAGGAGGAGATCGATAATGTCCTTTCGATTCTGCAGAACCTCGAAATTGAAATCCTCGAGCCCGATCAGGTAGAAGATTACAAACAGCGTCAGGAAGAGGCGGAGGAAGAGGAGTCGCGTACCTCGCAGCATGACATTCTCGACGACCCGGTTCGCATGTACCTCAAGCAGATGGGCCAAGTGCCCCTGCTGACGCGTGAACAAGAGGTGGAAATCTCCAAGCGCATTGAGAATGCCGAGCTGAAGGCCCAGAGCGCGCTATTCGAAGCTGCAGTCGTTGGAACGTACATCGCGGTACTCGGTGCCAAACTGATCACCCGCGAGGAGCGCTTCGATCGCGTGGTTATCGACAAAAAAATCGAGAGCCGCGACGCCTACTTCAAGGGCTTGCCCAAACTCGTCGAATTGACCCAAAAAAACGAGGAATCGGTTGCTGAATCGTGGGAAGAGTTCCTTAAGGCGCGCTCCGAGGCTGACCGGAAAAAGATTCTCGCCAAGCACCACAAACGCGAAGCCACCCTGCGCGCCAATTTCGCCAAGTTTTACTTCAAGATTAAGGTCTACGAGGAGTGGCTCGAACAGCTGCAGCCCGTCTTAAGCGAGATCGAGCAGTTGTATCACCAGCTCGACCGAGCGAAGCACCCCAAGACCAAGAAGGATGCGGCCATCGACACCAAATCGATCCATGCCCGCCTCAAGCAGATTGAGGCCGAAAACCGCATTGCCCCGGATAAATTCCTGGCCGTGGTGCAGCAGACCAATGTTCATGTGCGCGAGGCCCACAAGGCCAAGACCGAGATGGTCGAAGCCAACTTGCGCTTGGTGATCTCGATCGCGAAGAAGTACACCAACCGGGGTCTTTCCTTCCTTGACCTCATTCAGGAGGGCAACATGGGCCTGATGAAAGCCGTTGAGAAGTT
>JBILBW010000170.1:0-4861 GCA_044353465.1 Rariglobus sp. | reverse complement strand
GTCAAACGCCGCCCCAAGGTTTATCAACTCCTCACCAAGCCCCGACGCAACATGGTCGTCTCCTCTTCCCGCGACCTCAAAAAGTGACGACATCACCCCTTAACTTAGTGCCATTCCGGCCAGACCCCTTTTGCCTATCCCTTTTGCCTATCGGCCCGACCCCCTTGGGTTATTCCCCTCGGGTTATTGTGACGACCTCGGCGCGTTGACCCCGGCGCGCTGGCAACCGCCCGGGGTGGTTGAGGTGGTCGCAACGACCTGCTGATCGCAGGCAACGGGAGCAGCGTCGCTGCACATATGGGTTAACATAAGTGGCCATCGGCTATGTCAGAATGGTTACCATTATGACATAGCTCTGGCCCTGCGCTATGCCTCATCCGAGGTCGGAGACCGGACGCTTACCAACGTGCCCTCGAGCCACAATCGCCCGCTGCTGTCCACCAACGCCATTGAAAACGTCATGCGCAACTACCGGGGGCAGACCGCCAAGGTCACCCGTTGGCGAGCCGAGACCGATCAGATCTCGCGATAGAGCACCACTGCCTTGCTGAACATAGAAACGGGCTTCCGCCGCATCAAGGGCCACGCCGATCTACCTAAACTGCTCCACGCCCTAGCCCTCACTTCGATCCCTTCCAGAGCTGGAGGGGCTGCGCCCCTCCAAACCTTCCCGAGCACTATTGCTCTTGTTCAAACCACCAGCCCCTGAACCCAATCTTTATATACCACCATCCATCTAGATCTTCTAACGACGGCTGGGACATCCCCCTATCATTACCGGACTTCATATTTCACCGCCCGCATTTCCCTGGCCTAATTATCCATAATCATTTCCCCCATGCCTTAACCGCACCAACTCGTTTAAATGCCAGCGAATAAGAAGCCACAACAAAAATCTAGTTTTTTAACGAATAAGCGGCGGTTAGCACCTGTATCGCACGACTACTGCCCAAGATATTGCCTGCCGCATCCCGCGTGCGCACAGAAAAACTGTATGAGGTCGCATCTGCTAAATTTAAAAACGTATATGAAGTCTTTAAGGAAGACCCAACCTTCACGCCATCCAGATAAATATCATAACCCACGACACCAGTGCTATCCGCAGGTGGACTCCACGTGAGCGTGAGGCCTTTCGGGGCCAAATTACTGGAAATCAGCCCGAACGGAGTGGTGGGGAGAACCACCATCACCAAACGGGGATCAAAACTAAACACGCTTTTAACTTGGCCGATATTGGCCAGGGCGAAGTCGTCGGCTCCAATGCCGGTCCATGGGCGAGTTTGACTGGTACCAAGCGGTTGGCCGCTATAGTTTGATTGCTCTAATCGCGCATAAAAAGGCTCTGCTACCGCCTTGAGCTGACCGAGGTTGATAGCGCGGTAGTCATCGGTGCTGGCGGGTGGATTTGCCCAAATGGCGTCAAGTACGCGGCCTGGACCACCAGGTAAGGTAACCTTCATCTCTTCATACGCTTGCTTAGCGATGTATCTAAGCTGGCCTTGGTTAACTGCGGCGTAGTCGTCGACGGTGGCCCCGGCGACAAGCACTCCTCGCTGGGACCACCAAGCAGGGGCACCGGCCCGAAGAAGGGCGGGCAGGAGGATACCAGCAAATAGACTAACCACTACGGATACGCGCACCGAACCGCGCAGCCGCTTCAACCGTTGAGTGAGCAAGGACATGGGGACGAGTAAGCCGCTAAACCTCAGTTGGCCGGATTGAGACCGGTGGTGAAGGTGCCCATGCTGAGATCGCCGGAGGGCGGGAGGCGGAGGACGGTTTTAACGGTGACCGCGCCCCGCAAGGTGGTGGCACCGGTGACGTTGGCAGCACCTTGGAGGGTAGTAACGCCGGCCACTGTGACGTCGCCGGTGGTGGTTTTTTTCACCGCATCGTTGATTCCGTAGCCAGCGATGGTGGTCGGAGTGGCCGTCAGGGTCGACCACGCCTGCGTGCCGGTGTGGTTGGCGCGGGCGAGCGGGTTGGTGGTCAGCTTGTCATTGGTCACTGAGGCCGCCGCAATGCGGGCGGCGGGCAGCGTGCCGGTGGTGAGCGCCGAGGCGTTGAGCGCGTTCAGGCCGGCGCCGCTGCCGGCGGCGAGCTGGTACGGGGCCAGCTGCGTACTCACCTGGGCCGTGGTCGCGTAGGTGGCAAGCTGGGGGGCGGTCACCACCGCTTGATCACCGACGGTGAGGGTGCCGGAGATCTTGGCGTCACCGGCCACGTCGAGTTTGACGGTGGGCGTGGTGATACCGATGCCGACATTGCCCTGAATGTAAGTTTCGCCGTTTTTCTTTACCGAAAGGGCGTTGGATCTGGCGAGGGCTTGGTATCCATCATCATCTAAATAGAGCCTGCCGTTGCCGATAACAAAAAGATCATCGGTGTCGACCCAAGTAAGAGGACTATTTCCAAGATTCACCACATTGCCTCGACCAATAACGGTGGAGCCGTAGGCGTTGGCCATGCTTAACATACCCATCGCGGTTGAATTATTCCCGCCGGCTTCGGTTGCTAAACCAATCGCGGTTGAATTAGAGCCACTGGCAGTAGTAAATAAACCCATCGCGATTGAATTTTCCCCAATGGCTCTGTTATAGTAGCCCATCGCGATTGAATTTTCCCCGTCCGCGGTGGATCCTACACCCATCGCGGTTGAGTTTTTCCCATAGGCGGAAGCATTTAGGCCCGCACTAAGACCGGAGGCAAAGTTGACCTTGCCATCGTCTTGTACACTGGAAATAGCGTTACCTGAATTGTCATACAGCGCAGTGGGCTTGGCAAAAGGAGCCACTTCGGCCTTGGAGGCGTAGGTGGCAAGCTGGTTGGCGGTCACCACATCTTGGCCGCCGACGGTGAGCGTGCCGGAGATCTTGGCGTCACCGGCGACGTCAAGCTTGGCAGAGGGAGTGGTGGTGCCGATGCCGACATTGCCGTCGTTGCGGACCAAAAGCAGCGATTTTCCGGTAGAGTCGGTGAAGTTCACCACCGAGTTGGCCGCGGTGGCGTCGATGCCCGCGACGGATAAACGCGAGGTGGCGTTGGTGGTGCCGATGGCGACTTTGCCCGTGGGCAGACCGGAGCCGAGCAGGAGGTTGTTCGCGACATCGGTGGTGAGAACGGTGGCATTCTTAATCTGAAAACCGCCTCCGGAGGCGATGCTGAGGACTTGGAGGGCATTGCTCGATGACGAGGCCACGTAGGCATAATTGCCCGCAACGGCGATGCCGGTCGGTCCATTGAGGGCCGCTCCACCGATGCCGTCGAGCAACTGGCCCCTGGGTGTGGGGGCGAGCGGGTTGCTCACGTCGACGATTTGCACGGCCTTGGTGGTGCCGCTGGAGGTGACAAAGGCGGTGGTGCCGACCACGGTGAGGGCGCTCGGAGTGGTGAGCTGCGCACCGGCGGTGCCGCTGACGAGCGCGCCTTTGGCGACCGGCACGAGCGGGTTGCTGATATCGATGATTTGCAGCGCGTTGCTGGTCGCGCTGGTGACGTAGGCGTAGTTGCCGGAAATCGCGATCGCGGTGGGGCCGGCCAAGAGCGGACCGGCGGCGTTGTGGGCCAAGGTGGCGGCCAAGGTCGGCGCGGTCGGGTTGCTCACGTTGATCACCGTCAAAGTGTTGCCGGTGTTGCTGACCACGTAGGCGTAATTACCGGCCACCGCCACGGCGCGGGCACCGAGGAGCTTGGTCGCGTCGACCAGCTTGCCGGCGTGGACCGGGACGGCCGGGTTGGCGATGTTGACGATTTCCAGGGCGTTGCTGCTGGAGCTGGCGATGTAGGCGTAGTTACCCGAAACCGCGATCCCGTAGGGCGCGCCGAGGAGGGCCCCACCCGCCCCGTTGAGCAGCGAACCGGCGGCGACCGGGGCGTCACGGTTGGTGATGTTGATGACCTGGAGGGCGTTGTTGGTTTGGCTGGTGACGTAGGCATAGTTGCCCGAAATCGCGATGCCGCGCGGATACGCGAGGTTGGCGGCCGGGACCACGCCGGTACCGACCAGCGAGCCGCGTTTGACCGGGAGCAGCGGGTTGGTGATGTCGAGGATTTGGAAGGAGCTGCTGGAGCTGCTGCCGACGTAGGCAAAGTTGCCGGCCACGGTGACGACTTGGGGCGTGGACAAGAACGGTCCGCTAGGGGCGGTATGGGACACCTTGGCGACGGGCGCGGGGTAGAAGAATGACGGATCGGCGGCGTTGATCGCGCCGAAGTTGGCGGTGTTGGCCGTACCGAGGCCGAGGTTGGTCAACGAGGTGTCGACGTTGGTGACCTTGAGGGTGCCGGCATTGACCGTGCCGCCGGTGGTCACGTTACCGGCCGTGAGGGTGCCGTTGACGCCCACGCCGCCCGTCACAATCAGGGCACCGGTGGAGGTGCTGGTGCTCGCGGTGGCGTTGGTGACGGTCACCGGCGAAGCGGTGGTGGTCACACCGGTGCCGGTGGGCACCAGGGTGATGTTCTGGTTACCCGTGCCGCCGGCTTGCAGGGACAGACCGGACGTCCCACCGCTGACGATGCCATTGGGCGAAGCGAGCCCGCCGGTGGCGGTGAGGGTGCCGGTAACGGTCAGGCCCTGGGAGAAGGTCGAGGTGCCGGCGGGATTGAGGGTGATCGCAGCGAGCGCGGAGCCGGGGGCGAAGAGGCTGAGGGTGTTGGTGCTGCCGAGTTTGAGCTGGGGCTGGTTGGTCGCTTGGCTCCAAATCCAGTTCACGCCGGGAGCCGTTGCGCTGAAGTCGACCGTGGCCAGGGTGCCGTTGGTGTAGATCAGGCTGTAGCCGGGATTGGCCCCGTTGACGCCGAAGCTGGCGGTGTTGCCATTCACATCCAAGGAGGAGTTAACGAACAAGTTGCCATTCAC
>JBILBW010000066.1:0-15148 GCA_044353465.1 Rariglobus sp. | reverse complement strand
TACGACGCCTGCCTGGGTGGCGCCCGCCGCGACGAGGAAAAGGCCCGCGCCAAAGAGCGGTTTTTCTCCCACCGCGACGAGTTCGGCCAGTGGGACCCGAAGAACCAGCGCCCCGAGCTGTGGAACTTGTTCAATGGCCGCAAAAACCAGGGCGAACACTTCCGGGTGTTCCCGCTCTCCAACTGGACCGAGATGGACGTCTGGCAATACATCGCCCGCGAGAAACTCGACATCCCCTCGATCTATTTCACTCACCAACGCGAAGTGGTGAACCGCAACGGCGTGCTGTTGGCGAAGTCGCCCTACATTACCCTCATCGGCGACGAAAAGTATGAAACCCGCACGGTGCGCTACCGCACGGTGGGTGACAGCACCTGCACCGGGGCAGTCGAGTCGGACGCGGCCGACCTCGCCGCGGTCATTCAGGAAGTGGCCACCGCCCGCCAGACCGAGCGTGGCACCCGTGCCGACGACAAGCGCTCCGAAACCGCGATGGAAGACCGCAAAAAGGCCGGCTATTTCTGAGAACCGGATTTTTCACGCACCGAAGCCAAAAACGCGAATTACCCAAGGCCTCCCCTCCGCTTGAAGCACTGCGGTGATTTTCAAGGCTCTCCCGCAGTTCCTTCGCGCTAACCTGAAGTCCGCACTTTTAATTTTAAAAATGACCGCTCCCGCCCACACGCACACCGACCAGCACTACCTGTCCATGGACCTGCTCCGCTTCACCACGGCGGGCAGCGTGGACGACGGCAAATCCACCCTCATCGGTCGCCTCCTTTACGACTCCAAGGCCATTTTCGAGGACCAGCTTGAAGCCATCGAACGCGCCACTGAACAGCGCGGCGAGGACCACCTCAACCTCTCGCTGCTCACCGACGGCCTGCGCGCCGAGCGCGAGCAGGGCATCACCATCGACGTGGCCTACCGCTACTTCGCCACGCCGCGCCGCAAGTTCATCGTCGCCGACACCCCCGGACACATCCAGTACACGCGCAACATGGTGACGGGGGCTTCCACCGCCAACCTCGCCATCATCCTGATCGATGCGCGCAAGGGCGTCATCGAGCAGACCTGCCGCCACTCCTTCATCGCCTCGCTGCTGCGGATCCCCCACGTGGTCGTCTGCGTGAACAAGATGGACCTCGTCGACTACTCCGAGGCCCGGTTCAACGAGATCGTCACCGCCTACACCGAGTTCGCCTCCCGCCTGGAGATTCCCGACATCCAGTTCATCCCCATCTCGGCGCTGCACGGCGACAACGTGGTCGATCGCTCGCCCAAGATGTCCTGGTATCAGGGCAGCGCGCTGCTTTACACCCTGGAAACCGTCTATATCGGCAGCGATGTTAACCACATCGACGCGCGCTTCCCGGTCCAAACCGTGATCCGCCCCAACAATGATGAGCACCACGATTTCCGTGGCTTCGCCGGCCGCGTGGCGGGCGGGGTTTTTAAGCCCGGCGACGCGATCGTCTCGCAACCCTCCGGCCTGACCTCGCGCATCAAAACCCTCCACGGTCCCTCTGGCGAACTCGCCGAGGCGTTCGCCCCGATGTCGGTGGTGATGACTCTGGAAGACGAAATCGACGTCTCCCGCGGCGACACCATCACCAAAGCCAATAATCCCCCCGAGGTCACCCAGGACATCGAGGCGATGATCTGCTGGTTTTCGGACAAGAAGCTGGTGCCCAATGGCAAATACATTATCCGCCACACCACCCGCGAAGCCAAGTCGGTGATCAAGGCGGTGCGCTACAAGGTGAACATCAGCACGCTGCACAAGGTCGAGGGTGACCTGGAAATTGGCATGAACGACATCGGCCGCATCCTGTTGCGCACCGCTTCGCCGCTCATCTCCGATTCCTATCAACGCAACCGCGCCACGGGCAGCTTCATCCTGGTTGATGAGTTCACCAACGCGACGGTCGCTGCCGGAATGATCCTCTAAGTGAGCCCGGTCGCCAACGCGGAGTGCGGTCAGCGAAAGCGCTTCGCGTCTCTACCATGACGGTTAGTTATTGGATCCAGGGCCAGGCGAGGCGCACCCTCCCCGGGGGCCCCGGTCTGAGCCTGAAGCAGGACGGCTGCCGTATCTCTAAATCGGTCTGGGGGGCGACGCGCCTAACCTGAACGTGTCACGCCCCACCCGAGCTTCCCGCCTGTTGGTTTGGTTCGACGCGACGCGTCCGCGCACCCTGCCGGCAGCCGTGGCCCCGGTGTTGGCCGCCTCCGCCTTGGCGTGGCGAGACGAAGGGTTTAATCCGGTGGCCGCGGCCTTCTGCCTGAGCTTTGCCCTGCTGATCCAGATCGGCACCAACTTCGCCAACGATTACTACGACTTCATCAAAGGGGCCGACACCGCCCAGCGAGTCGGCCCGCGGCGGGCCTGCGCCGCCGGCTTGATCGCCCCGGCCACCATGAAATGGGCCATGATCGGGGTTTTCAGCGCCGCCTTTTTGAGTGGACTGCCGCTGCTCGCCTTCGGCGGATGGCCTTTACTGGTGATTGGCGTGTCCAGTATCGCTTGTGGTTTCGCTTACACCGGCGGCCCCTATCCGCTCGGTTACAACGGACTGGGCGACGTGTTTGTTTTTGTTTTCTTCGGCCTGGTGGCGGTAGGAGCGACCTATTTTGTGCAAGCCGAGGTACTCACCCCAGATGTCTGGCTGATCGGCACCGGGATCGGCGCGCTCGCCGCCAATATATTGGTGGTTAACAATTACCGGGACGTGGAAACCGATGCCCGGGCCGGTAAACGCACCTTGGTGGTCCGCTGGGGCCGACGCTTCGCCCGGGCCCAATTTAGGGCGGCACATGGGCTCGCGGTGGCGGTGCTGCTCGCCCTTGGTGTAGCCGACTGGCACCCGCTAGTAATGGGTGGAGCCGTGGTGCTTTGCAGCGCGGCCGGCTGGCAGCAATCGCGGCGGCTGGCCCAAGCGACCACCCCGGCGGAGTTAATCCATTTGCTGGGATCAACAGGCTCCTATTTGGCCCTTTATGCCCTGATCATGGCGTTTGGCTTGCTCTGGGGCTGATCCACGGAAACGCCACGTGAGATGCCGTCGTATCCCGGCCAACGTCGCTGAGCAAAATTCCCTCGCCGCCCGGGCGCCCTTCACCACCACTAGTTTTAATCAATGAACACCCCTAAGGCGCACGCCCCCTTGCTCAACGACGCGTTAAAAATCCTCCTCGTCGAAAAACGCGGCACCCACCCCCAGGTGAGCCTGGTCGACGGCGTCGAGTACCTCTCTGTGTTGTGGGCCACGGTCCGGTTTGACGGGGTGCCCGGCTTTGACCGCAAGGAGGGCTGGTATTTTGACGCCCCCGATGAGGATCGCGGCCTGGTGGCGGTTCACGTGGACGCAACCGGCGAATTTCATGTGACCAACCCCGAGGCCGAATTCGCTTATTTAACCGGAAAAATCAGGTCGGCCACCGAGCTGCAAACCGTGCTGGCGACCCTCGATTCTATTAAAAAAGCCGACGTCAAGGGGCTCGCCATCACCGCTCAACCGCTGGCCGGCTGGTTGGAATGACCCGCGCGGCTAAATTTACGGAGGTCGAAGCGATAAATTTCGCTTGCTCAACCTGTGAGGATTCAGGAGTTTTTGTTTCTGCGTTAGTGTCGCTCCGTCGGTTACGGGGTGGCACCACGACTGGTCTGGCATTCCGCCAGATTAGAACGGTGACGCCGGCAAACGCCGTGGTGAAAACCATGACGGAAGCGGGCGGCACGGGGCTCTCACCGGTCCCCTACAGTTGTGTAACTTATTAAAATTAAACCATGTCCACGATCGCCAAGCCAGAAATTATCTCCGCCTACAAAGTCCACGACACCGACACCGGTTCGTCCGAAGTCCAGGTCGCCCTGCTGACTGCTCGCATCAATCATTTGACCGAGCACCTGCGCACGCACCGCAAGGATTTCCACAGCCGCCGCGGCCTGCTGCAGATGGCTTCCCGCCGTCGCAAGCTCCTCGACTACTTGAAGCGCCATAATCTTCCCAAGTACAACGAGCTGCTCCAGCGCCTGAGCCTCCGCAAGTAATTGACCCCTTAAGACGAAGGGCGACCCTCACCGGGTCGCCCTTTGTTTTTTATAAAAACCGAGCAATTCAGCTGCCCCTGAAGTGGCGCAGACTTACAGTCTGCATTTGCCGAACCCGAGCAGACAGGAAGTCTGCGCCACTCCCCCCTTTAAGCCGAACCTGCCGCGTGTCGCAGGCCGGCTTTTTTATCCGCGACGCGCAACCGAACTACGAAATAAACATGTCCCTGAAGCAGAAACACTCCGTCACGATCGCCGAACTCGGCATCACCTTCTCCACCGGTACCTACGCCGCCCTCGCCAATGGCGCGGTCAACGTCGCCGTGGGTGAGACCAACGTCTTTGTCACCGCCTGCGCCGCGCAGACGATGAAGCCCGGCCAAGACTTCTTCCCCCTCACCGTCGATTACCGCGAAAAGTACGCCGCCGCCGGCCGCTTCCCCGGCGGTTACTTCAAGCGCGAGGGCCGTCCGTCCGAAAAGGAAATCCTCACCTCCCGCCTCTGCGACCGTCCCTGCCGCCCCCTCTTCCCCGAGGGTTTCCTCAATGAGGTCCAGATCATCGGCCAGCTCATGTCGGCCGACCAGTTGAACGAGGCCGACATCCCCATGGTCAACGGCGCCTCCGCCGCCCTGGCCATCTCCGACATTCCTTGGAACGGGCCGATTGGCGCCGTCCGCGTGGCCGAAATCGACGGCGTATTCGTCGCCAACCCGACCATCGAACAGATGTTCCAGTCCTCCCTCGACCTCATTTACGTGGGCAACGAGAAGGACATGCTCATGATCGAGGGTTCCGCCGACCAGATCCCGGAAGAGCGCTTCATTGAGGCCCTCGCCTTCGGCCATCAGTCCATCCAGCCGATCATCCGCGGCATCAAGGAACTCGTGGCCCTCGTCGGCAAGCCCAAGGCCCACTTCGCCTTGGTGGGCGCCAGCCCCGAGGCCCGCGCGATCATCGAGCGCGTCGTGTCCACCGAGCGCATCGTTGCCGCCATCTTCGGCCACGAAAAAGCCGTCCGCTCGGCCAACGTCAAAGGCCTCAAGGCCGAGGCCCATGTTGCCCTCTCCCTCGAACTCGGCGCCGGCCGCTTCAGCGACGTGGATCTGAACGTCGTCTTCGAAGACCTCCAATACAAAGCCTACCGCAAGGCCGTGCTCGAGCGCGGCGTGCGCGCCGATGGCCGTGACGCCAAGAGCCTGCGCCCCCTCCACTCCGAGGTCGGCATTCTCCCCCGCGTCCACGGTTCGGCGGCCTTCAAGCGCGGCGACACCCAGAGCATCGTTATCACCACGCTCGGGCCGACCAAGGAAGCCCAAGAGCTCGACGCCCTCACCGGCGGCGTGAAGTCCAAGAGCTTCCTGCTGCACTACAACTTCCCTCCTTTCTCCGTGGGTGAGACCGGCCGCTTCGGCTCGCCGGGTCGCCGCGAAGTCGGCCACGGCGCCCTCGCCGAGCGTTCGCTCGTGCCGGTGCTCCCGCCCGAAGACGTGTTCCCCTACTCCATCCGCGTCGTCTCCGAGATCATGGCCTCCAACGGCTCGACCTCCATGGCCTCGGTGTGCGGCGGCTGCTTGTCGCTGATGGACGCCGGCGTTCCCCTGATCGCCCCCGTGGCGGGCATTTCCTGCGGACTGATGACCGAAATCGACGCCTCCGGCACGATCACCAAGTGGTCCACCATCACCGACATCCTCGGTGAGGAAGACCATTTCGGCGACATGGACTTCAAGCTGGCCGGCACCACCAAGGGCATCACCGGCTTCCAGCTCGACCTAAAGATCAACGGCCTGCCCTTGGAGATCGCCAAAGTCGCGATTCACCAGGCCCGCGAGGCCCGCGTTGAAATCCTGCGCAACATGCTCAGCGCCATTCCTGCCCCGCGCAAGGAACTCAGCACCTTCGCTCCCCGCATCCAGACGATCCAGATCGATCCCGAAAAGATCGGCCTGCTCATCGGGCCCGGTGGCAAAACCATCCGCCGCATCGTCGAAACCACGGGCGCGCAGATCGATATCTCCGACGACGATTCGGGCAAGGTGTTCATTTATTCGAACAACGCCGAGTCTTCCAATCGCGCGCTCAAGGAAATCGACAGCCTCTGTGGCGGCGGTTCCGGCGGTGGCGGTGGTGGTGGCGGCGCCCCGATCGAGAACGGCAAGATCTACACCGGCCGCGTGACCGGGGTGAAAGAGTTCGGCGCCTTCGTCGAGTGCTTGCCCGGCAAAGAAGGCCTTTGTCACATCAGCGAGCTGGCCGACTTCCGCGTACGCCGCACCGAAGACGTAGTGAAGATGGGCGACAGCATCACGGTGAAGTGCATCGGCATCGACGAGAAGTCGGGCAAAGTGCGCCTCAGCCGCAAAGCCGCCCTGAAGGAGCTCGAAGGCCAGGCGCCATTGGCCGAAGACGCCCCAGTGGTCGCCTAAACCGCTTCACCTGAACCTCCGCTAAATCGCAAAGCGGATTCAACCAAAAGCCGTCCCGCTTATCGCCGGACGGCTTTTTTATTAACCAGTCGCCACTTAGGGCGTGTCTCGGAAATAAAGTTCAAGCATTGATCAAGATGAAGATGCAATAGGGTGACCATGGCGGCTAAAGTGCGATGGAGTTTTTCATAGCGTGTGGCGATGCGAAGGAAGGATTTAAGGCGGGCAAAGACGTTTTCGATGTGATGGCGTTCCACGTAGATGCATTCATCGAAGGCCGTTTTGGTTGAGCGATTGGCTTTCGGGGGGAATGACGGCGATGCCTCCGCGTTCGCGAATGAAGTCTCGAATCGCAGCGCTGTCGTAGCCCTTGTCCATAATAGCGTAAGCGCCAGGCTTTAGGTACCGCTTAAGCAAGGGCTTGGCTTGGTCAAAGTCGGAGACGTTTGCCCCGGTTACAATGAACCCAAGGGGGGTAGCCCAGTGCGTCGCAGGCCATGTAAATCTTTGTCGAAATGCTTGAGCGTAACCGAGCCATTGCCTGGGAGAATGGGCCGCCGACGGGGTTGGATCCGTGAGCATGCACATGCATGGCAGTGCTAACGATCATGACACTATCGTCCTCCTTTTCTGCACTCAGGCCAGTAAGTATCGCTGCCCAGAGTCCCGAGGCAGTCCAAGCGCGAAATCTCCCGTAGCTTGTCTTCCATGGCCCAAAGTCCGCCGGCAAGTCACGCCAAGGCGCACCCGTGCGGTAGATCCACAAAATCGCCTCGATTCCCAGCCTCATGTTCTCACGAGTCCGGCCACGACGATGAGCCCCAGTCAGGCTATCACGATGGGCCTTAATTTTTTAAGCGCATCCCAGCTGCCGTCAGCCAGAAGGAGCCTCGATGTTTTCTTCACGACACACCAAAATTGAATGCATGCCGATCTAAATAAACTATATACGTAATAATTTAAGATTTATTTTGGCCGATTTCATTTCCGAGACACGCCCTAATTAATCGTTACAAAGATCTCAAAATTCCCATTGACGTAGGAGCATAACACTTTTTTCATTTCCTTTCGTCTTTGGCAAAATAGCTCAGTTGGTAGAGCAGCGCATTGAAAATGCGCGTGTCCTCGGTTCGAATCCGAGTTTTGCCACCATTTTTAATCTCGCCCTATTGCGAGTATTGCCGAGTACGCAGTCTGCCGATTGGGGAAGAACGGATCGGTTAATGGAAAGTTGGTTGGTTTTCAGGAGCAAAGAACTCACAGGTTGACGAAGGCATCCGAGGACAGAACCGAAGTAGCTTGCGACCCAAACGTGGTGGACGCGGTGTTAGTCCGAATCAGGTGGCATCCCAAAGGCGCTGATAAAAGAAACACAGGTTAGCCAACAAGCGCATCTTGGATAAACAGGGTGGAGCGCTTCTTCCGCGCCCCGAACACTCTTCGCCGGCGCGAAGGCATCTCCCACAGCGAAGTCGAACTCGAAGCAGATATAGCGGCCTACAACGCCTCCCACAATGTCACACCAAAACCCATAATCGGGACCTCCTCAGCTTCCGATATCCTCGTTAAAGTCCCCATTGTTCATGCCTCTTTTAATAAAATACGGAATTAACGGCGGGCTATTCTAGGGCGATTAGAGCTTCCAGCTCTGCAGGATTTTTATGTAATTAGCGCGTTCGTGCGCCGCCGTATCGGGGCACCGTTTCAGATTCAGCGCGCCACGCATGGTCGAGAGCTCCGCGTGACCATGTTCCCGCATCCAGTCGCTCAGTCCGTCGAGCAGCACGGGTATGGAGCGAGGACCGTGCTCGAGCAGCACCGAAACGATCTGCACGGTATGAGCCCCGGCGAGGATGGCCTTGATCACATCCTCGGGCGTATGCACGCCGCCACTGCATGCCAGCGATCCTTTTAACTTGGGCGACAGAATCGAGAGCCAACGCAACCGCAGCAGCAGTTCGGAGGAATACGAAAGCTTGAGGCGAGGCACGACCTCCAATTCCTCGATGTCGAAATCGGGCTGATAAAACCGGTTGAATAACACCAGGCCGCTCGCCCCCTGCTGATCTAGCAGCGAGGCGAAATTCGCCACCGAGGCGTGAAACGGCGAGAGTTTCACCGAAACCGGAATGCGCACGGCCTCGGCGACCGCCTGCACGATCCCCATAATGCCACTTTCGATGTCGGCCCCGGTGACTTCAGGATCGGTGGCGAGTTGATACGTGTTCAGCTCGAGGGCGTCGGCCCCGGCCCCTTCCAACTGGCGGGCGTAATCCACCCACCCGCCCAGCCGGCGTCCGTTGAGCGAGGCAATCACCGGGATCGACAGGGCGGACTTGAGCCGCTCCAGGGTGCGCAAATAGGTGTCGGGGGTCAGCTGGTAATCGTCGTAATGCGGAAAATAGGAGGTCGCCTCAAAGTTGCTCTCCGCCGGAGTTTCCAGGTGGTGGATCAAAGCCTGTTGCTCGAGGTCGATCTGCTCCTCAAAGAGCGAGTGCATGACGATGGCAGCCGCGCCGGCTTCCTCCAACCGGCGGCTGGCGTCGAGGTTGTCGCAGAACGGTGAAGCCCCGACCACGATGGGATTGCGCAGGGTCAGACCGAGATAGTGGGTAGTAAGGTTCATGGAATCAGTCGCTGAAGGGATTTTAAGGGGTGGCGGTTTTCGCATCAGTGACCACGGCCGCATCTTTGACCGGCTCGGCGAGATGCTGGTAGTGCGCGTAGTGACGGCGGACCTCGGTCTGGGCCTGGGCGGCGAGCAGTTCGGCCCGCGCCGGATCGATGTTTTTCAAAATCCCGAAGCGCGTTTCGTTGGCCATGAACTTGGCCAAGTCGGTCTTGGGCGGGGCGGAATCGAGTTTGAGCGGCGGCTGGCCCGAATCGGCGAGACGCGGATCGTAGCGGAAAAGCGGCCAGTAGCCGGTGTCCACCGCGAGCTTTTGCTGGTCGAGCCCTTGGTGGAGGCTGTAGCCGTGCGCGATACAGTGTGAGTAGGCGATGATCAGCGCGGGGCCGGGATAGGCCTCGGCTTCCCGCAGCGCCTGGACCGTCTGACTGTCCTTGGCGCCAAAGGCGATTTTGGCGACGTAGACATGGCCGTACTGCGCGGCGATCAGCGCGAGGTCCTTCTTGGCGGTGGCTTTACCGCCCGAGGCGAATTTGGCCACCGCGCCCATCGGCGTGGACTTGGAAGACTGGCCGCCGGTGTTGGAATACACCTCGGTGTCGAGCACGAGAATTTTGACGTTGGCGCCGGAGGCCAGCACGTGGTCCAGGCCGCCGTAGCCGATGTCGTAGGCCCAGCCATCACCGCCGATGGTCCACACGGTTTTTTTAACCAGATCGTCGGCAAGGGAGGCGAGGCGGCTGGCGGTCGGGGCGCTCAGCGGTTTGAGCGCGACGCGCAGGGCAGTGACCCGCTCCCGCTGGGCGGCGTAGTCGGCTTCGCCGGCCTGAGGCGAATTGAGCATGGCGTCGACGAGCTCGAGCCCCACGTCGCTGGCGTGAAGTTTGAGCAGCGTGCGGGCGGTCTCAAGACGCTGATTGGCGGCCAGACGCAGACCGAGACCGAACTCGGCGTTGTCCTCGAACAGCGAGTTGGCCCAGGCGGGACCGCGTCCCTGGTTGTCTTTGCAATAGGGCGTGGTCGGGAGGTTACCGCCGTAAATCGAAGAGCAGCCGGTGGCGTTGGCCATGATCAAGCGGTCGCCGAAGAGCTGGGTGAGCAACTTCAGGTAGGGGGTTTCGCCGCACCCCGCGCAGGCCCCGGAGAACTCCATCAGCGGCTGCAGGAACTGCGTACCCTTGACCGTGGAGGTGTCGACCTTGGCGCGGTCAGCCTCGGGGAGGGTGAGGAAAAAGTCCCAGTTGGCGCGTTCCTTGGCGAGCAAGGGCGGCTGTTCAACCATGTCGATGGCCTTGTGGCGGGGGTTGGATTTGTCCTTGGCCGGGCAGACCTGTACGCACAACGAGCAACCGGTGCAATCCTCGGGGGCGACTTGCAGGGTGTACAGGTAGCCGGGAAAATCGTTGGAGCGGAACTTGGCCGAAGCGAATCCTTCGGGGGCGCCGGCGAGCGCGGCGGCAGGGTAGAACTTGGGTCGGATCGCGGCGTGCGGGCAGACCATCGCGCACTTGTTGCACTGGATGCACAGGGCGGAATCCCAGGCCGGGATTTCGAGGGCGATGTTACGCTTTTCAAACCGGGTGGTACCGGTGGGCCAGCACCCGTCGAGCGGCATGGCGCTGACCGGCAGGCGGTCGCCCTCGTCGGCGAGCAGGCGCACGGTGACATTACGAACAAACTCGGAAGCGCCGGGGTAGCTCGGCGCGACTGAGGCGACCGCGCCGGCATCGACGCTGAGGGGAATCGCCACCTCGGCCAGACCGGCAAGGGCGGCGTCCACAGCGGCGTAGTTCATCTGAACGATCTTCTCACCCTTGCGACCGTAAGTTTTCTCGATGGCCTTCTTGATTTGCTTAATTGCTTCGGCCTGCGGGAGCACCCCGGAGAGGGCAAAGAAGCAGGTCTGGAGCACGGTATTGGTGCGGCGGCCCATGCCGCTGGCCTGGGCGACGGCGGTGGCGTCGATCACGAACAGGCGAAGTTTTTTGGCAATAAGCGTCTCCTGCCATTCGCGCGGCAGCAGTGCCCAGGTCGCGGTGGCGGAGTGCGGCGAATTGAGCAGTACGGTCGCACCGGGCGCGGCGTAATCCAGAATCTTTTGGCGGCCGACAAAGGTGAACTGGCTGCAGGCCACGAAATCGGCGTGGCGGATCAGGTACGGCGCCTGGATCGGGCGCGGCCCGAAACGCAGGTGCGAGGTCGTGACCGAACCGGACTTCTTGGAGTCATAAACGAAGTAGCCCTGCGCGAAGTTCTCGGTCTGCTCGCCGATGATCTTGATGGAGTTTTTGTTGGCCCCGACGGTGCCGTCGGCGCCCAAGCCGACAAACACGCAGCGGCGCACGTCGGCCGACTCCAAATCAAAGTTCTCGTCGTAGGCGAGCGAGGTCCCGGCGACGTCGTCGACGATGCCGAGGGTGAAGTGGTTTTTCGGTTCGACTTGGAGGAGGTTCTCGAAGGCGGCGCGCACCATCCCCGGGGTGAACTCCTTCGATCCCAGCCCATAGCGGCCGCCCACGATGCGGGGCGGCGCGACAAAGGTGGAGGGGTTTTGGGCGATGGCCGAAACGACGTTGAGGAAGAGCGGCTCGCCCAGCGAACCGGGCTCCTTGGTGCGGTCGAGAACGGCGATCGCTTTCACGCTGGCCGGCAGGGCCGTCAGGAATGTTGTCACCTCCAGCGGCAGGAACAAGCGCACCGCCACAACGCCGACCTTTTCCCCTCGGGCCGTGAGCCAGTTGACTGTTTGCGTGATGGTCTCAATCGAGCTGCCCATGGCGACGATGACCCGCTCGGCCTGGGGATGGCCGTGGTACTCGTAGAGCCGGTAGTGGCGGCCGGTGACCTCGGCCAGGCGGTTCATCTCTCCCTGCACGATGGCGGGCAACTGGGCATAGAGCGTGTTCACGGTTTCCCGGCCTTGGAAATAAACGTCGGGGTTTTGCGCGGTGCCGCGAATGGCCGGGTGGTCGGGTGACAGGGCTCGGGCGCGGAAACCGGCGATGGCCTCCTCGGAAATGACTGCACGAATGTCGTCGTCGGAAAGGGTCGCGATCTTGGACACCTCGTGGGAGGTGCGAAAACCGTCGAAGAAATGAATAAACGGGATGCGCGAACGATTGCTGGCGGCATGGGCGACGAGGGCGAGATCCTGGGCCTCCTGGCCGTTGTTGGAGCAAAGCAGGGCAAAACCGGTGGCCCGGCAGGCCATGACATCGGAGTGGTCGCCGAAGATGGACAACCCCTGGGCAGCAATCGCGCGGGCCGACACATGCAAGGTCAGCGGCAGGAGTTCGCCGGCGATTTTGTAGAGATTGGGGATCATCAGCAAAAGCCCCTGCGAGGCGGTGAAGGTCGTGGTGAGCGCCCCGCCGAGCAGACCGCCATGAACCGCACCGGCCACGCCAGCCTCGGATTGGAGCTGGGTGACCTGCGGAACCTGCCCCCAAAGGTTCTTTTTCCCGGCGGCGGCCCATTCATCGCACGACTCCGCCATCGAGGATGACGGGGTAATCGGGTAAATGGCGATGAACTCGTTGAGTCGATAGGCGACGGAGGCGACCGCCTCGTTGGCGTCACAGGTGACAAAACGGGGGGTGAAGGAAGATCCGGAACAGGAAGATTTCATGGGTCGAGGTGGCGTGCCGGCGAAAGGCCAGTTAAAGCGCCGCCAAGATGCCAAAAAACGCGCAGAAGGGCTGCGCAAAGGTTGGCGGAGGATGGGCGGATCTTGCGCGACAAAGGCCCCAAAACCGGTGTTACGTGGGGTCCAGCCCGGGCTTTGATTGCCCGGCTGGCCGCGGGTTAACCCGGTCGGCCGATTGCTCTTCCGGCTGGCAGCGGCCAAGCCTACACTTTTGACTTTGCAACGGATTGACCGAGAACGAAGCTGAGCCCCCATGAAACCCCTCGCTCTGCTTCCCTACGCCATCGCCGTGCTTAGCGCGGCCGCTTCGACTGTTTTTTTCCTCCAGATGGGCAGCGCCAAGGAACAACTGCGCCAAGAATCGGCCCTGGCCGCCACGCAGGCCACCGCGTTGCAGACGCAACTCACCGAGGGAGCGGCACGGAGCGACGTCCTGCAAAAGAAACTGGGCGTACTCGACAGCGATCTCGGGCAGGCCAAGTCCCAAGCCACCGTGGCAGAGGCCCGTGGCACGCAACTGGCGCGTGAGGCCACCCAACTGCGCAACCAATTAGCCGCCAAAACCGACTCGGCCCAGGCGCTCGCCGGCGAACTCGGCCAACTCAAGCAAGAGCTGGCCCAGGTCAAACTGAACGCGGCCACCACCGCCGCCGAGCAAAGCGAAGACCACAAAACCAGCCTGGCCGCCCTTCAAAGCCGGGTCGCCGAACTCGAAGCGGCGGCGGCCAAACCGTCGCTGCGGGGCAACCGAGCCAACCGGTCATCGAAAACCGCCCCCGGAGCCAACGGCTCGCTCCAGCCGAATGACGAAGCGGCGAGTTATCCCGTGTTGAGCATCGCCCCGGCCAACGCCTTTGTGGTGATCAACGCAGGGGTGGCCCAAGGCATCGAACCCAAACAAAAGCTCGTCATCAGCCGCGCCGGCCAAACCCTCGCCGAAGCGGTTGTCAGCAGCTGTGACGACAACTTCTCAATCGCCCAAATCGTCAGCCAATCCCTTAAAGGCAACTTGGCCAAAGGCGACCTCGCCACTTTCGAACCTTAATCTCATGTCACGTTTAAAAAAACTGATCCTCCTCGCTCTGGCGCTTTCGGGCGCCTCGCTCTTTTTAACGGGTTGCTCGACCAAAACCGAGCAGGACAGCACCATCCCGTGGAGTCGTCCCGCCAACTGGGAAGGCGGCATCCCCGGGATGGGGGGTCTGGGCGGGGGCGGCGGTTACCGCTAAACCCTACCGGAAATCCGGCCTCGCCCAGGCCGGATTTTTTTGTGCCTGTTGACCCCGCCATGGCCGACACCGCTCCCAATCCCTCGCTTACCCCCCTGCCCGGTCACCTCTACGTGGTGGCCACGCCCATTGGCAACCTGGCCGACCTCACCGAGCGTGCCCGCGCGATCCTCGCCGCAGTCGATCTGGTCGCCTGCGAGGACACCCGCACCACTGGCGGGATGCTCACCCGCTTTGGGCTGCGCCGCGATCTACTCGCCTACCACGATCACAACGAACTCGAGGTTGCCGAAAAACTCGCCGATCTGATCGCGGCGGGTAAAACCGTGGCCATCGTCTCCGACGCCGGCACCCCGGCGATCAGCGACCCCGGCTTTCGGGTGGTGCGCGCCTGCCGCCGTCGCAACCTCCCCGTTATTCCCGTTCCCGGGGCTTGTGCGGTGGTGGCCGTGCTCAGCGCGAGCGGATTACCCACCAACGGGTTTCTCTTCGCCGGTTTCCTTGTCGCCAAAACCTCGGCCCGCTGCGCTTTTTTAGAAAAATACCGGGACTTCGAATTCACCCTGGCGCTCTATGAAAGCTGTCATCGCATCGACAAATTCGCCGATGAGATCGTGCAAAAACTCGGTCCCGACCGCGTGATCTGCATCGCCAAGGAAGTCACCAAGCTCCACGAAATTTTTCTCGTGGGTCGAGCCGGAGAAGTGCGGGAGCGTCTCGCTAAAACGAGCCTCAAAGGGGAATTCGTTGTCCTGATCGCCCCGGCCGATTTCGTGTTGTAGCCGGACCCGAGCTCCCAAGCGCGCGGTGCGGTCAAGTCTCCCACGAGGCGATATCGCGAGGGATACCCCGGCATGCTCCTAAACCTAAATCCGGCAGTAGGAACTAGCCAAAAATCACGCAGGTGATTGTTTGGCGGTCATATGCCGCCGTTTTTACTGCCGGAAAAAGCTCACCTTGAGGGTGAGTCAAAAACCCCTGATCACAAGGCAACGCCAAGCGATGCCGCCGAGGTGTTGATTGTGGATACACCCGAGGGCGTTTTCGTGCGCAGTTTACCCCGGAGTTGCCGGTGAGCCCCTTGGGGGCACTGGTGTTTTTCACGCAGTACTTGTGTGCGACAGGAGGTTTTGAGGCACTGGTTGCGGACACGCCGCTTTG
>JBILBW010000005.1:0-48404 GCA_044353465.1 Rariglobus sp. | reverse complement strand
GCCAGCGTTAAAGCCCACCAAATGAGGCTGGTTTTGCAGGAAATATATACCTTGCCGACTGCAGCGTTGGCGCGACGCAAACTACGCGCCTGGTGCCGGTGGGTACGTTGGGTCGCAGGCAAACATCCACTGCCCCTGTTCTCCTCTTTTGTTAAAACAGCGGCCATGATAGAGCGCCACTTACCTGGCATACTCGCCCACTGGACTCATCGTACCACTAACGCCTTCATGGAAGGCCTTAATAGCGTGTTCTCGGCGGTGAAGCGTAAGGCCCGTGGCTTCCGTTCAGTCGATAACCTCATTGCCCTGCTCTACTTCACGGCAGGTCGCCTCAACCTCCCCGCTACCCACTGAAACTGTCGAAGAACCCGTCAGACTGTGGAGCGCGGTGGGTTGGCGTCATCGTGGGAACCTCCCTCCCCGATTTATTTGGCCGCCTCTTCCCTAGCAACAATTTCCTTAAGCTTCTTGGTGGTTAGCAGCTGAAACTTGCCGCCGTTACGGCTACTCGCCTTACCAAGATTATCCATGTCAGCTTTCGGTTGTTCGTTTGGACCGACTAAGAGAAAAACATTCAAGGACGCGCGTTCCCTGAGCAAGGCAGTCTGCAATTTAGAGATTTCTATGAGGACTTCGCTATACGCCGTTGGTTCATGATGATCGAGTCCGAGCCACCAGATAGGCTTACCGTCCTTGTCCGTCCAGCCCTTGGTATCAATTGGAATGTTGAAGCCTTTCTGCTTAAGCGCAGCTTGAAAGTCGGGTTCGTGTATCCTACGCAAATCCGGCGCAAACAAGGGCGCCTGCCCCTTCGCCCGGAGTTTAGCATTCACCTCATCCAAAAGCGCCATTGCCTTTTCTTGAGCGGCGGAACGGGCCAACTCTACTCTGTCAAGGTTCAAGCCACTGCGAACAAGTTCGGACTTCAAATCGTCATTTAGCTTTTGTTTCTTAGCGAGCTCAGCTTTATCTAATATACGGCACGGTTTCCCGGCACTGCCTGCGACCACATAGACGGTATCCGGCCCCATTTCGAGCGCACACCTTAGGGCCAGCACCCAAGCTGGGGGCCTAAAATCGACGTCGAGACCGGCCCGTGGGAGTGGTTTGGCCGACCAATTAGTTAGTAAAGCTGCAGATTTTATTCCCAGTAGGCTAGTGGTAAGATTTATCGGCTTCATCCACTCAAAAAACCGGGTTTTATTGCTGCTGGTTGCCGGTAACAAATTCAGCGCGAAGGCTCTTACGTGCTGCACCGGGTTGTTTAAGGCCCGGTCAGAGGCATCCGACTCAAAGAGAACGACGCCAAACTCGGCGCTGGGGGGTAAGCGGCTGATGAGCTTTAATATCTCCTCACGCACGATGCCAAAGGCCTCGAATCCACCTTTTTTAATATCCAAAAGCTTAGGGCCCACATCGACCACAAAAACGATCTTGGAGGCACGCTGGCTGGTGGTTCCCAAAAAGCTCATGCTCATGAAGCCGGAGCCCAGTCCATTGCCCGAACCCAAACCGGTACCGTAGCCGGTTCCCGTGCCGACGCCGCCGGCGCCGGCACCGAAGCCCATGCCGCCAAGTGAGCTCGCCCCCATCGAGGGTAGATCCGGCATGGCCGGAAGTTGCATGGCACTAGCGTCCGAAGAAAAAATACGATTGGCGGATACCGGCGTAGTATTAGCCGAGCCTCCGCCCTTGCGCGCGACCTGCAGACGGTGTTCGACCTGTTTCTGGATCAAGGAATTGTCGGACGGCGGGGCACCCTCAAAGTTCTTCTTTTTACCGAGAATTTGCTCACTCACCACAAAATAGCCGGCGATTGCGACCAGGACGACATGAACTATAACCGTGACCATCAAAGGCACACCGGCAGTGATGCGGGTGTAAAAACGCTTACTGATCGGGGCAGGGGTTGAGGCAGGGTCAGGATTGGCAGACATGCGTTATTGCTCCGATTCGGAGGTAAAGGTGACATTGCTAATACCCGAAATGGCCAACGAGTTAAGCACATCAATGGTGCGGTAGTAGGCGGAGTCGGGGTGGCTAACCAGGGTAACAACTAGTTTACTCTTGGCGGCGTCACTGGAGGTTTTTAGGCGGATCAGTGTTCCGGTGAGTTGGGGTAGATCTCGGCTTTGAGCTGAATCGTAGGCTTCGTCGTTGAGGGTGACCTCACCATCCTCACCGATCTGCAACATCTGTTCATCAACAAATTCGGTGCTGCCCGAAGAAACGACCGCCACTCCGGGCAGCTTGGTTTGGAGGATTTGCTCGATTTTGATCTGGGCGGCCAGCGACATGAAGAACACGAGGATTACGAACACCACGTCGATCATGGGCGCGATCTGGAAGCCCACGTCGGGGTTATTCTGCTGAATGGGCATTTTCATGGGCGGTGAATCAGCGGGCGAGAGTGGCGAAGGTGACGTCAGAAATGCCAGCCTTGGCGGCTACCTCCACAACCGCCGAGATGTAGAGCACCGGAGTCAACGCATCGCTTCGTATCAAGACACGAACCTTGGGGTTAGCCTTTTTGTGAGCGATCAAAGACGGTATCACGTCATCCAACTTGACCGGATTTTCCTCGTAGGTGGTCACTGCGGTGCGCGTCTGGGGCTTCCAGGCGACATTAAAGACGAGTTCACCTTCGGAATCCTCCTTTTTGTTGGCGTCGGGCGCCAACGGAAGTTCGATCGAGGGATCGTAACGTGCGACCGAGGAGGTGGCGATGCTCATGAAAAAAATGAGCAGCACCAGCAACACGTCGATCATTGGAGCGATTTGGAATTCGGGCTCGCCCTCACCACCGCCGCCGCCACCTGCCATAGGATTAAGTGATTAAAAGGTTAATGTGGGCGAAAGCCGAACCGGAGCGCAGCCTTGGCCAGTGAACTTTAGGAAAGACTGGCGGCGCCAACCCGAGGAGAGTCGCTCTCGACCCAATTGGGGGTGGCGGCATAACTTTCGCCACCCTCAAACTCGACCGTTGCCAGGTGGTCATAGGGGAACTTGCGGAACAAGTCGTTAGCCTCGTCCGAAAGATTATGGATCGAATGGCCGACACTATTGCGAATCAGGTAGTAAAACACGAAAGCAGGGATCGCCACCGCAAGTCCGGAAGCTGTCGCATGCAACACGTGACCGATCGCCCCGGAAAGCTTGGAGGGGTCGGCAGCACCGGCTTGGCCCATGGCAGCGAACGCCTGAATCATGCCGATCACCGTGCCGGTCAGGCCGATCATCGGCGCAATGACGCCGATCACCGAAAGGTAGGCGATCTTGTTTTGGAACTTGGCGTTTTCCCCGATGATGGCCGAACCCATGGCCTCTTCGCTGGCCTGTTTACCGCTCGGAGCGTGTTTGAGACCGGCGTGAATGACATTGGCCAAAATTCCGGGGTTGTCACGAGTCCACTTGTACGCGCCGTGGTAATCGCCGTTGCGAAAGAAAGTGCGCAATGTTTCCAACGTGGCTGGCGGAATGAACTGTTTGGGCTGAATCTTCATGTACAGCTCGATCACGAGGTAGACGATCAGGGCCGAACAGAACCACAGCGGCGCAATCGCTGGAGCGCTGAGTTCCTGGAGCAGCGACTTAGTGACAACCGTGGGAGCGGCGTCGGCAGCGAACAAAGCAAGTGGGCTGGTGGCAAGGAGGGCAGCGGAACCGAGGAAGCGACGGGATAAGGATTTCATGATTCTAAGGGGGGGTTGGTTTAAATAAAGAAGGGGAAAGCAGGAGGTTACTTGGCGGCGAGCTCGCGTTTGGCAATGGCCGCTTCGGCACTGGTGGGAAAGGCGGCCAGGAGGTCGAGGTAAGCGCGCTCGGAACGCGCAGCATCACCGTAACCCCGCAATGACCGCGCACTCCCCAGAAGTGCAGGCGGCATCAGTTCCAACTCGCTGCCGTGAAACGCGGGGACCTCCAGATAAAACTCGAGTGACTTTTCGAAGTCCTTACGCGCGTAGGCAATGTCACCGCGCAACACCGCAATTGCGGCCATTGTCGTCCCGGAAATCTCCTGGCGAGCAAGCTCATCCAACTTGGCGTCGGCGGCACGGCCCTTCCCCAGCTGGATTTGGATGCTCAGCGTGATCAACTGCGCGGCGTTAAGGGTCTCCAAGTCGCTGGAGGTTGCGAGGATTTCCTGGGCTGCTTTTTCCGCATCAGCCCTTTGCTGACGAGCCAAAAGGGCGCGGGCCCGGATCAATGCGGCGGCGTTCCACCACCCTCCTGGCACTTTGGCGAAAGGAGCGAACTGGGAATAAATTGGGGTGATTTTCAACTCAGCGTCGGCGGCATTACCCACGGCCAGCAATTGGCTCGCTTGATCGATCTCCTCCGGTTCGGGCCAATCCAGGCGAACCACTTGAGCCAGCGGGAAAACCTGCTCGCCGGCATCGCCACCGAGAGATTTAACCAAGGCTCCGTCCTTTAACACGACCTCCTCCGGTTTGAGGACTTTACCGTCTTTAAGGATGTAGCGCTGAGCACACAGCGGGGATACCGCCATCAACGCCATGAGGATGTAACCGGTTGATTTCATGAGGCACCTCCTTGTTTGTTGGCCACGGGTGCCGCGTTAGGCGCCGGCTCCGGGTTTTTCTTTTCCCATTCTTCCAAGATGCTGATTCGCTCCAGACCGGTTTGGTATTCGGGGAAGTCAACCAGGCGGGCATCGCGCTTCATTTCCCGGTAAGTGGCCAGCGCCTCGCGCGGCTTGTCCAACTTCTCAAACGTCTGCCCACTAGTGAGGTAGGCTTTGGCCACCCATGGGGTGAACTTTTTGTAGGAAATGAACACCCGTTGAAAGTGAGCCTGGGCCTGAGCCAAGTCACCGGGTCCAGCCCGCTTAAGCAGGATTTCCCCCAACGCATAGATGCTTTGCGCGGTGGCTGGGCCGCGCCAAGCCTTGTTGGCGGCGATTTGTTCGAAAAGCTCCTTGGCTTGGTCGAGCTTACCTTGGGCCAATAATGTCTTGGCCTGGCCGAGAGTGGCCTCGCGCAGCTTGAACCGGGCACCAGCCCGATCGATCGCGTTGGTGAACTGAAGCATCGCGGTGTCGTAGTCGCCGGCCTGATAGGCCAACTCCGCCAGTCCGATATAGCCAAAATCGGCGTACATCGATTTGGGGTAACTGAGCACCAATTGGTCATAGCAAGCTTTCGCCCGCTCTCGCTGTCCCTGGGCCAGCAACTGGTCGCCCACCACGCCCAATAAGCCTGGAGAAAGGGCTTCGGCGGCCGTGCCGGCCCCGATTTGGCCGATCAGCTGGTCGCGGAGCGCAGGGTTTTTACGCAGCGAGGCCACCTCGGCCCTCGTGAAGAGAACGCGCGCGAGCACCGTGGGATTGGAGCGGTTTTGCGGGGTCACCAACTCCTTGAGCACACGGGCAGCAATCGCATCGGCGGACAGCGGGGCCGGTTTCACTCCGTCGGGGCCGGCTTTTGGGTTCCGAGCCAGAATCGCGGCCATTTGCGTGAGCAGACGCTCAACCGCATCACGGGCGGGATCCTCGACATAGCGCCGGGCGATTTCCCCCATCTGGGAGACCGCCTCGTCGTGCTTGCCTTCGCGTGAACGCAACTTGCCGATCCAGTAGGCCGCATTAATTACAAACGGATGGTCGGGATTTTCGCGGGCAAAATCCTCCCAGAGTAATGCCGCCGTGGCAAAATCACGCTTGCCCTGATAATGCTTGGTCAACTCGTCGAGTACGTACCCGAGTTGGTCGTCGGAGAGACGGGTACCCATCGCCTCCCGGTAACTCTTAATTGCATCATCGATTCGCTCTAGACCGGCAAAAACGTCGCCTTGGGTGGAGAGCGCTTCGCCGCGCTGAGGATGCTCGACGGGATAATCGCGCAGCCAAGACGCCAACTGGGCTTCGGCCTCCGAAAACTGCTGAAGGGAATAGTGAGCGGCGGCGATCCGGTAGCGGCCGTCGGCCACAAAACGACCCTCGGGAAACCTGTCAAGATAACCTCTTATTTCCTTGAGGGCGGCCTCCGCCTCGCCGAGTACCAGCGACGCCATCGCGTGCAGGTAGGTTGCGTCCTCGGCAAAGCGTCCGGCAGAATACTTTTTAAGGTACTCCTCGGCGGTGGCGCGAGCCTCCTCAAAACGCCCGCCGGAAAAGTGCGCGTTGGTTACCATGAGCATCATGGGTTCGGCCAGTTCGGAGTCGCCGAATTGCTTTACGCCAACGGAAAGGAACGCCAATTGCATATCCTTGCGCCCGGCATCGGCCGCGGCCTGGGCGGCGACATACAGGGTCTGGGGCAACTGTTTGCTGGCAGGCGCCATGCGCATGAACTCATCGAGAGCCAAACGCATTTTTTCGATCCGCCCGGTATCGGCATAGGCGCGGACCAGTTCGGCATAGGCCAATTCGCGCTCGGCCGCCTCTGGAAACTCCTTGAGTAGCCGCTGAAAAACCAGCGCAGCCTCCCAAGGACCGCCCCTAATCAGGAAGGTGTGGCCGAGGCGGTAAAACAGAGTGGCATCGTAGTCCCCGCGTTGACCAATTTCATCCAAAGCTGCCTTGGTTGCCTTAATACGGCTCTCAAGGCGTTGAGCCGTTTCTACATCGTCGATCGTGTTGCGGTTAAGCTGTTTGAGCCTGGCGATTTGCCCCTCCATCCGGGCGGTGCGCAACTGCTGAACCTTGAGTAACTCCTTACGCGGCAATACCGTGCGATAGGCGGCAAGGGCCCCCGCCGGGTCGTTGGCTGCGAGCAGTACATCGCCCAGTTGCAGGCTTAGCGTGTTCAATGCAGCGAGATTATCGACGACCTGCAGGTTGCTCCGCAGCAGGTCCAGGCCACGACTGGCAGCGGCGAAATTCTTGGACTGCAGATGCAAGGAGATTAACGTGAGCGCGGATTGAGCCCACTCGGCGTCACGCGGAGCCTCGCTTAAAATCCGGCTGAGCGCGTCGATCGCCACGGCTGGCTGATTGGCCTGCTGTGCGGCCATGGCTCGGTACTGGCGAGCCTTGTTGCGGTGGGTTACCGTTTCTTCGAGGGCGGCAAAAACAGGCACTGCCTCGGCAAATTGGTTCTGCAATGCCAGAGAGAGACCCAAGATGAGCCGGGTGTCGCTGGATACCGCGCCGGTGCTGGTCCGGGCCAGAAGCTTGGAGGCGAGGGCTTCGGCGCGAGAGAACGATTTGAGTTGAAAATGAGTATTGGCAGCAAGCGCCTGGATCGCGTCCAAGGTCACTCCTGGGGGCAAGGCTTCACCTTTGTCCAGCCGATCCATCACCATGTCGAGCAACTGCGCCGCATCCGCCAGTTTGCGTGCCTTGATTTGCATGTTCGCCTCCCCCAAAATCTGCGGGAGCGGCACTTGTAAATCGGCGGCTTGCGCGTCGACGATGCCGAACACGGGAAAAACGAGGCCGCAAACAATACGGGCTGGCACGAGCAAGGACGAATTCCGGCGTAGGGGTGGACGCATGGGTAGATCAAACTCTTGCCTACTCGTTCATAAACCCGCGTCAATGAGCATATTTTTTAAAGTTATCAAAAAGTCACGCCCATCAAACTGAAACCCGTTTCAGGCGGGTGCCCCCCGGTCTCCTTTAATAAAAAAATGCCCACGGGCTTGACGGCGGGAAAGCAAGAGCCACCTGAAAAAAGGGCATCGGTTTTTTGGTGCCCGGGACAGGAGTCGAACCTGCACATCTTACGATAAAGGCTTCTAAGACCTTCGTGTCTGCCATTCCACCACCCGGGCGGGCCTGAGGAGGAGTTCACAGTGCCGCCGCCGGCTCGCCTGTGGCAAGAGCGAAGGCGAAGGAACCACTGTCCCGGGGTTAAAAACTTGCCCCCACTCCAGGGCCGCACACCAACCCGCCACCAACCAGCGCCTCTTTCAAAGGGTGAAGGGTTGACCACCCATTCGAGGCTGCGCCGCACCAGACCCAAATTGCCCCATATGTTTTGTTTTAACGGCAAGGGGGGAGCAGCGCCAGGGCGGGCAGAGTATTGATGTTGCGGAGGTGAGAGCGCTCCTCGCCGAAGAGAGCGCGGCGGCTTGATCACGCGATGGGCGCGCACGAAGACCAGCGGGCGCACGAAAGGTTGACCCCTCGTCACGGGCTAAGGCTGCGGCAAAATAGCCGGCCTGCGCGGCCTGCCATCCGCTGAATGTCTCGGCGAAGCAGGTCGGATCAAGCCGGGTGATGACTTAGGGCGGACTACACTAGCGACAGGGTGGTGGCGAAACGCGCGATCCCGCCGATTTCCCGCCGACCAGCCCTCGTACCCACCGCCGCCCCATTGCTCACCTGGTCAAAGCGCCCCGCGAAGCACTCCGGAATCGGTGACTGTTTCGGCAAACAGCGCAGTGTAACCACACTCGGTATGCCAGTGACCGGCGAGTTCGCGCAGCACCCACCCGAGCACCTGCGCGTCCAAGTTCAACTCGGCGTCGTTGGGGTGAGCAGCCGGAATCGCCTGTTCTGCACGCTCAAGCCGAGGCGCCCCACCCGCGTGGTCGGACTCCTGCCCATTCCGAGATCGCGGTTTTTGGTGTGCATAGCTTGCCGGGCCCCACATTCAACCGGGCCAGCGGCTGCCGGAGCCCAAGATAATGCCGCTCGCTTAACGGGTGGTCGAACCCCTCATACTTATCGGGTGTGGCCACCCGAACCTATGCCACTCCCCTGTCTTTGCGCTCTTTGCTTCGTCGGGTTCAGCGTTCGCCCCGCCCAAGCCGATTCAAAACCCCCGCTTTGGTTTAGCCCAAAGTCGTTCCGTTCTGCCCCAATCACTTCTTCTTCATTAAGAAAAGCCCTGGGGAATGCCCCCTCCCCCTTTCACGGCCTCCTTGCCACCGGCCAACAGCTCCCGTTACCTCGCCAGCCACCATGTTCTCCGGCTTAGCCCGTACCGCCGCCATCCTCGTCGCCTTTACGCTGGGCGCACTCCTGCCCCAAGCTCACCTCGGCGCGGGAGCCATCCGCTGGCTGATCATGGGCATGCTGTTCCTGGTTTTTCTGGGCACCGGCTGGACTCATGTCCGCCTCCAACGCAGCCACCTCTGGCTGCTGGCAACCAACCTGCTAATGGCGTTCGCCGGCCTCGGGCTGGGCTGGATACTCGGGGGCCGGGCGGTGGGCCTGGCGGGTTTTTTTGCCGGGATCGCCCCCACCGCCGCCGCCGCCCCGGTCATCATCAGCTTTATGCGCCGCGACGTCCCCTACGTAACCGCGGCCTTTCTGCTCTCCAACCTGGGCATCGCCCTGTCCCTGCCGGTGATTTTGCCCACCGTGCTCGGATCCGGCGACCCCACCCTTTTCGGCCGGGTGGCCGGCAGCGTTGGCCTGATCCTTTTTGCCCCGCTGACCCTCGCGCTGCTCGTGCGCCGGATGTACCCGCGCGCAGTCGCCTGGCCGGCGCGCCTGCGCGATGTTTCTTACGGGGCGTGGATCGCGGTGCTGTTCCTCGTCACCGCCAACGCCTCCCATTTTCTCCGCTCGCAGGTCGATGCCCCGCGCCTCGTAGTGCTCGAAATCGCCGGCGTCTCGCTGCTGGTGTGCGCCGCCAACTTTGGGCTCGGCCGCTGGATCGGCGGGCGCAACCACGGCCCGGAAGCCAGCCAATCGCTCGGCCAAAAAAACACCAGTTTCACGCTTTATCTCGCCCTTGCTTACGCCAGCCCCTTGGTAGCACTCGGCCCGACCTGCTATATCCTTTGGCACAACCTATGGAACTCCTGGCAACTGCACCGCGTCCACCGCACCCAATCCACCCAAGCCGCCACCTTGCTGGTCGAGCCGCCTGCGGCCAAGTGATCCCTTAAAAGCACCATCTCGACCCGCCCCCCTTCCCCCCTCCCCTCGCTATGTCCACCGCACACGTCTGGAACTTCTTCCGCATCGGCGGCCTTGACCAGGTCGCCATCGACTCCGGCGCCGACCTGCTCGCCCTCAAGCATCTCGACCAAAAGCTCTGGGTCGCCTTGAGCTGCCCGGTCAAGGGCCTCGAGCTCGACGAGAAAACCCTCGACCGGCTCGACACCGATAAGGACGGGCGCATCCGTGCCCCCGAACTGTTGGCCGCCATCGACTGGGCCGCCCGCCACCTCAACGACCTCGGCGTCCTCCTCCAGTCGCGCGCCACCCTGCCGCTCTCCGCCTTCGACGGCGCCACCGCCGAGGGCCGGGCCGCCCGGGCCTCGGCCCAGCGCATTCTCGCCAGCCACGGCAAACCCGACGCCACCGAGATCACTCTGGCCGAAGCCGCTGACACCGCCCGGCTCTTCGCCGCCACCCGCCTCAACGGCGACGGCGTCATCACGCCGGATTCCACCACCGAGCCGGCGCTCCAGTTGCTCATCGCCGACATCCTCGCCACCCACGGCGGCATCGCCGACCGCAGCGGCGCGGCCGGCATCGACCAGCCCCGGGTCGAATCCTTTTACGCCGAACTGAACGCCTTCGCCACCTGGCACGCCCAAGCCGCCGCCGTCCCCCGCCACGGGGCCGACACCGCCGCCGCCCTCGCCGCCGTGCAAGCGGTGCGCGCCAAGGTCGACGACTACTTTGCCCGCTGCCGTCTGGCCGCCTACGATCCCCGCGCCCTCGCCTCGCTCAACCGGGCCGAGGCCGACTACCTCGCCCTCGCCGCCCGCGACCTGACCGCCACTGCCCAGGAAATCGCCGGTTTCCCGCTCGCCCGCATTGAGGCCCACCGCCCGCTGCCGCTGCTCGACGCGGTCAACCCCGCTTGGGCCGCCGCCTTGGCGCAACTCCACGCCGTCGCCGTCACCCCCGCCTTCGGCGCCGCCCGCACCACGCTCAGCGAGGCCGACTGGACCATGCTCCAGTCCCAGGTGGCCGCCTACGAAACGTGGGCCGCAGCCAAGGCCGGCATCCCGGTGGAAAAGCTCGGCCTGCCCCGGGTCCAAGCGCTGCTGGCCGCCGACCAGCGGGCCGCCCTGCTTGCCCTGATCACCGAGGATAAAGCCCTCGAAGCGGAGTTCACCACCGTCACCACCGTGGAGACGCTCCTGCGTTACGCCCGCGATTTCCGGGCGTTGCTCAACAACTTCGTTAATTTCTTCGACTTCTACTCGCCCGATCAGCTGGCGATTTTTCAGGCTGGCACCCTTTACCTCGACAACCGCAGCACCGAGTTCTGCGTGCAAGTCGCCGGGCCCAACCCGCTCGCGGCGATGAGCAAAGCCTACATTGCCTACGTCGAGTGCCGGCGCGCCGGGGAGGCACCCATCAAGATCGCCGCCTGCTTCACCCAAGGCGACAGCGACTACCTCTTCACCGGGCGCAACGGTCTGTTTTATGACCGCCAGGGACGTGACTGGGACGCGACCATCACCAGCATCGCCGAGAACCCGATCAGCATCCAACAGGCCTTCCTCTCGCCCTATAAAAAACTAGTCCGCTTTATCGAGGAACAAGTCGCCAAACGCGCCGCCGCCGCCGATGCCGACGCCAACAACCGGCTCGCCGAGGTCGCCGTCAGCACCGCCCACGCCGACAAACTCACCAAGCCGCCGGCCGAGCCCAAAAAACTCGACATCGGCTTGGTGGCCGCCTTGGGCGTGGCCCTCGGCGCCCTCGGCACCCTGCTCGGCGGGTTCATCTCCGGGTTCCTCGGTCTGGGCCTATGGATGCCGCTGGGACTGCTCGGGATCGTGCTGGCCATCTCCGGTCCGTCCATGCTGATCGCCTGGCTGAAGCTGCGCCAACGCAACATTGGCCCGTTGCTTGAAGCCAACGGCTGGGCGATCAACGGCCGGGTTAAAATCAACATTCCCTTTGGCTCGCAGTTGACCGCACGGGCTAGCCTGCCGCCCGGGGCCAAGCGCGACCTGACCGATCCCTACGAGGACAAACAGGCCGCCCGAGGCCGCAAAGCCCTGACCGCCCTCGTGGTGGTCGTTGCCCTTGCGGCCGGCCTGCTCTGGCACCACCGCAGCCAGGGCTACTGGCTGTGGGCCGATGCCGCGACCCGCCAACAGGTGCGCAACGACCGCGCCGCCGCCACCGCCCTCGAACAAGCCCGCGCCGCACAAACCCTTAAGGCCGCGGAGGCCAAAGTTGCCGCCGAAACCGCCTCAGCCCAAACAGCCCCCGCGCCGGCCGCGCCGACGACTCCCTCCCCCGCTGCCCGTTAAACGGCCGCCGCGCTCCCGCCGCAGTTTACCTTTACCGATGCCGACACCCGCCGAACCCTCCGCCCGCGACGAAGCCCGCCACCTGCTGCGCATCACCGGCAGCCTCAAGCCGGCGCTCGACCTGCTCATGACCCAGTTTAACGTCCTGCAGACCCGCGCCCAACTGCTGCTGTCGTTGGCGACCTTGACCCTGACCATTACCGGGTTTTCCGGCCCGCGGATCGCCGCCGCCGGGGCGTTCAGCCGCTACGCTTTGATCATCGGCCTGGTGCTGGTGTTGGTCAGCGTGCTGCTGATTCTTGGCCTCGGCCTGCGGGTGCGCTGGGTCACCCAGTTTCGCGGGCCGAGCGACGAGGAACTGCTGGTCACGATCATCGACTACCGGGATAGCAAAACCCGGAGTTTCAGCTGGCAAATCGCCACCCTCGGCACCGGGCTGGGCGCCTACGTGGCTGGCGTAACCGGCTATTTCCTCTGCGGCGCGCCCTGACCGGGTTGACGAAACCGCAGCCCGAAGCGGTCGGGGCCACCCAAAAAAAGGCCCGGTTGACACCCTGTGAAGAGGGGCCAACCGGGCCGAGAACCAAAACGCGGTTAGCTCTTTTTACCGCGGGCAATCAGCAGGGTAACGCCGCCAAAGGCGGCGAAAATCGCCCCCCAGAGCAGGTTTACATTTTGCCCAAGCGAATGGGTGGCATACATGGCCTCATTGGGGATCAACCCATAACCCAGCAGGATCAGGCCGAGGCTGAGGAACAGCCACCCCATGGGAAGACGAACGTCGAGTTGCATAGTTTTTTTGTTAACCGGTTACCAGAAAAGGATGTTGAGGACGAGGGTCACGCCGAGCACCAAGGAACCGAGGACCGCCGGGCGGGCATACCAGGAGCGGGCTTCCGACTTTGGTTTCTCGGTGAGCGAATAAACCAGGCCGCGCAGCTCGTCGTGAGTGCGGTTGGGCCTGGTGGCCAACGAGATCACCAGCGTGCCGATAAAACAGCCAGCGAAGGCGAAAATCGCCATCCAGAAGCTCTGGGCCATCGAACTCTTGAACACATATTCAACGGCAATCCAGCCGCCCTTGATGCCGGTGGCGCTGCCAGCGGGGAGGGTCAGGCCGTTGAAAATCACCGCCGTGAACGTGCCGGTCAGCAGGCCCCAGAACGCCCCGTGGCCGGTGCTGCGGCGCCAGAACATGCCGAGCAGGAACACCGCGAAAAGCGGGGCGTTGACGAAGCCGAACACCAGCTGGAGCATGTCCATGATGTTGTTGAACTCGCGGGCGGTGTAGGCGGCCAGGGCGCTCACCAGCAGGCCGACCACGGTGGTGATCTTACCGACCTTCACGAGGTGTTCGTCAGAGGCTTTTTTGTTAATGTAGCTCTGGTAAATGTCGAAGGTGAACACCGTATTGAAGGCGGTCACGTTGCCGGCCATGCCCGACATAAAAGAGGCCATCAGGGCGGTCAGGCCGATGCCGAGCATGCCGTGGGGGAAGTATTTCGCCAGCAGGGTGGGGACCACCATGTTGTAGTCGGGGGACCCGTCGGCGGCGGCCGGCAGCGCAAGGTCGCCGGTGTGGCGCTGCATCAGCGCGATGGCGATCATGCCGGGGAGAATCACCAGGGCCGGGAACATCATCTTGGGGATAGCGGCGATGATCGGGGTGAGGCGGGCCGCATTCATGTCCTTGGCGGCCATGGCGCGCTGAATCACGAGGAAGTCGGTGCACCAGTAGCCAAAGGAAAGCACGAAACCCAGGCCCATGATCAGGCCGAACCACTCGATGCCCATCGGGTTGGCGGAGGCACTGCCGAGGTGCGACCAGGACTGGCTCCAGGCGCCGGGCATGTTCTGGGCTTGGGAATACAGCCCGAGGTTTTTCATCAGACCGTCCCAGCCGCCAATGTCCTTGAGCCCGAGGAGCACCAAGGGAAGGAAACCAAGGACGATCAGGAAGAACTGCAGCACCTCGTTGTAAATGGCCGAGGTTAGACCGCCGGTGTAGATGTAAACCAAAACCACCAAGCCGGAAATGAGGATGCCCAAGTCGTAGTTCCAGCCGAGGATGGCGGACAGCAACGAAGCCAGGGCGTGCATCGAAATGCCCGATGAAAATACAGTCATCAGCGCAAAGGACACGGCGTTGAGGCCGCGGGTTTTTTCATCGAAGCGCAGCTTGAGGTATTCCGGCACGGAGCGGGCCTTGGAGCCGTAATAAAACGGCATCATAAAAATACCCACGAACACCATGGCGGGAATCGCCCCGATCCAATAAAAGTGGCTGGTGGCGATGCCATACTTGGCCCCCGATGCGGCCATGCCCATGACCTCCTGCGCGCCGAGATTGGCGCCAATGAAACCGAGCGCGCAGACCCAAGCGGGCAGCGAGCGGCCGGACTCAAAGAAGTCGGAGCTGGTTTTGAGGTGCTTTTTGAGCATCCAGCCGATGCCGATCACGAAGGCGAAATAGACCCCGAGGACGAGGTAATCAACCCAGGCGAGACTGAGTTTGATTGAACTTGCCGCCGCACTGACGGCAGAGCCGCCGGCATTGGCAAGGAGGGGGAGAGAACTGAGGGTTACCATAATGGAAAAAACCGAATCGAACGTAACCTCAACCTCGTACGAACGCCAAGCCACAGGCAAGGCCCACTTGCGAAAGAACTTCCGTGATTCACAAGGAAGCCCGCTGGCGTCGAACGCGACTGGCCTCACCCCTCACACAGCCGGTCAGCCCAGGTTATTACCCGGGTCGAGCCCGACGGGATCCGGTGGAGGACAACTTGGATTTTATCGGCTCAAACTGCGGCGGGGGTGGAATCCGTTTAGGGGTGAACTCGATCCGGCACCATAAGGCCCCCCTCCCGCAATCCGACAAAAGTGGGCTACGCCCTGCCAGCCGAAAACCGCAGGAGCCGGGCGATTTGGGCCCAGGCTTTAAATTTCGGTGGTCGCCACCGCGCGGAATTCGCCTGGTCCCAGCGCACCCAAGGAGAGGCGTCCAAACTGAACCCGGTGCAGGCTGAGGACCGTCGCCCCCACCGCCGCGAACATCCGGCGAACCTGATGATATTTACCCTCGGTCAGGACCAACTCCGCGGTGCGGGGGTCGGCCGCATCCAAGCGCAACACGGCGGGGGCGCAGGGGGCGGTTTCGCCGTCCAGCACCAGGGTGCCGGCGGCGAACTGGGCGACAAGCGCGGGCGAAAGATCAGCATCGACCGTGGCGCGGTAAAGCTTGGGCACCTTGTGTTTGGGCGAGGTGTACAGGTGAACCAACTCGGTCCGGTCGGTGAGCAAAATCAGCCCGCTGGTGTCCTTGTCGAGCCGGCCAATGCTGGTCACCTGCGGGTTGCGGGCCCGCCAGCGCGCGGGCAACAGGTCGTAGACCCGCGGGCCCTCCCGCTCATCGTGCGAACAGACCAAGCCGAGGGGTTTGTGCAGCAACAAAAGCAGTCCCTCGGGGTGGTCGAGCGGCTCCCCGTCGATCCGCACGTCGGCGACGTGGGCCTTGACGGAGGGATCGCGCTGGGGGAGGCCGCGGACGGTGACGGCGTGGGTTTTCAGAAAGTCCCGGGACTCGCGGCGCGAGCAGTAGCCGAGGTTGGCGAGGAGTTGGTCGAGACGGCGCATGGGGCAACGCAAGGGGGCGCGGCGGCGTTTGGCGAGCCTGCGTCGGGCCGCCCTGGCCGGGCAGCAACTGGGGGAAGGTGCGCGAGCGCGCCCGGTTTGGCAAAATCCAGTTTCCGCTCAATAAGCCCGTGCCACAATATTGGTTTCGCTTGGCCGGGTTAGGGAATCAACCAACGCTTTTGGCTACGATCATTAAGAAGTTGATCTCTGTTGGGCTTTGAAAGGTCCGCTTTGGTAAAATTATAAAAGCCGAGTCTCATGACATCGTCGTCTGAGGAACCGGTGTGGTTTAGACCAAGGGTATGCCCGATCTCGTGCACCAAACCGCCGACCCAGCGAGTTTGGAAATCGGGGCCAGCGGCTCCCTCAACATCCATCTTTCCCAACCCGACGAAGTTGGGTGGGCCGTTCGCTCCGCCGGGTGCTTCCACGGGTATCCAAACCACGTACCGGTAGCGGTGTGACGGGTCACCCCAAAAGGTTCCTTTACGATCAAAGACCTCTCGAATCGCATTATGAATGGTATTCCACTGACCGTCTTCACCGTTCTTTTGATACCAAGCCGAGCGCTTTTTCCCCTTTATAACCTCTAATGGATTAATGCGGATGGTTAATCCCAGTTGGGCTCGAAACCAGGCCTGAGCCAACTGAATCTCCTGGTTGATACGGTCGATAGCGAGCTGATTGGGGCGCTGATCCCACGGTACGAGATAAATAAATTGATAACTATAAGGAGCGGGAAGTGGAGCGGCATGGGCTGGTTGAACCCCGGCAAAAAGAAGGACGAGGCCCACCACACTATAGAACCCGGAAAACACTCCAAAAGACCTCGATAAGCAGAAGGCTGCGTTACCTAATATCCAATCCGTGAAGACCTGCGCTTGTAGTGATTTCATATTTGGGAACTGCTTGAGCTCGATATTAATCCTTTTGCAACGAACGGGATCACCGGTGCTTTCGGGAGCGGCGATCAGCGGGCGTTTCCGGTGGCATCGAAACTCTCGTCGATGTAGGGGGCGTCAAGCTGCAAGTGCACTATTTTCGTATATAATATCTCGATAAAACTCGAGCGGGGGTTACCCATCGTGCGCGAAACGCGGATGGTGATTGAGTCGCCACTCGGCTTTGGGTGTTTGGCCTATAGTGACGGGGTTAACCGCGCGTGCCTGCCGGGAAAACTGCGAGGGCATTTGCGACCGGCGCGCCCCCCCGTAAAGTGACCCGTGTGGTACGGGCTTCTCTTTATTATGGCAATGCTCTGGGCGGGAATCGCCTCCCTCACCTGGTGGCGCGTGCCGACCCTGGCCCTGTGGAAAACCGCGGTTATAACCGGGGAGTTCGGACATTTTCTCGCCGTGGTTCCGCTGCTCACCGGCGCGGCCGCCTGGTGGGATGGCGGCCCCTGGAGCTTGGGGATTCAGGTGCTGAGCTTGGTGGGCGTGCTCGCCCTGCTGCGTCCCGTGGTGCAAGCGGCGTGGATTGGCCGCGAACTCCCCGCCAAACTGACCGCAGCGTTTGGTCGGGTGGAAATGGACCACCCGCCGTTTTTGCTCAGCCGGCTGATCGCGCCCCGAAATCCACCGGTGCTGGTGGAAACCCAGACGATTGCCGGCGGGCTGGAGTTGGATTTTTACCGGGCCGAAGGCCGGGTGGGGCCGGCGCCCTGCGTGGTGATGATCCACGGCGGGAGTTGGGAGGCGGGCGACCGTCACCAGTTGCCCGAGCTTAACCACCACCTGTCCCACTGCGGTTATGCGGTCGCGGCGGTGAGTTATCGGCTGGCACCCGGCACCGTGTGGCCGGGCCAGGCCGACGACATCGCAGCGGCTATCACCCACCTGCGCGCCCACGCCTCTTCCTTGGCGATTGACCCCACCCGGCTGGTGCTGATGGGGCGCTCGGCCGGGGGGCAGTTGGCCACCGCCATCGCCTACGGCCGCTCCGATCTGGCCGTGCGCGGGGCGGTCTCCTTTTACGGGCCGAACGACCAGCTCTATGAGTGGGGGATCTCGCGCGAAGATGACTGGCTCAACGCCATCCAAATCCTGCGCCAATTCCTTGGCGGTCCCCCGGAAAAGGCCCCGGAGGCCTACCGCACGTCGTCGGCCTACCTGATTGTCAACCGCGACAACGCCGTGCCCACCCTGTTGGTCCACGGCTACCAGGATTCGCTGGTCTGGTACCAGTTGAGCGAACGCCTCCACGCCAAACTGGACCTCCTCGGCGCGCCCAACGCCCTGGTGACCCTGCCTTGGGCCAATCACGCCTGCGACTTCAACCCCAACGGGCCGTCCGGGCAGTTATCTTGGTACGCGCTCGAATGGTTTTTGGCCGCGGTCACCAAGTAGCCGCACTCACATTATAGTCTCGGCAAGGGGTTAGCCATTTGGGATGCGTTGTCCGCCCCGCCCACCCTTTTTACGCCATTATGTCACTTTGGGAATATAAGCACATCACCAGCGGTCCGCATGGCTTTGCGACCCCGGCGCTCCTGGAGTCTTATCTCAACCAGCTCGGCAAAGACGAGTGGGAGATCATCAGCTACCAGAACCTGCCCAACAACCCGCTCGCCTTCAACGGCGTGGCCCGCCGCACCACCGTGCGCGACTGGACTTTGGAAAGCGCCGCGGCCGCCGCCGCCAAACTCGAGGCCGACAAGCTCCGCGCCGAGTTTGCCGCCAAATTCCAGGGCAACGCCACGGCTGCGACCACCGAGGCCGCCGAAAAGCCCTCGACGCTCATCTCCGAAAGCGCCGCCGCCGAAGACGGCTACCGCAAACTGCGCGACACCGAGCGCGACGCCGACCCCGAAGCCCACGCCGGCGAGGACCTCGATGAGTGGGACAACTACGACGACGATCTCCCCAATTTCTTCGAAGCGATCAAACCGCACCTGCGCAAAAACCAGCGCGGCAACGGCCAATCGGTCGGCGTCACCTTCCTGGCCAAGCGCTGGGAGCAGGCCGAGGGCGACATGATCGGCGCACTTAAGGAGTGCGGATTCAGCATCCCCGAAACCGAGGATACCCCGCCCGAATACCTCGAATTTGAGGGCGACCTCTACTGGCTTAACCTCAACAACCGCCACGAGCTCTTTATCAACACCCGCGAAAAACCGCGTCCGGTCTTCCGGGTCGTGTCCGGCAAAAAGCTCGATCCGAGCGATCCGTCTGCCGCCCTGCTCGTTGAGGAGGCCCACGCCGAGCAGGCGGAGAAGGCCAAACGCGAGGCGGAACGGCTCGCCCGCGAGGCCGAACAGGCGGCCCGCCGCGCGGAACAGGAGGCGCGGCGCCTCGCCCAGCAAGCCGAACACGAGGCCCGCCGGGCCGCCGCCCAGCTTGCCCGTGAGGCCGCCCAGGTTGCGCAAGCCGCCGCCCGCGCCGCCGCCTTGGCCGCTGCCGCCAACCCCGACGCCACCCCGGTCGCGCCTGCGGCCACCCGTGAACCCCCGGCGCATGGCGAAGCCGCCGGCTTAGCCAGGGGCGAACCCACTGCCGAACCGGCCGTACGGCCGGAGAACGCCGTAAGTCCCCTGCCCCCAGGGGAGGCGTTGCTGGATGCGATCCGCCCGCAGATGCGCCGCAACCGGCGCGGGCCGGGTTATTCGGGCAGCACGGGGTATCTAGCACGGGCGTTTAAACACACCGAGGCCGAACTGGTGGGCGCGCTCGCCGGCTTGGGCCTGCACGTGCCCGAGTCGGCCAACGCCAAACCGGTCAAAACCACCTTGGGCGCCTATGTCTACTGGTTGAACAAAGACGCGCGGGGCGGCATCTGGATCAACGGCGACGAAGCCCCGACCGGCCCGGCCGCCGAGCAGCCCGGTGCTGCCGAAAGTGCGCCGGAAACTCCGGCATCCGCCGGTGTCGCCGCCCCAGGGCCCGAAGCCGAAGCGCCCCGCGAGATCAGCGTCGAGGCGGCAATCGCCCCCCTTCCGGCAGAGCCCACGGAGGCGCCCCAGGCCACTGCGGAGGAACAGCCGCCGGAAGCCCCGCTAGCGCCCGCTCCCGGAACGCCGCCCGCGCCGGCAAACACGGCCCAGCCCGCCCCCGGCTCGCAACTCGCGGCTCTAAGGCTGTTGCTCAAACCCAACAAGCGGGGCACCGGCGTCTCGGCCGAAACCGGTTACTTGGCGCGGGCCTTGGGCCAAGATCTGCAGGTTGTGTTGAGCGCACTCAGTAATCTCGGGCTCGCGTTGCCGGCCACCGAAGAGCACAAGCCCACCTTCGTGGCCCAGGCCGATGAGATTTATTGGCTCAACAAAAACCCGAAGGACGGCTCAGTCTGGCTCAACGCCAAGGCGGCCAAAGCGGCGGTCAAGAAAACCGGGGGCACGGCCAAACCACGGGCAAAAAAACCGCCGGCCGAAGCTTAACGCCGGTCGAGCGCAACGCAGGTTCGGCCTGCGTTGCGGTTCTTGAAACGGGCGGGGGCGCGAGAACGAGGAAGCGCACGAAAAACAAGGCACCTACGGCCGACAAGGGCGGCCGAACCACCACGCCCCCACTCAGACCTGGGTCTTGAAGTAGGCGATGGTGCGCTGGAGCCCCTCTTCAAGCTGCACGGTGGGCGCCCAGTTGTTCAGGTATTTTTGGGCGAGGGTGATGTCGGGCCGACGCTGTTTGGGGTCGTCGGAAGGCAGCGGGCGGTGGACAATCTTGGACTTGCCGCCGACCAACTTGAGGGTGAGCTCGGCCAGTTGCAGCATGGTGAATTCACCGGGGTTACCGATGTTGATCGGGCCGACCGTCTCGGTCTGGTTCATCAGGCGGATAAACCCCTCGATCAGGTCGTCAACGTAACAGAAGGAGCGTGTCTGCAGGCCGTCGCCGTAAATGGTGAGATCCTCGCCCTTGAGCGCCTGAACGATGAAGTTGGACACCACCCGGCCGTCGTTCGGGTGCATGCGCGGGCCGTAGGTGTTAAAAATACGCACGATGCGGATATCGACTTTGTTCTCGCGGTGATAGTCGAAGAACAGGGTCTCGGCCACGCGCTTGCCCTCGTCGTAGCAGGAGCGCTTGCCGATCGGGTTCACGTTGCCCCAGTAACTCTCGGGCTGGGGGTGGATGGTGGGGTCGCCGTACACCTCGCTGGTGCTGGCCTGAAAGACCCGAGCGTGCACGCGCTTGGCCAGACCGAGGCAGTTGATCGCGCCCATCACCGAGGTCTTGGTCGTTTTGATCGGGTTGAACTGGTAGTGCGGCGGCGAAGCCGGGCAGGCCAGGTTGTAGATCTGATCGACCTCGAACTTGTAAGGATCGATCACGTCGTGGCGCACCAATTCGAAGTCGAGGCGGCCGTGGAGGTGGGCGATGTTGCTCTTGCGGCCGGTGAAAAAGTTATCGAGGCAGATGACGTCGTTGCCGTCCTTGAGCAGACGGTCGCAGAGGTGAGAACCCAGAAAGCCGGCGCCGCCGGTGACAAGAATACGCATGGTGCGGGCGAGTCGAGGCACGGCCGGGGCCGAAGTCGAAACCAAAGTCGGTGAACAGTAGCGCGGGGCACTACGCCTTAACCCACCACCCGCGCCGCAGCCCCCGCCTCGTAGCGCTCAACCCAAGCGCGGTGCCAGGTGCCGTAATCGCCAGCCTCAATGTGGGCGCGGGCCTGCGCCATCAAATCGAGGTAGAAATGAAGGTTGTGCAACGTGCAGAGCGTGCAGGCCAGGATCTCGCCCGCCACCGTCAGGTGCCGCAGGTAGGCCCGCGAGAACTGGGTCGTGTAATTCACCACCTCATCGCTGATCGGACGCGGGTCCGTACGGAACTTTTCGTTACGCAGGTTGAGCGGGCCATCGGGGGTGAAGACCAGGCCGTTGCGGGCGACGCGGGAGGGCAGCACGCAGTCGAACATGTCCACCCCGAGGGCGACCATTTTTAACAACTGCGGGGGCGTTCCCAAGCCCATGGTGTAACGGGGCTTGTCCGCCGGCATAAACGGCGTGGTCGCGCCCACTTGTTTGAGCATCTCAGGCTCGGGCTCGCCCACGCTGACCCCGCCCACCGCGTACCCGGGAAAATCCAGCGCCGCCAACGACTCGGCGGCCTCGCGGCGCAAGTCGTCGTAAGTCGAGCCCTGGACGATGGCGAACAGGTGGTGGCCCGCCGCCAGCCAACCGCTTTCGGTGGCAATCTGTTTGCACTGGGCGGCCCAGCGCAGGGAGCGCGCGCAGGCCTCGGCGGTGGCATCGCGCTCACAGGGCCACGGCGGACACTCGTCGATCACCATGGCGATGTCGCTGCCGAGGTTTTGCTGGATCGACATGACCTCGCGCGGACCAAGGAAAAGTTTTTTGCCGTCGAGGTGGGACTGAAACTCCACGCCGTCGTCGTGCATCTTGCGCAGCTTGGCCAAGGAAAACACCTGGAAGCCGCCGCTGTCGGTGAGGATCGGGCCGTCCCAGCCCATGAACCGGTGCAGCCCGCCGAGGTCGCGGATCAGCTCGCTGGTTGGGCGCAAGTTCAGGTGGTAGGTGTTACCCAAAATGATCTGCGAGCCGATTTCGCGCAGGTGGGCGGGCGTGAGCGATTTGACCGTGCCTTGGGTGCCCACCGGCATAAAAATGGGGGTCTCAATCAGCCCATGCCGGGTGCGCAACCGGCCGCGCCGGGCCGCCGTGAGGGTGTCGGTTTTGAGCAGTTGAAAATGGTCGGGCATTGCACCCAACCTACCGCCGCGCTTGACCCCCGTGTCAACCCGCGAGGATACTGCCAAAAAATCTCACCGTGCTGCTCGTCATCGACAACTACGATTCGTTCACCTTCAACCTCGTCCAATACTTCGGTCAGTTGGGCGTAACCCAGCGGGTATTTCGCAACAACGAGATCACCGTCGCCGAGGCCCTCGCGCTCAACCCCGACCGCATCCTCATCTCCCCCGGGCCCTGCTCGCCCGCCGAAGCCGGCGTCTCGCTCGACATGATCAGCGCGTTCGCCGGCAAGAAGCCCATCTTTGGGGTGTGCCTCGGCCACCAGTCGATCGGTCATTATTTCGGCGGCCGGGTGATCCGCGCCGACCGCCTGATGCATGGCAAAACCTCGCCGATCCAGCACAAGGACACCGACCTGTTCAAAGGCATGCCGCAGGGCTTCGCCGCCACCCGCTACCATTCGCTACTCGTCGAGCGCTCCACCCTGCCCGATTGCTTGGAGATCACCGCCGACACCGCCGAAGGTGAAATCATGGGCCTGCGCCACAAAACCCTGCCGATCTGGGGCGTGCAATTCCACCCCGAGTCCATCGCCACCGTCGGCGGCATGAAGATTCTGGAAAACTTCCTCACTCTTAACTGAGTTCCCCCCCCTCCCGACCACGGCCATGCGTTGCCCCAAGTGCACTTCCATCGACGACAAAGTCATCGACTCCCGCATCAGCAAAGAGGGCAGTTCGATCCGCCGCCGCCGCGAGTGCCTGGAATGCGGCCACCGCTTCACCACCACCGAGTTCATCGTGCGCGAGGGCATCGTGGTGATCAAACGCGACGGCCGCCGCGAGGATTTTGACCGCGAAAAGCTCATCCGCTCGGTGCGCGCCGCCTGCCAAAAACGTCCCGTCGACGCCGAGCAACTCGGCATGCTCGTCGAGGATGTGGTCGACGCCCTCGAGGCCCAGTACGACACCGACATCCCTTCGCGCGCCATCGGTGACGCGGTCATGAGTCGGCTGCGCAAAATCGACGAGGTCGCCTATGTGCGCTTCGCCAGCGTGTATAAGGAATTCCGCGACGTCTCCGAATTCATGCTTGAGATCAACGCGCTGGACAAAAAGCCCGGCGCGTCCGCCTGATGGCCGCGCCCGCCCGCGACGAGCTGCGCCGCCTGCATTTCATTAACGCGCTGTTTGCCCACGTCACGGGCCACGACCTCTATCTGGCGGAGCAGATCAAGGGCGCCATTACCTTCAGCCTGACGGAGCTTGAGACGCAAACCCAGGCCCACCCTGAGTTTGCCGCCACCTACGACGTGGCCTTCAATACGGCAGCCGCGCGCCTGCTGGAGACGTTTTTCGCCGACCAACCCCGCCACGGTTTTTTCCACTGGGATGCGCTGAGCACGATCACCTCGGCGACCCCGCTATTTGCCCGCGCCGAGTTGATGACCGGCCTGAAGCGCCTCGCGCCCTTCCGCGAATCCACATTGCTGGTGACCAACCTGCGCCCCGCGCTGCTCCCGCCGGAAAAACGCGCCACCCCGCGCCGTGAGCGTGAGTACGCGGAGGCGCTCGGCTACATCCGCGACCTGGCCGCGGCACGCACCGCCCCCAGCGCCGACCTGCGCCTATTGCTCTTGTGAGCGGCGTCGGCGCCCAAGGGCCGCGGGACTTGGTTAACGTCGCCAAAGCCCCCTCCCTGTCCGGGCGGCATTGGCCGGTGTCTCCTTCAAGGCCGCGCCTTAACCGTCGCTTCGGGGCGCGCCCGGGGCGTTTTTCGCGACCTAAGGCTGGATTGCTTACGTGCCCTTTCACCGGCCCCAAACGGCAAATCGGCCCTGCGCGGTGGCCTCACCGGCCGGTGGCCCGCCCCTCCCGCTTTTGGCATATAAACTGCAACCGGTCTTGCGCTGCCCCCGCCCGCCGCCTAGATCCCTCGCATGCGTTTACCCGCCCTTCTTCTCACCTTCACCCTCGGTTGCGCCTCGGTCTCGGCCAGCGGCGTCAAACTTGTCCGTATCCTGCCCGAATACATGCCCGCCGATTCCTTCGCCCGAATTTCGGAATATTTCGACGGCAATGAAAACACCCGAGACGCCACCCTCTTGCGTACCCAACCCAAGTCGCGTGACGGTTTTTATTTTAACCTCCGCACCCAAGCCGAGGCGCCCATCGATCTCGCTTGGGTGGTGCTCGAGATCATCACTCCGGCCTCGGCCGAAGCCCGCGTTGAAAGTTTTGCCGTTTCCCTGCCCAAAGGCAGCCACCTCATTCGCTTAGGCCTGACCGGCAAGGACTGGCCCAGCCCGAAAGATCGCCCCGCCGCTTGGAAACTTCGCATTCTCGGGGTAAACGGCGCGGAACTTGCAATGAAGCAAAGCTACCTTTGGTCCAAACCCGACGCCCCCACCGCAGCTCAACCCTCCGAACCCTCCGCCCTCAAAGCGGATTGACCTCCCTCACCCGCCCACCAATGGCCGATCTTTTCGCTAACTACGAACACGGTAAATTCTACGACGAGATGTTTGCTGCCCCCGGGCAAGCACACCCGCACTACCAGCGTTTGCAGGAGCGGTTCGGCCTGCTGGGCAACATGGGGGAATTGATGGCCCGTCAGCGCACCGCCGACCAGACGTTCATCGACCGCGGTGTCACCTTTACGGTCTATTCCGACAACGCCGGCACGGAGAAGATTTTCCCCTTCGACCTGCTACCCCGCATCATACCCGCCCATGAATGGGCTCATCTGGAGCGCGGTCTGATCCAGCGCATGCAGGCGCTCAACTTGTTCCTCGCCGACATCTACGGCCCGCAGCGCATCCTCACCGAGGGCATCATGCCCCGCGAGATGGTCGAGACCTCGAAAAATTTCCGCCAGGAACTGGTCGGCTGCAAAATCGCCCGCGACCTCTACGTCCACATCAACGGCTCCGACATGATCCGTGACGAGGCCGGGCTGTACTCGGTCCTGGAAGACAACCTGCGAACGCCTTCGGGAGTAAGCTACGTGCTCGAAAACCGCCAGGTGATGAAACGGGTGTTCCCGAACCTGCTGCGCGACTACCGCGTGCGCCCGGTGGAAAACTACACCAACGACCTGCTCAACCTGCTCGTCCACCTCGCACCCGAGCACGTGCCCGAGCCCACCGTGGTCTTGCTCACCCCCGGGGTGTTTAACTCCGCCTATTTTGAGCACAGTTTCCTGGCCCGCCAAATGGGCATTGAGATCGTCGAAGGTGGCGACCTGGTGGTCGAAAACGACCGGGTTTACATGCGCCGCACCGACGGCTTGGCCCCGGTCCACGTGATCTACCGGCGCATTGACGACGACTTCCTCGACCCGACCGTTTTCCGCAAGGACTCGCTGCTCGGGGTGCCGGGGCTCTTCGAAGCCTATCGCAAAGGCAACGTCGCCCTGTGCAACCCGATCGGCACCGGGGTGGCGGACGACAAGGCGGTGTATTATTACGTGCCGAAGATGATCAAGTTCTACCTCGGCGAGGATCCGATCCTGCCCAACATCGAGACCTTTCTCTCCGGCAACGAAACCGAACTGGGCTACATCCTCGCCAACCTGCCCAAGCTGGTGGTGAAAAGCGTCAACGAAGCCGGCGGTTACGGCATGCTGGTGGGCCCGCACAGCACCCGGGCGCAAATCGAGGAATTCCGCGCCAAGATCATCGCGCACCCGCGCAACTTCATCGCCCAGCCGACCATCGGCCTGTCCCGCTGCCCCAGCGTTTGCGAGGGCGGCACCATCGAGGGGCGCCACATCGATTTCCGCCCCTACATCCTCAACGGCGAGACGATCAAAATCATGCCCGGCGGCCTTACCCGAGTCGCTTTGCGCAAAGGCAGCCTGGTGGTCAACTCCTCCCAAGGCGGGGGCTCCAAGGACACCTGGGTGCTCAGCGATGATCAAGCCAACCCGACCGCGCCCGCAGCCGAAAAAATCATCGTTTAACCACCATGCTTTCCCGCGTCGCAAATCTCGTCTACTGGATGGCCCGCTACCTTGAGCGCGCCGAAAACACCGCTCGCATCGTTGATGTGAACGCGCAGCTCGTTCTCGACTTGCAATCGCGCCAGGCCGCAGATGACCCCAAGTCCTGGGAGCCTCTCGTTTACGTCACTGGCGACGAGGACAAGTTCTTCGAACTCTACGGCGAGGACGTGACCGAACGCGCCGTCATCGAGTTTATGCTCTTCGACAAGCGCAACCCCAGCTCGCTGATCTCCTGCATCGCCTTCGCCCGCGAAAACGCGCGCTGCATCCGCGACCAGCTCAGCGGTGACGTCTGGGAAACGCTCAACACCTTTTATCTGAAGCTCAAAAGCGACGACTTCGCCCGCTACGCGCAGTTGGGCTCGGCAGAGTACCTGAGCCGGGTGAAAACCCAGATCCAGCTGCTGTTCGGCGTGGCCGACTCGATGATCCCTCGCACCGACCTGTGGTGGTTTTTCCAGCTGGGGCGCCACCTCGAACGCGCCGACAACACCTCGCGTATCCTCGACGTTAAATACTACATGCTGTTGCCTGACGCCAACGCGGTCGGCTCGGCCCTCGACATGGTGCAATGGGCCTCGGTGTTGCGCTCCTGCTCGGCCTTTGAGGCCTTCCGGCGTTCGCGCCGAGGCCAGCTCAACCTGGAGCGAGTCGTCGACTACCTGCTGCGCGACCCCGTCTTCCCCCGCAGCATCCTATTTTCGATCTCCGAAGCCGACCAGGCCCTCAGACAGATCACCGCAGCCGGCAATCACCACGATAACAACCCGCCCGCGCGCCTGCTGAGCGAGCTGCGCACCGAACTCGAGCAAATCGACGTGCTCACCGTTATCGCCGACGGCCTGCATGAATTCCTCGACGATGTGCAGATGAAAATCTCCGGCGTCCACGCCGCCATTCAGACCACCTTCGTGGACTACTCGACCCAAGGGGCCCGGGTGCTGGTTTAGGCGACGGGCTTCCGAGGAATGAACTCAAGGCAACAACCCTCTTGAAGACGATCCATCCGAGCATCCCGTTTTGCCGGGTGTGGAGGTTTGGAACTTTCGTGACCGTGCGAAGCGGGACCCGCTAGCGATAAGGAACCGTGGAGGGGTCAAGTGACCGGCGGAAAATGGGCCGCGAGAATTCGCGTAGAAAGCGTCCCACTGATCGTTAAAAGATAACTCGGTAACCGCGTCATAAACGGCAGTGGGAAACGGGAACGGGCAGCAATCACCAACCGAGAAGACAAACCCGCCACTGCATGCCAAAAGGCAATCCGCAGGCGTTTGCGGCCGAGGCGGTCGCATAAAACCCCAGTGGCAGGGGGCCGACCAAGCAAACGATTAGCGCGCTAACTGCTGGACCAGGCGAAGAGCAGACCGCCGAGGGCGGCGACGATGGAGATGAGCCAGATGTAACCGGGTTTGTAGATCACGGCTGAAGCCGAGGCGGGGAGCGAGGAGGAGGTTGAGGCAGGGGCGCTGAGATTAAGCGGATAGGGTGAGACTGATCGACCACTCGGCGTTAGTGCCAGGGGCAAGCAGCGGGACTGCCGAGTGATCGGGCGTGTTAGCGGGGGCGACGGTCGGTTCGAGCGCGAGATGGTGGTGGCCATGCCACTCGCCACGCGTGATCCAGACGGCCAACCAAGGTAATTCGGCGGGCGACCAAGTGGTGGTCAGTCGGGATCCGTTGGCGCGGATCAGCGCAACGCGGCCCTCGGTGGCCGGAAAAAACGCCTTGGCACTACCTCCGGGAGCGCACTCCGGCGCGGGGGTGTTGCCGGGCAATTCCAAACGGTCGCCGGGGCACATCGGATACAACGGATGAAAGGCCCAAAGCCAGTGCTCGGGGCGGTCAGAGCGCGAGGTCAGCCGGTAAGCGAGGTGCACATGGGGGCCGTGGAGCGTGATCGTGCGTTCGAGGCGCAGGGGAGAACGGGGCAAATCGAGCGAGGTCCGGAGCCGGCCGGCAGCGAACGCGTCGGCGTCCACCGTCCAGGCCGACGCCCAGCATTCACCGTGGTCGGGCAACTCGCGATTTTCCCAGACGCAGGGATCGATGGTTGGCAGACACTCGTCGGCGCCGGCAAGCGATGAATGCTCGAAGGCCAGCCCCAGCGGGTGGCGGGCGAGCGGCCGGGCATCGGAGGGCCGCCACATCCATTCTTCGTGGGTGCGGCGATCGAGCAGGGAGAGCACACGCGCTCCGAGCTCGGGCACGATCTCCACGGCAACCTCGTCATTGGCCAGGCCGATGACCTCGAAGCCGTTTTCGAGGCGGCTCAGGAGTTTGGGGGTTTTCATGCGGACAGTTCACCGACCAGGTCGGCAGCGAGGGCGTGGTTGGGGTCGCGGGCGAGGACGGTGGCGAGCAGGCGGCGGGCGGCGGCTTTTTGGCCGAGCCCGAGCTGGGCCTGCGCCTGCAGGAACAGGGCGCCGGTTTCCTGGCGGAATTGCAGGTCTTCGTTAAAGAGCAGCATGGTCGGCAGCGAGGTGGCGAAGTAGTCGATCTTGGCCTGGGTTTTCTGCACCTGCTTGGCGTAGGCCAGCAGTTCGCGCAGCAACTGGGTGGCCTTGGCTTTCTGGCCGAGCTTCTGCCAAGCCAGCGCCGAGTAGTAGGTCATCTCGGAAAAAGCGCGTACCGCCATGTCCTGGAAATCACCGCGGAAGTTAGCGGCCTCCTGCCAGTGGCGTTTCGCGCCGGCGGCGTCGCCAATTTTATCCAAGGCCATGCCGAGCCACAAATGGATGTCGCTCTGATTGGCCAACAGGTGCTTGGCCTCGCTGAGGTTTTCAGGCGAGGTGAGGGCAAGCTGGAAATGCTTCACCGCGCAGGTGAACTCCCGGCGGGCGAGCGCTGCGCGGCCGAGGGCGAGCTCGGAGCGCACGTGCTGGCCGAGGGCCTGGCCTTCGCCGCCTTCCCACGGCTGGAATTTGCGCGCGGCGAGGAGCTTGGCCGCCTCGGCGGTGCGGCCGGTTTGGTTGAAGAGGGCGCAGATCTCCACCGAGAGGTCGTCGCGCTGGGCAACCAGCGCCGGGTGCCGGGACAGTTCCTTGAGCCGCTTGGACGGGGATTCGCCCAGGCGTTTCCAGAGTTGGTCGCGCTCGTAGAGCAGGCGGGCGTCCTGCGGGTTAGCGCGGAAAGCCTTTTCGTAGGCGCTGCGGGCGGCGGCGGGTTTTTGGGAGATATTAAAATAGCCGATACCGAGGTTGCGCCAGACGATGGAGAACGACGGATCGAGCCGCGACGCGCGTTCCCACAGGCGGATGGCCTCAGCGTGGCGGCGGCGGTCGTAAAACAAGTTGCCCAAATAATACGGCGCACGGGCATCGCCGGGATTGGCGCGCAGGGCGGCTTCCAAGATGAGGATTTCTTCGAGGCGGGCGGGAAAACAATAGTCGGGCGAGGCCTTGGCGGCGGCAAGGTAATGAGCGAGGGCCGGTTTGGCCTGGCCAAGCTGTTCGTGCAACCAGCCGCGGTAATAACTCACCAGCGCTGCGGTGCCGGCCGATACGGTGTCGGTGTCGAGCAGGGCGAGCGCCTCGGTGAAAAAGCCGGAGCGGGCGTAATCGAGTACGAAGTCGAAGCGGGTCTGGGTATCAGCGGGCAGAGACGTGCCAGCCAGGTGACGCGACCAGCCGTCGAGCGGGTCGAGGGCGCGGGTGCCGGCGATCACCGCTTCGGCCTCGGTGACGCGGCCGAGTTTTTTTAGCACCATGGCCTGGAGGTTGCGGGCGCGCAGGTTGTCGGTGTTGAGCCGTAGGGAACGCGCCAGGTGGTCAAGGGCGGTGGTCCAGGCTTGTTTGCGGCAATCCAGCTCGGCGATCGCGTGGTAACCGGCCGACTGCCAAGCCTGGTTCCAGGTCGCCTTGTAGAAAGCGGCGTAAGCTTCGTCGTCGCGGCCGAGGTATCGCAGGGTCAGGCCGAGGTTGTAGTGGGGTTCGCCGTCGTAGGGGTTGGAGTTGCGCCGGGTGAGGCGCTCGATGGCCTTACGGAAACAGCTTTCCGCCGCGGTGAATTCGCCGCGTTTGAGGTGCCAGCGGCCCAGGGCGTTGTTGCAACGGGCGTCGCCGGCGTCGCGCCGCAGGGCCTCGCGCCAGTAGGCGTCGGCGCCGCGGGTGGCGTGGCGGTATTGTTCCAGGTGCAGGCCGGTGATGTAGAGTTCGTCCACACTCTCGATCTCGGCGGGCAGGTCCGGCTCGGTGGCGGCCGGGGGGACTACGGCCGGGGCGCGCGACTTGGGGGCGAAGGCGATCAGTTCGTCACCGTTTTGAGCACATACGACCAGTCGCAGGGTCTCGGCCGTGGCGGCTTTGGGCAAGGCGATGGTTTCAACAAAGCTGGCGCCGGGGGCCAGATCACGGGTGAAGGAGGCAAGGGTTTTGCCCTTGGCGAGCAGGGCGATCCGAGCCTGGGGGAAGGCGCGGGTCACCGCCACGCCCGCGCGCGCCTGGTTGCCCTGGACGAGCAGGCTGACGGCGGCGTCGAGATTGGCGTGCTGGGCCGGGCCGATCTTTTGGATCGGATACCAGTACTGGCTCCACGTCTTGGTTTCGCCGGGCATGAGGTAGGCGAAATCGGGTTGGTTGTCGGTGTAGACCCCGGCCATGATTTCGATGTAGGGAGCGAATTCACCTTGGGCATCGGCGTCGGTGAGGCTGCGGTCCCAGGCGTAACCGAACTCGTGGTTACCCCAAGTCCACTGCTTTTTACCGGGGGAAATGTGGTGGTTGGCGACGTGGACGACGCCGGCTTGGGCCGCATGGTCGTAGCCGCCGAAAAAGTCCTCCTGCGAGCCCATGCACATGTAGGAGGTGGGCACGGGGATGTTGGCATAAAACGAGAGGTCGTTGGGGGCGTAATCGACCGGGGTTTTGCCGCCGCTGGCGGGTGGGACGAAATGCGCAGGGGCCTCGCTTGTGGGTACGCCGGTCTTGGCGCGGCTGCCGTAGTCGACCCCGTAGTAGCGGTCTTGGCAGAGCGGATACTCGCTCATCGAGCGGCGGGCGTGGTCGGCCACGTAGGAGACGTCAGGCGGGAAAAAGCTCTGGTAGGCTTGGTGCACGCGGGTGGCGACGTTGGCCCACCAGAGGAAGGTTTGCACAAACGGGGTGCGGTTGTAGGCGCGCACCTTTAACTCGATGGCCGAGGAATCCGGGTGCAGGCAGATGCCGTGCATGCCCTTCATGCGGACCATCGGATCATGGTCGCTGCACCAGATCGTTTTACTGCCGTCGGGGTGGGACTCGATTTCGATGTCCACCGGCATGAAGGTCGCAGGGCGGTGGTGTTGCGGCCAGTTGAACTCCACCCCACCGGAAATCCACGGGCCGGCCAGGCCGACCAAGGCGGGTTTGATCACGTCCTGGCGGTAGAAAAAGTCGTAGCCGTTGGTCTTGTCCTGGCCGACATGAATGCGCCCGCCGATCTCCGGCAGAACCATCACACGGAGGAAATCGCTTTCCAGCCAGACGGCGTCCCACGTGCGCTCGGTACGCGTTTCGGCGATGCGGTCGTAGAAAGGCAGCGGGTAAACCGCGCCGCTGCTACCCTGGTAGACGCGTTTTTCCAAAAACATCGGGTTCTTATCGGCGGGCAACGGCTCGTAAGTCGGCAGCACGATCGGTTCACGGCGGACGGTAACAGCGGGGGTTGTCATAGTGTCCACAGTATGCCCGATTTGGGGCTGGTTGGTAATGGAGCATGTTCGGATAGAGCTGGATTATCTTATGGTTAAAAAGACCAGGTAGATCAGCAGAATAAACCTAAGCTCACGCTCAGGGCCACAAGATCAAACCACCCTCTAATCCCCGTTGCTTCATGATTGACCAAAACTGACCTGAACAAGTGTGAGAAAAAGGGGGTGTGGCGCTGGATTGGAAGCCATGAATTTCGCTCTTGAAAAACGGAAGGCTCCCCAGCGATAAACCTAAACAATCTAATGAAGAACCCACCCGCTCATTTAGCCGTTTCCACCAAGCGGAAGCGGGAGGGGTTTCCTGGGCAGCACCTGGTGGTGTTACCCGGGCCGATCATTCAGATGGCGCAGCGCAGCGCACTGCTAGCGGACCTGTTTCCAACGGCCGCCGGCTTTTTCCCCAAAGCCACTGGCCATTTGGTCGAGCGGGAGCGAGGATTGACCGATTGCGTGTTGATCCGGGTGGTGAGCGGCGAGGGCTGGGTGCGTACCCGGGTCCGCCAGGAACTGGGGGCGGGGCAGTGGCTGCTGATCCCGGCCGCCCTTCCCCACGCCTACGGGGCCGATGAGGCGACGCCGTGGTCGATTCAGTGGGTGCACTTCCAAGGCCGGGCGTCGGTTGCCTTCGCCGCTTTGCTGGGGGCGGCGACCGAGGTGACGGTGCTGACAGTTCCGCGCAGCGGGACGGAAACGATGGACTTGGCACGGATCTACGGGGGACTGGAACAAGGTTACACCCAGCCGAACCTGCTTTCCGCAGTGGCCCAGTTGCGGCTGGTGCTCACCGAGCTGGAGCGAGCCCAGCGGATGGGGCGCCCAACCAGTGCCGGCGAAGCGGTCACGGCCAGCCTGGCCTGGATGAGCGACAACCTCGCCGCGCGGGCCGATCTGGCCTCGCTGGCTGCGGCGGCGGGGCTGTCGGTACCGCACTACAGCGACCTATTCAGGCGGGCGACCGGGTATCCGCCGGTTGACCACTTCTTACGCTTAAAAATCCAGCGCGCCTGCCAACTGCTCGACACGACCGAACTGCGGGTCAACGAGGTGGCGGCGGCGGTGGGCTGGGTGGACCCGTTTTATTTTTCGCGCTTTTTTCGAAAAATCACCGGTCAGTCGCCTCGCGCCTACCGTGAAGTGGTGAAGAGTTAAACGGCCGCTGGCGTGGGTTAAAAGGTGCGGCGTTGACCTGGGAGTCGGGCTAGGGGGGTCGGGCCGTTACAAGAATACATAAACCAAAACCCGGGGTAAAAACGTGAAAGTTGGCCGTGGATGTATCCGCGTAACGCCCCGACCCTATTTTCAGCGGGGCATCGACTTTAATACCGTCACCAAAGGCCAGATATCCAAAGCCGAGTGGAGACTCAATAACCGGCCTTGCGTCGTACTTGACGGTCAATCTCCAGTCCAAGTTTTTCAGGAGATTATACATAAAAACAGTGCACTAGCCGCTTGACGCCGCCACCTCAAGAAGGGCATGTCCTGGCTTAACAAGGTCGAAAGCGGCCGAGCGGTGAGCTTCGGTGAAGATGGCAACGCCAATACCTTGCGAGATATCACCCCGCCGCAACAACCCGCCCCCGCCAAGTAACCCTCGTTTCATGTCACCCCTCATACCCCATGTCATCTTTCCCCCGCACCATTCCTGAAACAATTCCTATGACGATTAAGGCTTCTCTCCTCATCGCCGTGATTGCCGGCGCCATAGCCCCGCCCTTCGCGTTCGGTGCGGACCGCAATATCCCGGGACCTCCTCCGGTGGCAGGTACCAACCAGACTCCCAAGGACACGCCGAGCGTGGACTGGGCCAATCCCGCCGTGAAAGCGAACAACGCCTTCGCCATCAAGCTCCATACGCAACTGGCCAAGGAACAGAGCGGCAAAAATCTGTTTTATTCGCCCTTCTCGATGTCCACTGCCCTGGCGATGCTCGCCGAGGGCGCCCGGGGCGAGACCGCCGAACAGATGGGCCGGACGCTATGCTATCCTGCGGCAGCACGCGTGGCTGGCTCCGAAGCCACCCCCTGGAACATGGCCCGCGTCCACGCCGGCATGGCCAAGCTGAACACCCGCTTCAATCCCAAGCCGGTACCGCAAGCGCAGCGCGACCGCATCGCGGCGTTGCGCAAGGAACTGGACAACGCCAATCGCCTGGTGAACGAACTGCACCAAAAGGGCGTATCGAGTGGAAACTGGAAGGAGGCCCATGACCTGAAAGAGAAAGCTAAATCGGCTGCGTCGGAACTGAATGCGCTGTTTGCAAAGGGTGATCCGTACGAACTGCGGACGGCCAATGCCATTTGGAGCGAGAAGACTCGTCCCGTCCTGGAATCCTACGCGGACACCCTGGCCCGTTTTTATGGGACGGGCAGCGTGAACCCGGTGGATTTCATCACAAGAAGTGAACCGGCGCGCCTGCAGATCAACGGCTGGGTCGAGGAGCGGACCAAGGGGCGGATCAAGGACCTGTTCCCCACCGGTTCCATCACGACGCAGACGCGCCTGGTGCTGGCCAACGCCCTCTATTTTAAGGGCGAGTGGCTGGACCCCTTCGATGCCACGCGGACCAAGACCGAGGACTTCTGGGTGCCGGCAAACTCACTGGTGGGCGTACCTATGATGCGCGAAAAATTCGCCGTAAAATATGGTGCCTTCCAAGCGGACGGTAGCCTCTTCCCGACACCCCTCGAACGGGCGTTAAGGGAGAAACTGGATCCTGAGATCGCCTATCCGGGTGCCGGCGGAATCCATGTGGTCGAACTGCCCTATAAGGGCGGAGACCTGTCCATGGTCATCCTCTTGCCGCTTGACGTCGATGGCCTGGCGAAGCTCGAGGCGAGTCTGAACCGCGATACGCTGCATGCCTGGATGGGCAAGCTGCAACGTCGGGATGTGCAAGTCCACATCCCTAAGTTCAAGCTGGAGATGACCTATGACCGGATGCGCAAGACGCTCGAATCCCTGGGCATGAAGCGAGCCTTCCAGCCTTCCGCGCAGTTCGACGGAATGTTCGAACCGGGGCCGGAACCGATCTTCGTCAGTGTTGTTATCCACAAAACCTTCGTCGAAGTAAACGAGAAGGGCACCGAGGCCGCTGCAGCTACGGGTATTAAGAGGATGGGAAGAGCCTCAGGACCGCCTCCCATGGTGCCGTTTATCCCGGAATTCCGCGCCGACCATCCCTTCCTGTTCCTCATTCGTGACGTCAAGACCGACGCCATCCTGTTTATGGGCCGCATGGTCGATCCCACGGCCAAGTAACTGAGGTCTCATACTGTTTATTCATCAAAGCGGGTCTATAGGAATGATTGCTGCTTTAGCTGAAAGCAATGAAACCGAAAATCAAGTTGGTGGATGAGCAGGGGCGAAAAGAGGTGAAGGCGCTGTTGGCCGGGGAGGAGCAGGCAGGATTGCCAAAGGCCAGGTTGATGGCCGTGAGGTTGGCGTATATTGGACAGCATAGCCTGGAGGAGATTGCGGAGTTGACGGGGATGGCACGCAGTCGGGTGATCGAGTGGATCGGACGTTTCCGCAAAGAGGAAGTGCAGGGGCTCAAGAACAAGCCCAGAGGGGGCGCGAAAGCGGGTAGCACCCAAGTGACCCCGAGCGCTGAAGCCGGGTTGATTGAAGGGCTCAAGGAGGGCCGATGGAAGCGGGCCGAAGAAGTCCAACGTTGGGCGAAGAGCCAGGGGGTGAACTTGTCACGGCCCGGGGTGTAGGGATGGCTGCGGCGGGTGGGGGCAAGCTGAAGTTGCCGCGCAAAAGTCACGCGAAAAAGGATCCTGTTAAAGCCCAATGCCTGTAAGGCATGAGCAGCTTGGTGGATTTTTCAGGGCGTCAGGGGTATCGTGAGTGTGAACATTACCCAAGTACCCCAAGCCCAACCTGACGTCACAACGTTCAGTTCTATTTTTGGTGAGATGATAACGCCGGAGCAGCTCGATAAGGTCTGTCAAAGGCATGCGCCACAGACCCGGACTACACCAAAATTAACTGCGGCGCAGGTGGTTACAGGCTTGGTTTACCATCAGCTCCAACCATCGGGCAGCTTGGCGAAAAATGCCCGTTCGCTGCACGAGACCGGGATGAGCGACTCCGCTTTCAGCCAACGACGCCAAGGGCTGCCGCTGTGTTTGTTTGAGCAAATCGCGGCGACGGCGCTGCGGCCCATGGCCGATCCAGTTGCGCACCCCGAGGCATTTTACCAGGGATTGAGACTGGTTGGAGTGGACGGCACCCAATGTAGCGTGAGCAATACATCCGCTCTGATGGCTGCCCTACCCAAAGCAGCCAGTCGCAGGCTCACGGCGGCGTTTGCGAAGCTCCATGTCGTCACGCTCATGGAGCTGTGTCTGCATAACCCACTCGCTGTGGTGGCCGCACCGGCCAGCACGGGCGAGGTCACGTTGGCAAAGAAGCTCTGGGCAAGCGTTGGCGATCAATCCCTGCTCATCATTGACCGCGGTTTTGGCACCCCTGCCGGTCTTTATCAAGCAACTCAATCATGGGCCGGGCGCCGGGTCGAGTGGCTGGCGCGAGTGCGTAAAAACCTCAAGACGCGGATCCTTGAGCGCTTGAGCGATGGCAGTGCGTTGGTTGAGGCGGTAGTTAAATCCACGGACAAGTTGAGTAAACGCACGAAGCGCGTAGAGTTGCGTATGCGCGAAATCCGCTTCGTCGTCGTGGGGCGGGACGGCAAGCGTAGCGAGGTGAGGCTGTGGACCAGTCTCATTGATCATCAACAGTATCCGGCGCTAGAACTGGCTCAAAATTACGCCAAACGTTGGGAGCATGAGGTGGCGTATCGGGAGCTCAAACTTGATGTACGCTCGGCGGTGTTGCTCAACAGCCATACTCTGGAAACTGCGCTCCAAGAGGTCATGGCCGTAGTACTCGCGATGGCGGCTATCACCCGGGTGCGTATGGCCGCTGGCGAACGCCTTGGCGTGCCCACCTTGCGGGTCAGCTTCTTGAAGGTGCTTCAGCTCACCCAACAACTCTGGCAAAGCTTCGCGTGGGTCCAAGCCCAGCGCTCCCCTTCACTGGCAGCCACTCTCTGCCAACACTACTTCGAGTCCGTGCAACGTCGCGCACTGCTTCCTTAGCGACGAGCCCGCTCGTGTCCTCGCGTCCGTCGTCAACCGGTCAGCCCTTGGCCCAGAAAAACCAACCAACTCTCCTTTTCCGGCCCCCTTAACCTCAGCATCCTCAACATGCCTTAACGGCATTGCCCTTAAAATGGGCCGCGTTTCCACGCCTCAATCAGCTGCGGTCCGTCAGCCTGGGCATCGAATTGCAACACCAGGTCCTCAAGATCGCGCAGCAAGGACAGCAACGCGGCAATGTCAGTCACCATCTCTTTGAGCAGGGTGCGGCAGTTCACGATCTGCCCGCGCGGGCGGTCAATGACCTGACTGAAAACCTGGAGCGCCTCCGCCACCCGGGCCGTGCCTTCCCGACAACACCCCGCCGCTCTCGTGGAAAGCATGATCCATCGGGTTTTTTACCGTTAAGGTCGCCTTACCTCGAAAACGTGCGGCGTTGACCTAGGGGGAATCTGCCGGTCAATTCCGGCCCATGCTCACTCTGCCTGAAGACGAACTCAGTTTTCTCACCGACCTAGTCAAAACCTCGCGTCAAAAGCCCCACCACGTCGAGTGGGTCGATCGCGACGGCACCGAGCGCGTCACCGTCCTGAGTCCGGCCGAAGCGGTGCGGGTCAATAAAGTGGCCCACGGCCTGAAGATTTCCAAGAGCGAGGTCCTGCGGCAGGCCGCCCACGTTCCGGTTAAGAAATAGGCGAAGCCTGCGCCTTCGGTCACCCCGCAGGTTGCGTCGTCACATCGACTCCACCATCGGAGTTCAAGTTTGATGCAACGCGGTCTCGGCCAAGAACGGCTGCCCCTGTCCCATGGCGTGAATATTAGTCACCGTGACCCGGGCGATTTCGGCCAGAGCTTCTTGGGTCAAAAACGCTTGGTGGGCCGTGATGAGAACGTTGGGGAATGTCAGCAAGCGGGCCAGTACGTCATCCTGCAAAATCTGGCCGGAGAAATCCTCGAAAAAAACGCCTTCCTCCTCCTCATAAACATCCAGACCGACCCCACCCAGCCGGCCCGATTTGAGGGCGTTAATCAGCGCACTGCTGTCAATTAGCGCCCCCCGGCTGACATTGATCAAAAAAGCCCCCGGCTTCATCAGCTCTAGGGTTTCCCGGCGGATCAGGTGGTGCGTCTCAGGGGTAAGCGGCGTGTGCAAGGAGATCACGGCGGCCTCGCGGATGAGGGTCTGCGCATCCGTGTACTCCACTCCGTAGTGCTGCGCCCAATCGACAGACGGAAACAAATCGAAAGCCAGAACCCGCATGCCAAACCCGCGCAGGATTTGCGCGGTCACCCGGCCGATTTTACCCGTGCCGTAAATGCCGGCGGTCTTGCCGTGAAGGTCGATGCCAACCAGCCCATTGATCGAAAAGTTAAGATCATGCACCCGGTTGTTCGCACGGGGGATTTTTCGATTAAGGGCGAGCAGCAGGGCGATCGCATGCTCGGCCACGGCGTAGGGCGAGTAGGCCGGCACGCGTGTAACCGCCAAGCCGAACTCCCGAGCCGCAGGGAGATCGACGCTATTGAAGCCGGCACAGCGTAACGCGATATGCTTCACCCCCAGAGCTGCGAGGGCCGCAAGACACGGCCGATCGAGCCGGTCGTTGACAAAAGTACAGACGGTGTGCGCGCCGCGGGCCGCCGACACCGTTTCGGCCGAAAGCCGGCACTCCATAAAACGCCACTCAATTCCAAGGCCGGCCGAGGCGCGCTGAAGCGGTTCGCGGTCGTAGGGCTTGGTGTCAAAAACGTAGACCGGTATCATGAGTTTAAGTGGGACAAGGGTTTGAACTGCCGGTTGCCTTCGATCTGCGCGGCGAAGCCAGCCTGTTCTGATTCAGGTAAATTAGCGGGGAACTTAGAACCGCTGCGCCGCCAGCGCACCAGCCACGCTTCACCCAGCGCCTTCGGCGCGAGCGGATGGCTGGCGATCGACTCGAGTTGCGTAAACCCGATCGTGGTCGTCGCCTTCGGCCCCGTGCCCACCCCTTCCGCCACACAGAATCCCGCAGTCAACAACGCCACCCGCACCGCCGTAGAATTCGAATACGTATACAGCTCCGCCGCCTTGCCTCCGCACTGGCGAGCAATCCGCGCAAACACCGCAGCCGTCCACAGCCCCGTGTCGGTTTTCGCCGAAAACGGGTCGTAGAAAATCACGTCGGGCGCGGGACTCGTTTCGATAACCCTCAAAAAATCGCCCTGGCGCAGCTCCCAGGTGAGCAACCCCGAGGCGTGCGCCCAGCTGCCGTTTTCCAGCAGGCGGTAGGGGGCGCCGTGGCGCAAGTGGGGGAACTGATGCGGGTGCTTGGCCGCCAGCTTAAGCGGGTCGAGGTCGCACTCGAAACTCTCAATGCGCAGCGGTCGCACCGCCGCCGGCCCGTGCTCGGCCAGCACCTTTTCGAAGCAGCGCAGCGCCGCCATGGCGTTGTGCGCCGCGCCGAGGCCTACGTCCCAAAGCACCAGCTCGGCGGTGTCTTCGGCCCCGCGCTTCAGGAGCCGGGCAGCTAGATACGATTGGTCAATGTAGAGGGCTTGCGCCTCGTCCTCGGGACGATTCACCGAGTGCATGATTTCCCCGGAGCTGAGCTGGCGAATACTCGAAAAGCCTTTTTCGGACGTGTGGATCACGTAGTCGCCCAGCTGCGGGGCGCGTTCGGCCTTGGGTTTTTTCTCCGGCACGGTGGGGTTGTCCTCGTCGGTGCGGACCAGGTCGAGGCGTTTGCGCTCGTAGAAGTCGAGCCAAGTGCCGGTGAGAATGGCCTCGCGAATTTCGCGCATGAGCTGGTGGTAAAACCAGATGTTGTGCTGGCCGAGCAGGTGCCAACCGAGGTTTTCGCCCGTTTTGACGAGGTGATGGAGGTAGCCGCGCTCGTAGCGCAGGCAGGTCGGGCAACCGCAGCGCGCGTCGAGCGGGCCCTGTTGAAATTTATACACGGTGCGGGCGATGTGCATCTTGCCGTGCGAACTGAAGGCGGTGCCGCGCTGGGCGAGCTGCGTCGGGATGATGCAGTCAAACATGTCCACGCCGCTGTTCACCGCCTCGAGGATGTCGATCGGCGTGCCCACGCCCATGAGGTAACGCGGCAGGTTATCCGGGAGGTGCTCGGTGACGAGGTGGGTGAACTCGTAGCGCTGGGCGTGGGTCTCGCCGACCGCGAGGCCGCCGATGGCCAGGCCGTCGAAGGGGCGCGCGCGCAGGTAGGCGGCGCTTTGTTTGCGCAGCTCGGGATGGCAGGCGCCTTGAACGATACCGAACATAGCCTGGGGCGAGTCGCCGCGGGCGCTCAGCGACCGCTCGGCCCAGCGGTGCGTAAGGTGCATGGCCGCCTCGGCCTGGTCGTAGGGCGCAGTCGACGGGATGCACTGGTCGAGCACCATCATGATGTCGCTGCCGATGGCGCGCTGCATCGAGATGCTCAGTTCGGGCGTGAGGTTATGCACTGTGCCGTCGACGTAGCTTTTGAACTTGGCGCCGTCTTCGTCCATCGCCCGCGAGTGCGGCAGGGAAAAAATTTGGAATCCGCCCGAGTCGGTCAGCACCGGCCCCTCCCAGCTCATAAAGCGGTGGATGCCGCCGAATTTCTTAAACACCTCGGGGCCGGGGCGCAGGAGCAGGTGGTAGGTGTTGGCCAAAAGAACGCTGGAGCCGGCGCCCTTGAGCGTATCGATGGTCTGGGACTTAACCGTGGCCTGGGTGCCCACGGGCATGAACACAGGTGTGCGCACCTCGCCATGGAGGGTGGTGAACCGGGCGGCGCGGGCCTTGGAGCCGGGGGCGGTTTTTTCGAGGGTGAAGTTGAGGCGCGACATGATGGACGATGAAAACCGGCGAGTAAGGGCGAGTTTTCGGCGGGTGCGAAGTACTTTGTGCAGGCGCCGGGTCGCGGAGCTTGAAATAGCCGGCGGACCGCGTCGGACTGCGCCTCATGAAAATCAAAACGGCTGTCTTCGAGATCAGCGCCCAAACCCTCGCGACGAGCCCGCGCTGGACCCTGCCCGAGTTCGCCTTCATCGGCCGCTCCAACGTCGGCAAGTCCTCGCTGATCAACCTGCTAACCGAAAACAACCGCCTGGCCAAGGCCTCCGACGCGCCCGGCAAAACCAAGCTGATCAACTTCTTCCGGGTGAACGCTAACTGGTGTCTGGTGGACTTCCCCGGCTACGGTTACGCCAAGGTCGCCAAGGAGCAGCGCGCCGATTTCAACGAGGCGGTGGCCGACTTCATCGAGGAGCGCGAAAACCTCCGCCACCTCTTTGTCCTGATCGACTCGCGCCTGAGCCCGCAGGCGATCGACCTGGAGTTCGTGCGCTGGGTGGTGACCGCCGGCGCGCCCTACTCGCTGGTGTTCACCAAGACCGACAAGCAGTCGCACTCCGCCACTCAGTCGAACATCGCGCTGTTCCGGAAGGCGATCGGCGAATTCGTGCCCGAGCAGCCGCCGTTTTTCGCCACCTCCTCGACCACCCGCAGCGGGCGCGACGAGATTCTGGACTTCATCGCGGCCAATCTGAAAACGGCCAAGACCGGTTGAAACGCTCAGCGGGATCGGAACCGCGGCGACGAAGCGCAGACGCCCGCTCTGCTCAGCACCCACGACGGCAGACGGCAGGGCGGCGCCCCCCTTTCGACCTACTCCCCCTGCCTTCACCCTTGAAAATCAGCCGGGAGCGGAACGATGATGCCGCCCTTACTTTCCTTAACGTCGCATGAGCACTTCCCTTTCCCAGCGCCCGTTGTCGGTTTTGCCCTTTATCGCCGCCGATGCCGGGTTGTTGCTCACGGCCGGGCTGATCGCCTGGGGCACCAACGGCGAACTCACCGGCGGGCCCTTGCTCGCAGTGGTGGTGTGCGTGGGCCTGGGCGCGGTTCTGGCGGTGCTGCCGTTCGTGCTCAACGACGCCCACCAACGTGAAGCCGCCCTCGCCGAGCGCCAGCGCGAGCTCGCCGAGTTGGTCAACTCCTCCAATGCGCACGCTTCGCGCTGGGGCACCCAGTGGGCAGCCGCCGCCACCGGCTTGCAGGATGCCGCCGATCTGGCCGGCCGCAGCCTTGCCGCCGCCGAACGCCTGCCCGCCGCTTTTGAGGAAACCGCCGCGGCGCTCACCCAAAAATTAACCGAAATCGAGCAGCAGGCCCAGGCCCGCACCGAGCGCGCCGCCGAGCAAGAGTCGGTCCGGGCGGCGGAACTTGGCAAGCAACTCGCCGGCCAAGCAGCAGCCCTGGCCGCGCAGACCGCCCAAGCCGCGCAGGCCAGCGAGCACGCCTCCGCACTCGCCACGCGCGAAAACGCCTTCGCCGCCCAACTGGCCACACTCACCGGCCAACTTTCCGCACTGACCACCCACCAGGCGCAGACCGCCACCCATGAGTCGGCACTGACCGCGCGCGAGGTGGCCCTAGCTGACCAACTGGGCACCCTCGCCGACCAACTCACCCGCGTGAACGCCGAGGTGGCCAGCGTCAGCGCAGCGGCTGCGACCGTTAAAACCGGCCTGCAGGAGTTCGCCCGTCTCGACGCCAGCGTGAGGGCACAAGGACCGGCGATCGCAGCCGCGCTGGCCGAGTTCCCGGTCGCGGCCGAGCAGGCGCGGGCGGCCCGTCAAGAGTTGGCCGCCGAGCTGGCGGCCGCCCCGGCCCAACTGGCGGCCGTGGTCGAGCGCCGGGTGTCCGAGGCCGAAGTGCGCCTAGGTGCCACCACCACCGCCCTGACCGACCGCTTGGCGGAAGTCGAGTCGGCCCTCGCCCGACTGGTCAACCAGTTGCACCTCCTCGCCGAGAAGGCAGCCGCCGCGCCGGTCACGGTCGCCGCGATCGCGGTGCCCGCGCCGACTCCGCTCACCCCGGAGCCCATTGAGGAATCCCTTGCGGCACCGATCACCGACCTTGAGGCGCCAATCGCCCCGGTGGTGATGGCCACCGAGAGCGTTGCCGGGGCAATTGAGGTGGCGGCAGAGCGCGTGGTCGAAGCCGCACCCGTGATCGTGAACGCCGTGGTCGATGCAGCCAGGGCTCCCGGCACCACCACGCCGACGGCTGCCTTGAATCCGGCGGTTAGCGCGGCGAAAACACCCGTGCGCAGCGATCAGATTATGGATCCGTTTATCATCCCCACCAACGGCTATGCCGCGCTCGCCGACGCCATGGATCTGGGCGAGGCGTAAGGGTTGTTGAATTGAGCCGGGCCGCGGTTTGTAGACGCCCACCCCAAGGCGCCCCACCCCGCTGCTGAATGGTTTTAGCGTTTCCAAACGCGAAATCGGAACTGGCTTCGCGATCGCGCTAGGTGTTTTGCGCAGAACGCATAGCGGGCCGGCGGAGTCGGTTTCAGTGGCCTGAGTTGCACGAGCCAGCAGGCTGCACTCAGCGCCGGTCAGGACGCTTGAGGGTAAACCGGTCGCGGGTGGTCACGTAGTTTTCCCCACCCAGCCGGCCCACCGTATCGAGCAACGTCGGATCAATCGTACCGCCGGCGCCGAGCACGGCATCGCTCACATACGCGGCCACAATGCGGCCAAACACCACGCTGGCCGCCCCCGCCCCCTCGCCCATCGGCACGATCGAATGCAACCGGCACTCGAAGGCCACCGGCGCCTCCGCCACCCGCGGCGGGCGCACTTGGGTCGAAGCGACCGCGGCGATGCCGAATTTCTCAAACTCGCTTTCGCCGTAAGGCAGCAACGCCGCGCACGCGTTCATTTTTTCGGTGAGGACGTGGGACACCAGATTGACCACAAACTGCCCGGTCGCCTCGATGTTGCGCACGGTGTCCTTTTTCTCGCCCGAGCGGTTGTTGACCGCGGAAAACATCAGGGTGGGCGGGTTGCCGGTGATGCCGTTGAAAAAGGAAAAGGGCGCGAGATTGGTCCGCCCGTCCGGCGAAATCGTGGAGACCCAGGCGATTGGGCGCGGAGTGATGGTGTCGGCCATCCAGTTGTAGGCATCACGAGGAGAAAGCGTGGTGAAATCGAGGTGCATCGCGCCACCATGCTGGCGGCCCAGGCCGGAGGCAACGCGCGAGCCTGCCGGCGGCTAAGGATTACCCCCACGCCGGCCGGCCATTCGAAACCCTTAAGGCGGGTTGACTCCGTGCGGTCTGGAGCCCGAGCCCGCAGGCCAACCCGAGCCCGCGCGCGCAAGCTCGCCTCCCGCCCGAGTCTTGCCACGGTTAACAATTACCCATGGCCCACCCCGACACCGAATCCTACCTGAAGGCGCGCATTCGCACGGTCCGCAACTGGCCCCATGCGGGCATCAATTTCCGCGACGTCACCACCCTGTTTCAAGATCCGGAAGCCTTCCGCGTGCTGGTGGAGAGTTTTTCGCTGGATGCGACCCGGCTAGGGGTGAACCTGCTGGCGGCGGTGGACGCGCGCGGCTTCATCCTTGGCGGCGCGCTGGCCTACCAACTGCACAAACCGTTCATGCTGGTGCGCAAGAAGGGCAAACTGCCCTTCCGCACGGTCGGTGCGGACTACGCCTTGGAGTACGGCCAGGCTTCGATCGAAATCCATACCGACGCCTGCAAGCCCGGCGAGCGCGTGCTGATTGTCGACGACCTCATCGCCACCGGCGGCACGGTGCTGGCCACGGCGAAACTGATCCGTTCACTTGGGGCCGAGGTGGTGGGCGTGGCGGCGGTGATCGATCTGCCGGAGCTGGGCGGATCGGCTAAACTGGCCGCCGAGGGCATCGCGGTGCATGCCCTTTGCCGGTTTGCAGAGACGGAATAAAACGGGAGCGCCAAGCTCCAGCCCGGCGTGGGGCATCGACGTTAGCTTCAGCACGAGAACGCTTAAGAAATCAAGCCGCTGACCTCCTCGAGGGATCGAGCTGTGTCGCCGAGTCGGGCAGTCCGGCAATCCTTATAGTTCTCGGTTCCCATTCCCGATTCCGATGCTGAGCTGGAGCTCCACGCCCAGCCACTTCCCGCTCGCTCGCGGATCGGGCGGGCGGCACGTTACCTGGACTTTATGCCCGCCCTCTCACCCGTTGAAGAAGCTCCCTGGAAAGCCGGCCTGCGTAGCGCCCGCGCCAACCTGGTGCCCGGACTCGTGCTGCAAGCCTTCGCCCTCGCGGTGGTGATCGGGTACTATTGGCACGGTCCCACCCACGCGCTACTCGCCCGACTCAGCGAAGTGCGCAGTCAAATGGGGCTGTCTTTCGCCATCCTCTCGACCGGACTGTTCGGCGGCTTGTTGCCCCTGCTTTACCTCAAAGCCAACCCAGCCACCCGCGACCAGATCAGCTGGCGCGAAGGCGGCGTGTTCACCGCCTTTTGGGCTTACAAGGGAATCGAGGTGAGCCTGTGGTATAGCTTTCTGGCGTGGAGCCTCGGCGATGGTGTCAACGTGGGCACAGTGGCCGCCAAAACCGCGATCGACCAATTCATCTTTTGCCCCTTTTGGGCCATGCCCTCCACCGCAGTCTTTTATTACTGGTACCGCCAGGGCGCCAGCCTTGAGCGCCTTCGAGAGGATTTTTGCCAGCCCCGCTGGTACGCCCGCCGGGTGCTGCCGCTGCTCTTCGCCAACCTTGGCGTTTGGCTACCGCTGGTGATCATCATTTACGCTCTGCCCACCCCGCTCCAACTCCCGCTGCAAAACATCGTCCTGTGCTTTTATACCCTGCTCCTGGCCAATCTGGTTAGCGGCTCGGTCACCGCGCCAAAGCGCAGCCCGAAAGCCCCCGCCGCCCAGACCCCGCTCAGCCCTTAACGTCCGCCCACCCGATGCTCCTCCCCTCCCCTCGCACCCTCGCCCTCTTTTTTCTCGGACTGCTCGGCCTCTGGGTTGGCCCCGCAGCCAGCGCCCAAGTGTCAGCGACGCTCACCGCCGCCGACCAGTCGGTCCAACCCGGCCGGCCGCTCACCGTGGCGTTGCGCTTGGTCCACGAGGCGCCCTGGCACACCTATTGGCTCAACCCCGGCACCGGGCTCCCCACCCAGCTGAGCTGGCAACTGCCTGCCGGCTGGACCGCCGCCCCGATTCAATGGCCCCTGCCCAAGCTCATTCGCGACCCCCAGGGCCTCATTGCGGGGAACGGTTACGAGGGCACCGTTTACCTTCCCGTCACCTTGACCCCGCCCGCCGACCTCGCCCCCGGCAGCAGCGTCACCCTCGCGGCCGAAGCCAGCTGGCTGATGTGCGCGGAAACCTGCGTGCCCGGCAAAGCCGCGGTCGCGCTCACGCTGCCGGTCCTCGCCTCCCCGCCCGCCGCCGACCCGCAGCACGAGGCCGCAATCGCCGCCACCCTTGCAGCCCTGCCCCGCGAAGTCCCCGGCCTGTCCGCCCGCGCCACCCGCCGGGGCGACACCCTCACCCTGCACCTCACCGGCACCGGCGCGGCCCGCCCTGCGCTACCGCCCGTCAACAACCCGTGGTTTTTCTCCAACGACGACGCCATCGCCTACGACCAACCCCAGATCGTGCGGCCCGCCGCGCCGGTCGCCACCGGAAGCGGCGCCAACGCCCCCGCCGCCGGTGAATGGCTGAGTCTCGATTTGGCCGTGACCCCCGAGCTCGCCACCCCGCCCACCCACCTGCGCGGCGTGCTCCGCATTGAGGGCGAAACCACCCCCACCGGCATCCGCATCGAAGCCCCGATCGAAACGGCCTCCAGCGCCGGGTTGAACTCGCCCGCGAAGGGCGGCTTCAGCGTCACCCGGGCCACGCCCGAGGCGGCGGTGCCGGTGCAAAGCCTGCTAGCGACCCTGGCCCTGGCGTTTGTGGGCGGGCTGATCCTCAACCTGATGCCCTGCGTCTTTCCGGTCTTGGGGATAAAAATCCTCGGCTTCGTCAACCAGGCGGGCGCCGATCGCCGCAAGGTCACCCTGCACGGCCTGGCGTTCGCCGGCGGGGTGTTACTCTCCTTCTGGGGTCTCGCGGGCGCGCTGGCCGTGTTGCGGGCCGGCGGCGACCAACTCGGCTGGGGCTTTCAACTCCAGTCACCCGGCTTCGTGTTTGCCTTGGCGGCGGTGATGCTGGTGTTCGCGCTGAGCATGAGCGGGGTGTTTGAGTTCGGGTTGCGCGCCACCGGGGTGGGCGCCGGCTTGCAAACCCAGGGCGGCTTCACCGGTTCGTTTTTCACCGGTGTGCTCGCCACGGTGGTGGCGACCCCGTGCAGCGCGCCGTTTCTGGCCCCCGCTCTCGGGGCGGCCCTGGCCTTGCCGGTGGTGGAGTCCTTCGCGGTGTTCACCGCCATTGCGGCCGGACTGGCGCTGCCCTACCTGCTGCTCTCGATCTTTCCGCAGGCGGTTAAACTGCTGCCCCGCCCCGGCGTGTGGATGGAAACCTTCAAGCAGGTCATGGCCTTCCCGCTGTACGCGACGGTCGGCTACTTGATTTGGGTGCTGGCCGGGCAACTCAAAGCGGATGACACCGCCCTGCTCGCCGTCATGCTGGGCCTGACCGTGATCGCCCTGGCGACCTGGTTGTACGGCCGCTACGCCACCTTCGGCGCCACCCCGGCGCGCGCCCGTCTTGGCGTGTTCGGCGGCCTGCTCCTGCTCGGGCTTGGCCTCGGTTTGGGCTGGCCGCGCCCGCCCGCGCCCTCGGCGATCGTGTGGCAACCCTGGAGTCCCCAGGCGGTGGCTGCGGCGGTGGCCGACGGCAAGCCGGTATTCGTCGATTTCACCGCCCGCTGGTGCTTCACCTGCCAGACAAACAAGACGGTGGTATTCGGCTCCGCCGAAGTGCTCAGAACCTTCCGAGAGCGCGGAGTGGTGACCCTACGCGGCGACTGGACCGACGCCGATCCACGCATCACCGCCGAACTGGCCAAGTGGAACCGCAGCGCGGTGCCCTTTAACCTCGTTTACCTGCCCGGCAACCCGGCGCCGGTGGTACTGCCCGAGTTACTCACTCCCAGGATCGTACTCGACGCGATGAACCCGGCGCCGTGAACCGCATCAGCGCCTTCCTGCGCCTCGGCCGGTTTACCCCACCAGCCGACGCCTAAAACGTTGCCGGGACCAAAACGCCGCACTCAGATCCGCCGCGATTTCACGACATGAAAAAACTCCTCCCCCTGGTTTGCGCCGCCTCGCTGGTCGCCAACGCCGCCTTAATCATCCTCAAGCTCCGGCAACCCACCCCCGCAGTGACCCCCGCCCCGACCGCCGGTGCCACAGCAGCCGCCGCCCAACAAGCCGGGACCGGTCCGACGAAATTGAGCCAG
>JBILBW010000169.1:0-4960 GCA_044353465.1 Rariglobus sp. | reverse complement strand
CGGTCTGGGCGTGATGGGCCTGGCCCACGCGCTCTACCTGCGCGGCCACGCCTTCGCCTCGCCCGAGGCCGTCGAGTTCAACGACGAGGCCATGGAGGCGATCGCCTACTACGCCTACGAGGCCAGCTCCGACCTCGCCGCCGAACGCGGCACCTACAGCAGTTACAAGGGCTCCAAGTGGGACCGCGGCCTCCTCCCCCAGGACACCATTGACCTGCTGGAAAAAGAGCGCGGCGTGACCGTCGAAGTGCCCCGCGGCGGCCGGATGGATTGGGCGCCCCTGCGCGCCAAGATCGCCCAACACGGCATGCGTAACAGCAACGTGCTGGCCATCGCCCCGACCGCGACGATCTCCAATATCACCGCCACCTCGCCGTGCATCGAGCCGACCTACAAGAACCTGTTCGTTAAATCGAACCTCTCCGGCGAGTTCATCGTCCTCAATCCGTTCCTCGTAAAAGACCTCAAGTCGCGCGGGCTGTGGAACCAGGAGATGATCGACAACCTGAAGTACTTCGACGGCGACCTGAAGGACATCGAGGCGATCCCGGTCGACCTGAAGATCAAGTACCTGACCGCCTTCGACATCGACTTTAAGTGGGTGCTGGAAGCGGCCGCCCGCCGCCAGAAGTGGATCGATCAGGCCCAGTCGGTGAACCTCTGGCTGAAGACGCCCGACCTGAAGACGCTCAGCCACATGTACCGCCAAGCCTGGCACGTGGGCCTGAAGACGACTTATTATCTGCGCACGCTCGGCGCCTCCAATATCGAGAAGGCGACCGTCGGTGTGAAAAAGGAAATGCGCGGCGCCGTGAGCGAAGGCTCCATGGGCGGCCAAAACAGCGGCGACGTCGGCGGCAGCCATGCCGAGCTGAAAGCTAATAGCGCCCAGCTCCCAGCTCAGGCCAAGGTCTTCACCGCCGAGCAAAAAAACGCCTGCAGCATCGAAGCGATGCGCAACGGCGGCGAATGCGAAGCCTGTCAGTAAACGCCTAGGCGGACATCGAAAGCCCCGACCCACCGGTCGGGGCTTTTTCGTGGCCCCCGACCGCCCCCCCTGATGCCCCCTGGCCGGAAGGACAAACCTGAGGGCGGGGAGCGGCCGCTTCACCCCGGCGGGAGCGCGGGTTTACTGAGGCGCCAACAGGGGTGAAGCGGCACCAACCGGCGGCGGAGCCCGCGGGCTGGGGCCAACGTCAGCTGCAACAATCGGGTCGCTCCCGGCCCGCTTTCCCGTTCAACCCATGCGGATGAACCCACCCTGGCTTTTACTTCAACTGACCGTGACCGCCGCCCTCACCGGCCTGTGCTGGACCGTGCAGTTCGCGGTTTATGGGCATTTCCGCCACCTCTTCACCGCCCTCGGCACTGCGCCCTTTCGCGCCTACCATGCCGCCTATGTGCGCAGCATAGGCTTCGTGGCCGGCCCGCTGATGGTGGCTGAGGCGGGCCTGGCCGCTTGGGCGTGCCTGGCAGCGCCGAGCTCGCCTGCGAACTGGACAGGGGCTACTGTCGTGATCCTCATCTGGGCGCTCACCTTTGGGTTCCTGGTGCCGGTGCACAACCGCTTACAAGCCGCGCCCGAGCCTGCCGACATCACCCGCCTTAACCGCCTCAACCACGTGCGCACCGCCCTCTGGATCGGCCGCCTTGGCTTATTGCTCGCGGTCTCCCAGTCGGCCTGATCGCCCCCGCGGTCCTCGCGCGGATTTTTGGGCCGCGCGGGTGACAACGGGCGGAATGTACTTACCGTCGCGACCTACCTTCACCGCCCACGACCCGCCAAAGCCCCGCCCTTCGTCACTTTCCATGCGCTCCCTCGTTCTGGTTCTCGGCGACCAACTCAACGCCGATTCCTCCGCATTCGACGGCTTCGACCCCGCCCACGACGCGGTCTGGATGGCCGAGGTCGCGGAGGAATCCGAACACGTGCCCTCGACCCTGCCGCGCATCGCGATGTTCCTCGCCGCCATGCGCCACCATAGTGAGGCGCTGCGCGGGCAAGGCATCACGGTCCACTACGCCAAACTCGATGAAGCGGGCAACACCCAGTCCCTCGCCGGCGAGCTGGCCCGCGCCGCCCGCCTCCACCGCCCCGAACGGCTGATCGTCACCGAACCCGGGGAACACCGGGTGCGCCAGGCGCTGGAAACGGCCGCCGCCGCCCTCGGCCTGCCGTTTGAGATCCGCCCAGACCGGCATTTTCTCTGCCCGCTCGACCGCTTCCGCCAGCACGCGGCCGGGCGCAAGCAGCTGCGGATGGAGTTCTTTTACCGGGAAATGCGCCGGCTGCACGGCGTGTTGCTCACCGCCGACAACGAGCCGGAGGGCGGCGAGTGGAACTTTGACCACGACAACCGCGGCAGTTTTCCCAAAGGCGGCCCCGGCCGGTTGCCCGCACCGGTGGCGTTCCCGCCCGACGCCATCACCGCCGAGGTGCTCACCCTAGTGGCGACGCGTTTCGCCCGCCATGCCGGCAGCCTGGCAAGCTTCGACTGGCCGGTCACGCCCGCGGAGGCGCAACGGGCCCTGGACGACTTTATTGCCCACCGCCTCGCTTCGTTTGGCCAGTATCAAGATGCTATCTGGACTGGAGAGCCATGGCTTTACCATTCGCGTCTTTCGGCGGCGATGAACCTCAAGCTGCTCGACCCCCGCACGGTGATCCGAGCGGCCGAACAGGCCTACCGGGCCGGCCGGGTCAGCTTGGCCAACGCCGAGGGATTTATCCGCCAGATCCTCGGTTGGCGCGAGTATGTGCGCGGGGTTTATTGGCTGAAAATGCCCGCCTACGGCGAACTCAACGCTCTGGTGGCCGACCAGCCCTTGCCGGGGTTTTATTGGACCGGGAAAACGGAAATGGCCTGCTTGCGCGATGCCATCGGCCAGACCCTCCAGCACGGTTACGCCCACCACATCCAGCGCCTGATGGTCACCGGCCTGTACTCGCTGCTGCTGGGGGTGCGGCCGCAGGAAATCTGCGCCTGGTACCTGGGCGCTTACGTCGACGCGGTCGAGTGGGTGGAGTTGCCTAACACCCTGGGTATGTCGCAATACGCCGACGGCGGGCTGATGGCCTCCAAACCCTACGTGGCGACGGGTAATTACATCGACCGGATGAGCAACGCGTGCGCCGGCTGCCGCTTTGATCCGGCCCGGCGCACCGGCGCCGACGCCTGCCCGGTGACCACCCTGTACTGGGATTTCTTAATCCGCCACGAACGCCTCCTCGCGGGCAACCCCCGCATGGGCTTGCAGGTGAAAAACCTCGCCCGGCTCAGTCCCGCCGAGGTGGAGGCGATCCAGGCGCGCGCCGGCGAAATCCGCAGCCACGGCGGCGCACCAAAAAACGCCGAGGCCGCCGGCACGGCGGCGGCAGACTGGTTTGGCGGCAACGTTTAACCGGCTTTCCCCATGCCCAAGATACGTAAAAAGTGCGATTTGCCGGAGAAAATCTGCGTGGTGTGCGGCCGCCCGTTTAGTTGGCGCAAGAAATGGGAAAAGGTCTGGGCAGAGGTGAAATATTGCTCCGACGGCTGCCGCAAACGCAGCCGACCGCGAACCGGAACAACCCCGGGCAATCCGTAGTACCCGCAGGGGGCGGCCAGTCGAGCGCGTGGTCGCAACCCAGGGAAACGCGGTGGCGCCCGGTCGACTGGCCCGGCAGGAGAAAGCGCTCGGGTAGGGACTTAACCCGGCCCGCCTAATCCCCGCAGAGGTTGTGTGTTTCCCCGGGATCCACGCTCAGGTCGAACTGCAGCCAAGGGGTCCCGTCAGCGTTAACGATTTCCTTGCGGGTCGCCGAGCGCCAGCCCGACCACACCCGGTCGCACTGGAGCGGCAACGCCACCACGCTCGGCATGGAAATCGCCGCCCGGTCCCGTCCGCACGTCCACGCGCGCCCCTCGGCCCAGGCCCGGGTCATCGCCGGCAAGTCGAGCAACGACACCGGCGCGTCGCAGCGCCGCCCGGGGCTACCTAGGCCGGCCTCGAGCGCGCCGCGCACCAGCAGGGGCACGCGCACGCTTTCCTCGTGCGGCCAGCCTTTGCGAAAAAGCCCGTGGGCGCCGTGCAGATCGCCGTGCACCGAGGTGAACACCACGATCACCGCTTCGGGCAACGCCGCGAGCAAGCGGCCGATGGCACGGTCGGTTGCCTCGATGTGGGCATAATACCCCGCCAGCTCGTGGGCTGCCTTGGCCTCGACCGCGCCGCCACGGGGGACGTTGGTCGGCAGGCGCACCGGTCGGGGCGCCACCCCCGCTGCGGGGGCGTCGTAGGGTGGATGCGGCGCCTCCAAACTGACCACCGCAAACCACGGGCTGGTGCGGCTGCTTGCATTGGAAAGGGGTGCTTGGAAATCTGAAACCGGAGCGCGCGAATCGCCGCACGCCGCTTGGGGATCTGCGACTTGAGGTTTCAGGTCTGCGATTTTGGAATTTGGATTTGAGCCGGGCGCCAAGGGATTTGCTTCGGGAAACCCCCGTTCCGGGCGCGCCGGTTGGGGGTCTGCGATCTCGGCTTGCAGATTTGCAATGCCCTCCGCCGCCCGGGCGCATATCACGTCGCTTTGATAGCCGGGAAACCGGGTGGGGCGGGGTAGACGGGTGCCGTGTAGCCAGGGGTCGTTGAGTAAAAACCCGCTTTCAAACCCCTCCCACAACGAGAACCCGCCGCGCGCCTCCACCGGCACGATCGTCTTGGCGTGGACTTCGCCGACCAGCGGAGCGGCGGGATCGCGGGCGCCCAGGTGCCACTTGCCAAAAAAAGCCGTGGTGTAGCCGCGGTCGTTGAGCTCGTGGGCGATGGTGCGCGCCCCACGTGGGAGCGGGTCGAAGTAGGCGCGAACGCCGTTTTCCGGCGAAGGTAAGCCGGTGAGCAAGGCGGCGCGGGCAAACGGCCCGAACGGATGCGGGGTGACGGCTTGGGCGTAGTTGATGCTCCGTGCCGCCAGCTCGTC
>JBILBW010000065.1:0-15417 GCA_044353465.1 Rariglobus sp. | reverse complement strand
CGCATTCAGGCTCATTTTGTCCATTCCCCCGCCCCCACCACCGCCGCCAGTCGCAGCTACCGCCGCCTGCTGGCCCACTATTACAACCGCCTTATCCCGGCCAACGCCTCCGTCCTGGAGGTCGGCTGCGGCGACGGCGAACTGCTCGCCCAAATCAACGCCCGCCGCAAAACCGGCATCGACCTGTCCGCCGCCCAAATCGCCCGGGCCCGCGCCCGCATCCCCGAAGGCCACTTCCACGTCCAAGCGGGCGAACTGCTCGCCCTACCCGAGACCTTCGAGGTGATTATTCTCTCCGAAACCCTCGATCATTCGGCCGACGTGCAACGGCTGCTCGACCAGCTCGCCACCGTAGCCACCGCCGAAACCCGGCTGCTGATCAACTTCCACAACAACCTCTGGCGGCCCCTTTTTACTCTCGGCGAATGGATCCAACTGCGCGCCGCCGCCCCGCCCGGCAACTGGCTTTCTTCGCTCGACATCGAAAACCTGCTCGAGCTTTCCACCTGGGAAAGCATCAAACGCCAGCCCCGCCTGCTTTGCCCCATCGCCGTACCCCTGCTCGCGCCGCTGCTCAACCGCTGGGTGGCTCCGTTCCTGCCCTTCGCCTGCCTGGCTATTTTTAACGTTGCCCGGCTGCGCCCGACCTCCGCTGGTCCGTCCCGCTCGGTCTCCGTGATCATCCCGGCGCGCAACGAGGCCGGCAACATCGAGGACGCTGTCCGGCGTACCCCGGAAATGGGTACGTGGACCGAACTGATCTTCGTCGAGGGTCACTCGCGCGACCACACCTGGGCGGAGATCGAGCGCGTGCGCGCAGCCTACCCGCAGCGCCGGATCACCACCCTGCGGCAGACCGGCAAAGGCAAGGGCAACGCGGTGCGCGAGGGCTACGCGGTCGCCAGCGGCGACATCCTCATGATCCTCGACGCCGACCTGACCATGCCGCCGGAGGAGCTGCCCAAATTCTATGAGGCCATCGCCAGCGGCAAAGCCGAGTTCGCCAATGGCTCGCGCCTGGTCTACCCGATGGACAAAAAGGCCATGCAGTTCCTCAACATGGTCGCCAACCAGTTTTTCGGCCTGTCGTTCTCCTGGCTGCTGGGCCAAAGGGTCAAGGACACCCTCTGCGGCACCAAGGTGCTCACCCGCGCCCATTACCTCAAAATCGCCGCCGACCGCGCCTACTTCGGCGAGTTCGACCCGTTTGGGGACTTCGATCTGTTGTTTGGCGCAGACAAACAAAACCTGAAAATCCGCGACATCCCGATCCGTTACCGCGAGCGCTCCTACGGCACGACTAACATCCAGCGCTGGCGCCACGGACTGCTGCTGTTTCGCATGCTCGGGGTGGCCGCCCGCAAGCTGAAATTCCTCTAAGTCGCCCGCCCGTTCCCGCATGTCCCCGCGCCTTACTCCGCTCGACGTCAACCGGCACAACGCCGAGATCCACGAAAACCTCCGCCACTGGCAGCGCAAACCCGAGCTTCAAGCCGAGTACCGGCGCTTTTACCGGGAGATCGCCGCTCGCCTGGCCGACCTGCCCCCCGGGCCAGTGCTCGAATGTGGCTCCGGGATTGGCAACCTGAAGTCCGTCCTGCCCGACGCCATCACCAGCGACCTGTTTGCCAACCCCTGGCTCGATCGTCAGGAGAACCTCTTCGCCCTCTCCTACGCCGACGCCGCGCTGGCCGCCGTGGTGCTGTTCGACGTCTTTCACCACCTGCAGTACCCCGGCACCGCCCTGCGCGAACTCCACCGCGTGCTCAAGCCGGGCGGCCGCATCATTCTCTTTGAGCCGGCCGCCGGCCTGCTCGGCCGCGTCGTCTTGGGCCTGTTTCACCACGAACCGCTGGCCCTGTCCGCCCCGATCGAATGGTTCGCCCCGACCCGGTTTGATCCGCAGGCCTTGGGCTACTACGCAGCCCAAGGCAACGCCTGGCGCATCTTTGGCCATCGCAACCACCGGGCCCGGCTTGCGGAGACCGGCTTAATCGTGCGCGAACTCCGCTATTATCCCGCGTTGCCCTGGCTGCTCACCGGCGGTTTTCGCGGCCCCAGCCTCTGCCCCCCTTTTGCCCGCTCGCTCGCCCATGGACTTGAGCGTGGACTCGCCCTCGCGCCCCAACTGTTCGCCTCACGCATGATTGTGGTCCTGGAAAAAGCCGGGCCGTAAGGCGACCCGCGCTGACCCGCCTCCCCCGCCCCGCACGCTCGCCCGCCGCCCCCGTCATGCACGCCCCCCTCCTCACCTGGCCACACGCCCTGCGCACCCTGGCCTTTTGGCGTTTGACGCTCACCGCCAGCGCCCTTTGCGCCGTCCACTTGGGGTTGGCCCTCGGCGTCGCCGAGCGCACCGGCATGACCTACGACGAAATGGCCCACGTCACTGCGGGCCTGGCCTACAACGAACGCGCCGACTTCCGGCTCCAACCGGAAAACGGCAATCTGCCGCAACGCCTCCAGGGGCTGGCCGCGAGCCTGGGCACCGAGGCAAAACTACCGCCAACGACGCACCCAGCCTGGGCCCTCTCCGACGTCTGGGCTTATGGGCATGCGTTTTTCTTCGAGGGCCAAGTGCCGCCTGGGCTAATCCTGCTCCAAGCCCGGGCCGCCAATCTGCTCTGGAGCCTGGCGATCGGCCTGCTGGTCTTGTTGTGGGCGCGCCGGCTCGGCGGCGATCTGGCCGGCTTGGCGGCACTCGCGCTCTGGGCGGCCGAGCCGGCCCTTTTGGCCCATGGACCCCTGGCGACCTCGGATATGTGCGCGGCTTTTTGGCTGACGGTCACCTGCGGCCTGTGGTGGCGCGCACTCGAGCGGACCAGCGCCACCTCCGTTCTGGCGGCCTCGCTGGCCTTTGGCCTGTGCTCCATCGCCAAATTCTCCGTATTGATACTGGGGCCGGCCCTCCTGCTCATTTCCGCACTCTGGCTGCAAACCCAAGCCACGCGGGTGGGGCCGGCGTTGCGCCGTTTGGCGCTCAACGCTGGCGGGGCCGTGCTGGCGGCAGTCCTGATCATCTGGACCGCCTTTGGGTTTCGCCAGGCAGCCGACAACGTGGAGTTTTCGCCATTCACGGGCTTCATGGTTGGGTGGCCTCCCTTGCTGGCGGAAGGGGGCCTACCTGGCAGCGTCCTCGGCTTTATCCACAAGCTCGGCCTGCTGCCCGATGCTTACACCTATGGCCTCACCCACGTGTTGGCCTTTAGCAAAGCCCGGGGGGCCTTTCTCGATGGAGCCTACTCGGTCACCGGATGGTGGGACTTTTTCCCCCGCGCGTTTTTCTACAAAACCTCCCCGGCCCTGGTGCTCGGTCTGGTGCTCGCCCTAGCCGCTGCGCTGCGGGCGCGCCTCTGGCGACGCCGGGGTCCCAGCCTGCTCGTTCTGGGCGCGTTGGTTAGCGTGTACGTGCTCATCTCGATGGGCAGTTCGCTCAACATCGGCCATCGCCACCTGCTGCCCATTTACCCGGCGCTCTTTATTGCCTGCGGCTGGGGCTTGGCGCAGTTCGTCAAAAGCCGGTGGGCAACCTCCCTCGGGCTGCTCTGCACGCTATCGCTAGCCGCCTCCACGCTGCTTGAGTCCCGGCAGGCGCCCTTGGCCTGGTTCAGCCCCTTGGCTGGTGGCTCCGAGGGCGGCTGGAAGCGGCTTGGGGATAGCTCGCTCGACTGGGGCCAGGGCCTGCCCGCGCTCGCCGAATGGTGGCATCAACGGCCGCACCCGGCGGCGGCTTCCGACCCACTTTATCTGTTTTATTTCGGCAACGACTCGCCCGCCAACTACGGGCTCAGGCCGGTCCCCACGACTAACGTCGGCGGGAGGGGCGCCCTGAGCCCTTACTACGACCTTAAGCCCGGCTGGTACGCGTTTGGCGCCACCCGGCTGCAGCAAATCTACAGCCCCTTCCGCGGCCCCTGGACGCTCGAATGGGAGCAGCACTACCAACGGCTCCGGCGCCTCCAGCCCGACTTCAGGGGTATGGCGGAACAGGCCCCCGCGTCCGCCTCAGGCCTGTCCCCCGCCCACCTTAGCCCGTTGTGGCGCGCCTTTGAACAACTGCGCACCGCGCGCCTTTGCCATTATTTGCGGGCGCGGGGCGCGGACCGCGTCCTCGATCACACCACGTTTCTGTTTGCCCTCAGCGCGCAAGAGATCGCCGACTACACGGAACGCTCGGCCAGCACCTTACCACCCGCTGCCTGGCAGTAGTCCGGCCCATGGCTCAACGCACTGGGGCGGGCTCCACCGTGGAGGGCTCCGCCGGGGCAGCCGAAGTCACCGGAAGCACGTCGATCACCCGGCTGACCCGTTGCAAATTGGCCCCAAAGCGGCGCTCGGCCAAAGGCTCTAGCCTGACGCCGGCCGGCAGCCGCGACTCCGGCTCGAGCGTCCAGCCACCGTCGGCGCCGAGGGGGACGAAGTGCTGGGTAACGATGATCTCCTGGAACGAACCGATCCGCCAGTGGTAGGCTAGCCCGCCGGCATTCTGACGGGCCCGCGCGCACGAGCTGGAGCCCATGCCCTGCGCAAACCAGAAGAGCGGGCTTTTATCGGTCAGGACCAACCGTTCCGCGGGAGCGAGCCGGTTAATCACGCCGAGTTCCCAGCGCTGGGCAGCCTCGATCATATTAATATCGAAAAGGTTCTGGGTGACGCGCGCCCCCCAGACCCCGTAGCAGATTAGGGCGGTCACCAGGACCGGTCCGGCCAACCGCCAGCGGCGGCGTTGCTCCAACAAACCGACCGCCCCGCCCACCATGAGCGCAACCAAAGCATGGAAGGGCAGCGCCAGGCGGGAAACGATCGGGTCGCTTAAATCGCCCCAGAAGTAGGCCATTAAGAGCAGCAAGTTGGCGCACGCTCCGCCGGCAACCACCAAGCAGGCCTGCGTTGCCGGCGATAAATCACCCCAACCCCAGTGGCGACGCAGGCCGCTGTAGGCCAACCCACTCAACGCGAGCAGCCCCGCCACCGTGAGCCACAGCGAGTTGCCGATATTCGGGCCGACATTAAAGAAAAAAGTCCGCGCCCCCCCCAGATTGGCCACCAAGAAGTCGAGCGAGAAGCGATGCTGGATGCCCTCGCGCAGCTCCCAAAGAGCAGGCGTAGCCGAAAGGTAGCGGTTATGCAGCGCATAGGGAATGAGCAGTAGGGGCCCCGCCAACGCCCCCCAAGATATAACGGGGCGCCCGGCGCGGACCCACCCCAGCAGCACGATCAGCACCGCCGAGCCAACGTAGGCACTCGATTCGTAGCGGGTATTGGCCAACAGGATGCTGGTCAGCACCAGCAAATCGAGCCGCGCGGTATCCGGACGCGCCAGGTAGGCCGCGCCACCAACCACCAAGCCCAGGACCAGCGCCAGGTTGAGCATCTCCAGGCCCGCCCCGGCGGCATTGATCAACAGGAGCGAAAACGCCCCCAGAGAAACAAGCGCGACCAGCCCGGCGCGATGGCCGGCCAGCGCCCGTCCGCCGGCATAGGTCAGAAGCAAAATGACCGGCAGGAGGGCGGTGTTGAGCGCAAACGCATTGGCCTCCCGCCAACCGGTCAGGTCATGCAGGAGAGAGACCAGAAACGGGAAAAAATAGGGCCGCTTGTCGAGGTAGGGCTGAAGCAGCTGCAGGGCTCCATCATAAATGTAAGCCCGGCCGATGGCCCCAACTTCACGCCCCCAGTGTAGGTTGGTCGCTGTGCTTTGGATCACGACCTCGTCGAAAAGGACATTGTAACGGTAGGGCGCGGTGACGACGGCGAGCAGGGTGAATCCAGCGGCCCAAGCCAGCACGGCACGGCCCTCGCCAGCAGCCCAAGTCCGGGCTGCTGCCAAGGGAAAGCGCAGCCGCCAAAGGGCCCAAACCCAAGCAGCAAACGTCAGCGCGATCAGCGCATACCCGACGGCAGCCAGAATACGAGCGCCCTGATTTGGCGTGAAGGTAAGAAAGCCCAACTGCACCGCGGCCAGCGCGGTCAGCGCCAGCAGGAGCAGCCGTCGGCGGGTGTCGGCATCGGCAGGACGGAGCCAACCGGGAATCACGGAACGCATGGGGCTCAGGGCAACTGCTTGATCCAGTTATTGAGGTAATCGGTCCGTGCGGCGGCGGTTGGTTCGGCGGGCAGGGACACCTCTGGACGCGTGGCCGTCGGCCAGGCGGGCTGCGCGATCACTTTGTCCCCCTCATGGATTGCGACCACTCGGCTAATGCGGGCGACATGCCCAATCGACAGGCGGCGCTGGGCAACGGGCGCCAATTCAAAGGCCGGACTAAGCCGGTCCTCCGCAACTACCGTTTCGATTCCCGTCGCTTCGTCGAACCGGAAGGACTGGAAAACATAGATCTCGGCGAAACTGCGATTGCGCAGGTGGAAGGCGATGCCCTCCTTGCGTAATTCCGCTTGGGTGATCGGCGTGGCGGCGATTTTCTGGGTAATCCAGAATTGGGCGTCGCGATCAATGACGAGGACCTGCCGATCGGCAATTTGGCGCAGGAACTGGTCGCGCCAGGCGAAAGCCAGCCCCGGAGTGTACATGCGCCCGTAGGCATTTTTTGCCATGACCGGCAGGCTCCAGCCCAGCAGCGCTGCGCCCGCCACACACCCGGCCGCCTTCCACAGCCAGCTCCGATAAGGGACCATTCGGCCAAGGACCACGATCACCGCCAACAGCAGCAGCAGTTGGGTCGGCAAGCTCAGGCGGTGAATGACCGGGTCGTCGAATTGCCCCCAGAAATAAAACATTTGCAAGGCGGTGCCGCCCCACAACCCGAGGCACAACCACGCCAAGGCCATATCCCCTGGGGCCGCCTGACGCGGCGACCGCCATATCCGCAGCGACCAGAGCAGGAAGCAGGGCAGCGCGAGCAGTCCCAGCAGCCCAAAGACGGGGGAATTGGGCTGGTAGCCGTCGGTGGAAAGAAAGTGAGCGACGGCGTGCCCCAGATTATCCGCCAGGTACTGGAACCCAAACGGCTGATCGGCGGCCTTGAACTGCAATTGCCAATTCCCCGGGTTGGCCGCGAAGGATTGCTGCAACCAGAGCGTCGGCAGCAGTAATACGGGAGCCAGTACGGTCAACGGGGTGATCCGGGCAGACCCGCTTTGCCACCAGGCCAAACCCACCAACAGGGCAGAGGGCACGAGATACAGCAGTGACTCATAGCGGGTGCAGGCCAGCAGCACCGCCGTGAGCACAAAAGCGTCCTGTCGCACCGCATCCGGATTTTCCAAGAATAGCATCCCTAGCCACAACCACCCCGTGAGCAGGGTGAGGTTGAGCAACTCGAATCCCCCGCCAGCGGCCTGTTGGGCAATCAGGGGGATACCGCCGGCAAAGAGCACGGCGACGTGGCCGGCCCAAGGATGGCGGCCGATTTTGCCGGCGAGCCCGTGGAGCAAGCCGAGAAAGGCAACCCCAAGCCCGGCGTTGAGCCAAAAGGCGTTCGCGGGGCGGTAACCGGTCCAGTCATGCAGCACCGAGACCAAAAACGGGTAAAGCAGCGGGCGTTTATCGAGCGCCGACTGGAGCAGCTCGAACGGACCGCGCACATCGGTGGCGCGGAGACCATAACCGACATCCCGGCATAAATGCATGTTCTGCGAGGTGCCCAGCAACAAACTCTCATCTGCGAGAATCTTAAACCCGAAGGATTCATGCGCGTGCCAGCAGAGAGTCACGGCCACGATCAAGACCACCGTCAGACCCGCCGGCCGGGCGAATGGCGCCCCCCGTTGACGCAACCGCCAGAAGGCAACGGCAGCACAGACAACGGTCGCCAGCGACCACCAGTAGCCCAAGGAGATGACCGCATGGAGGGCGGCGTCGACCGGCAGCACCCATCGACCGAGGGCCAGGACGAGCAAACAGAGTATACCGAGGAGGGCGACGGGCCTAGGAATTAAAAAAAAGCGAAGCATGGGACGCAGTGGGGAGCCACCCAGCAAAAAGACGAGCGAAACGGTTCATCAAGCAGGGGATCTAGCCATAAAGCCAAAGCCGAGGAATGCAGACTGCCATAAAAAAGCCGCTCCCCGGATGAGGGGGAGCGGCGCAGGCAAATACGGCCTAACTTAGTTGGAAAAGGTCACCGTACGAGCCCCGGCAACGGTAGCACTCAGCACGACACCTTGGGTGATATTAGGATAGACCTCACCCGCAACCACTTTGATTTCCCGAATGTATTGGGTGGAAGACGTACCCACCAAAACACTAGAAGCCACCGAGCTCACACCTGCCTCAAGGAAGTATTGGTCGGCGGCGCCGGCGAGCTGGCGCAGGTTGTTTGTGACAGCCTTATCCTGGGACGAGGCGCGCACCTTTTGGAAGGCGGGGATGGCCATGGCAGCGAGTAGGCCGATGATGACCACAACAATCATGATTTCGACGAGGGTGAAACCCTTGCTGGACCGGAGGTTTTTCATAGCAGATTTACGTTAGGATTTAAGAAAGGCTCAAATGTGAGCAGTTGCCTAAAAGTGCTCGGCGAGAGGCACCACAGGCAATGTTAATTTCCGGCCAGAACACCCCGCTCAAAGTAGGGAAAACACCCCAATTTCGGAACCGCCGCCAGCGTGGTTTTGGGGCCCCAAGACACCGGCGAATCGGTTGTCCGGGAAGGGGCTAGCGCAGCCTTCAAATCGTTCTCGTTCGACCTGAAAGAGGCCGGTAAAAAACCCTTAAGAATCACCCGGCGTCCACGCCCTGGACGCGGCCCTTCGCGCCGCCCAGCACGGGCAGGATCGGGGAGCACGCCCCGAACCGGCCCCCGGCGCGCCGAATCACTGGGCCCGCTTCTTCACGGGGGCAGGCTTCACCGCTTTTTACCGCTTTTAGCGCAGGGCCAATTAGTTGGAGAAGGTCACCGTACGAGCACCGGCAACGGTGACACTCAATATGACACCCTGGGTGACATCAGGATAGGTCTCCCCCGCGACCACTTTGATTTCCCGAATGTATTGGGTGGAAGACGTACCCACCAGAACACTAGAAGCCACCGAGCTCACCCCTGCCTCAAGGAAGTATTGGCCGGCGGCGCTGGAGAGCTGGCGCAGGTTGTTCGTGACAGCCTTATCTTGGGAAGTGGCGCGCACCTTTTGGAAGGCGGGGATGGCCATGGCTGCGAGCAGGCCGATGATGACCACCACAATCATGATTTCGACGAGGGTAAAACCCTTGCTGGACCGGAGGTTTTTCATAGCAGGTTTAAGTTAGGATTTAAGAAAGGCTCAAACGTGAGCAGTTGCCTAAACTTTCTCGGCTCGCGGCACCACAGGCAAATTTAATTTCAGGCCAGAACACCCCGCTACAAGTGGGGATAACACCCCCAAGTTAGAAACCGCCGCCGGCGCGGTTTTGGGGCCCCACCCCGCCCGGCGAACGGTTGTCCGGGAATGGGGCAGGGCAGTCCTAAAACCGTTCTCGTTCGACCTGAAAGACGCCGGCAAAAAGGCCCATAAGGATTACCCGGCGGCCACGCCCTGGACGCGGCCCGTCGCGCCGCCCAGCACGGGCAGGATCGGGGCGCGCGCCCCAAACCGCCCCCCCGGCGCTTCGAATCACTGAGCCCGCTTCTTCGCCACGGCCTTCTTAACGACGGCTTTCTTCGCCACCCCTTTTTTCACCGCCGTTTTTTTCACCGCCGCAACCTTCTTCACGGCAACCGTCTTCACCACCGTCTTGGCAACCGCCGACTTCTTGACCGCCACGGCTTTTTTCACGGGGGCCGCTTTTTTCACAGGGGCCGACTTCACCGCTTTTTTCACCGCTTTTTTGCTCGCGGGCTTGGCGACGGCTTTGACGACCGGAGCGGGCGCGAGCTTAACCGGCTTGGGCTCCTCGATCAGCTTGGCGATGTTGATCGTTTCCGCATCCTTCCACAGCCGCTCCAAGGCATAATTGCCACGCTGCTCCGGGGTGAAAATGTGCGCCATGATCTGGTAGGCGTCGACCACCGTCCAGCCGCTGCCGTAACCGCCCACTTCCATGCCACAGATCGGGTGCTTCACCGCGTCGAGCACCCGCTCCACCTCGATGCGCAGCGCGCGCAGGTGGGGATCGGAAGTACCGGTGGCCAGCACGAGGTAATCGGTGATGGTGGACTTTCCGCTCACCTTGAGCACTCGGAGATCGCCGGCTTTTTTGTCGGCAAGGGCGCGGACCATCTGCTGGACCAACGTGAAAATGGAATCGGGCGTGGACGTGTTCGACATGTTATTTTTGCCGATAGAGGGCATTTTCGCGGACATACTCAACCGTCTTGTGCGGAATCATGTAATCGACCGGCAAGCCGCGCGCCACGCGCTGCCGCACCTCGGTGGAACTCAACTCCACCAGATGCCCCTCGCACCACCTTAACCGCAATCCCGGGATCGCCGGCACATCCCGACTGCCCCAGCCCGGCCGGGCCAAAGCGATGAACTCAACCCGTTCCACCAACTCGCCGATCGCGCTCCAGCGAGCCAATTGCCCCGCCTGGTCGGCCCCGATCACCCAACACAGCGTGTCGCCGGGGAACTGCGTTTCCAGGTAACGCACGGTGTCGATCGTGTAGTTCACCCCGCCCCGGCGCACCTCGTAATCGCACACCGCGAACCGAGCGTCACCCGCCACTGCCAAGCGCACCATCGCCAAGCGTGCCTCGGCCGAGGCCTGCGGTACCCCCGGCTTGAGCGGAGCCTGGGCCGCCGGCACCCAAATTAGTCGGTCAAGCCCGGCCTGCTCGTACGCATCCTGGGCCGCCAGGAGGTGTCCGAAGTGCACGGGGTCAAAACTCCCGCCCATAAAACCGATCTTCATCCGGCCAAACAAAGCCCGCCCCCAGCCCCCCGCAAGGCCGCGTTTCGGCTCCGGCCGGAATCAGCCGACCCGGCCCCGCCCACCACGACAGGCCGCATGAGACCGATTTCCGCGCGGGCGTTGAAAAACAAAGATCCGGCCCCGTTTTGAGGTTTGCCCGCCGCCCTTCCTCGGTTCGTGTTCTCCGCCACCATGAGTTTTGACTTCGACACCGTCCCGCAACGTCTCGGCACCGACTCGCAAAAATGGCAGAAATACCCCGGCCGCGACATCCTCCCGCTCTGGGTGGCCGACATGGATTTCCGCTCCTCGCCCGCGATCATCGCCGCCCTGCACGAGCGGGTCGAGCACGGCATTTTTGGCTACGCCCGGCCGACCGCCGCCACCGTGTCCGCCGTCACCGACGCCCTAGCCTCCCGCTACGGCTGGACGATCGATCCGGCGTGGATCGTCTGGTTGCCCGGGCTGGTTTGCGGACTCAATGTCACGGCCCAAGCCTTCGCCCAACCCGGCGAAGAGGTAATGACCCTCACCCCGGTTTACCCGCCCTTCATGACCGCGCCGAAAAACAGCGGCCGGGTCTCGGTCACCGTGCCCTTTGCCCTCGACGCCACCACCCAGCCCGGCCGCTGGACGATCGACTGGGCCGCCCTCGAAGCGGCCGTCACCCCCCAGACCAAACTCTTTTTCCTCTGTAACCCGCACAACCCGCTCGCCCGGGTCTGGCGGCGCGACGAACTCGAACAACTCGGCGCGTTCTGCACCCGCCACGACCTTGTGCTCTGCTCGGACGAAATCCACTGCGACCTCCTTCTCGATCCCGCGCTCACCCACATCCCCGCCGCCACCCTTTCGCCGGCCCTGGCCGAACGCACCGTCACCCTGATGGCGCCGAGCAAAACCTACAACGTCCCCGGGCTGGGCACCTCCTTTGCGATCATCCCCTCGCCCACCCTGCGCGCGCGCTTCGTCCGCGCGTCCACCGGCATCGTCGCCGAGGTGACCACCTTGGGGTTCGCCGCCTGCGAAGCCGCCTACCGCGACAGCGAAGCCTGGCGCCAGGACCTGCTCGCCTACCTGCGAGGCAACCGCGAGGTCCTCCTTGATTTTCTCGCCCGCGAACTGCCGGGTCTTTACGTGGCAGCGCCGATGGAGGCGACCTACCTGGCCTGGATCAACATCGAGGCGCTGAACCTCCCCGACCCGATCGCCCACTTTGAACAACACGGCGTCGGCCTGAGCGAGTGCGCCTTTTTCGGGGCCAAGCGCGGCAGCCACGTGCGCATCAACATCGGCTGCCCCCGCGCCACCCTGAACGAGGCGCTCCAGCGCATCAAAGCCGCCGTGGCCGCGCTGAGCTAATCGAGCAACCGCCCCGCCCATTCCGAGTTACTTGGCGGCGCAGGCCGCTGCCGCCCGAAAACCCGATAACGCCAGCGGGCGACCAGCCGGTAACCCGAGTCGAGCCAGGCCACCGGCACGACCGCCAACAGCCGGGCCAGCACACGCCAGCCCCCGCCCAACTCGCGGAGTGCAGCCAACACCCCGGCCGCTCGTTGATAAAACGCCGTGTCCGCGCGTCCCAGATCATCCACAAAGAGGACACTATCAAAGTCGGTCGTCTTCAACCCGTGGCTGCGTAAAAACCCCTGGGCGGTGCTTCCCTGGAGCGGGGCGAAACACAACCGGCCGTGTCGATCAAACCGGAACATCGCGCGCACCACCGACTGACATAAGCCGCATTCGCCATCAAAAAGGAGCACCGGCCTGCTGAGTGTTGCCATCCCTCCAGCCTGGGCCGCCGTTTCCCTGCGGGCCAACCCCCAAATGTTAAAGCCCGCCGGGTTGCGCCCCCCGTTGCGGTGCCTGGCTGGTGGCCCGCGGGCTTTTTTGCGTTTGTAGCGGGGGCGGTGGGGCGCAAGGTGATGATTTATTCGACCCTCCATGCGCATCGGCCCGCACACGCTTTCATCCAACCTTTGCCTGTCGCCGCTCGCCGGCTACACCAATCTGCCGATGCGCCTCACCGTGCGCGAATTGGGCGGCCTGGGCTGGGCCACCACCGATCTGGTCAACGCACGCTCGCTACTCGAACGCAACCGCGTCGCCCTCCAGCTCGTCGCCTCCTGCCCGGAGGACCGCCCGCTCGCCATTCAACTGTTTGGCTCCGTCGCCGAGGAGATGCGCGACGCCGCCGTGCTGTGCCAGGAAATGGGCGCCCAGTCGGTCGACATCAACATGGGCTGCCCGGTGAAAAAGGTCGTCAAAATCGGCGGCGGCTCGGCCATGATGACCGAACTCGACAAGACCGCCGCCCTCGTGCGCGGCATGATCGCCGCGGTCAAAATCCCCGTCACCGCCAAGATGCGCCTCGGCTGGGACGACGACAACCTCACCGCCCCCGACCTGGCCCGCGTGCTCGAGGACGCCGGGGTGGCCGCGGTGTTTGTCCACGGCCGCACCCGGGCCCAGGGCTTTGCCGGCCAGGTCAACCTCACCGGCATCCGTTCGGTGGTCCAAGCTGTTAAAACCATCCCCGTGATCGGCAACGGCGACGTGACCACACCCGAGGCCGCCAAACACATGATCGACCAAACCGGCTGCCACGGAGTCTCGATGGGGCGCGGCGCATTCTACGACCCGTGGATTTTCCGTCGCACCGACCACTACCTGAGCACCGGCGAGTTGTTGCCCGAGCCCACGTTCGCCGAGCGGGTGCGCGTCCTGTGCCGCCATTTCGAACGCTACTGCGAGTTCTACGGCGAGGAACAGGGGGCGAAACTGTTTCGCAAAGTCGCGCCGTGGTACGCCAAGCGGTTCGGCCCCTCCAAGCCGTTCAAAGCGAGGATCATTTCCATCAAAACGCGCGCCGACTTCGAGTCGGCGCTGGCGGAATTCATCGAGTGGCGCCGCCCGTTCTGCGACGAGGCCGGCAACCTCCTGCCCAAATTCACCCCCGACCCGCTGATCGCCTCCTTCATGCGCGCAGCCGACGATCCCGTGTTCGCCAGAGAATCCATTCCCGTCCCCAAGGGTCCGGTGGATACATGGTGAAACGTTATGACGCGGACCGGTTGCTCCGGCCAACCTGACGCCGCCGACACCCCGCCGAGGGGTCAGCCTAGGACTGACCGCCCCAGCCGCGAAACGCTCAATAGTCGGCCCTGAATAATTCACAAGGCATTGATTGTTATTTACTTGAGGTTTTAATAAGCATCCCGTTTTCTTGATTAAGTCTAACCACACCAACTAAAACTGGGAAAACACGATGAAGCCAAAAGCCACCGTCCACCAAGCGCAGCGGGAACTGTTCCGAACCGAGTTGGAGGGTTTGGTGGATGCGGGCCATGCGCTGGTGAAGATGGGACGGCAGATGAACTGGGCCGTGTTCGACGAGCAATTGGGGCAGACGTACGACCCGAGCAACGGGGCGCCCGGGGTGAGCACGAGGCTGATGGTGGCGCTGCATTATTTGAAGTATCGGCATGATCTCAGTGACGAAGTCGTGCTGGCCCAGTGGGTGGAAAATCCCTACTGGCAGCATTTTAGCGGGATGCAGTTTTTCGAGCATGAGCTGCCGATCCATCCCTCGAGCATGACGAGGTGGCGCAAGCGACTCGGGGAAGCTGGGGCGGAGGCGATGCTCAAGGCGACAATTGATACCGGACTAAAGATGAAGGTGATCACACCAGCGCAGATTGAGCGGGTGAATGTGGACACGACGGTGCAGACCAAAGCGGTGCGGTTCCCGACAGACGCCCGGCTCTACGACCGGGCGCGCGAGCGCTTGGTGAAAACGGCCCGCAAGCAGGGGCTCAGTATAAAACAAAGTTACGAGCGGGTAGGCAGGCGTTTACTCATGGCGCAGAGTCGCTACGCCCATGCTCGCCAAATGAAACGGGCCCGGGCGTGCACTCGTAAACTCCGGACCAATTTGGGCCGAGTGATCCGCGAGATCGAACGCCAACAATCACAGCCACAAGGTTTACTCGGCAAGTTACTGGAGACCGCCAAACGCATCCATGCACAAGAGCGCGGCGATGGGCAAAAAGTGTACAGTGTGCACGAGCCCGAGGTGGCGTGCATCGCCAAAGGTAAGGCCGGTAAAAAGTACGAGTTCGGCAACAAGGTCAGCCTGGCCGCGACCAGCAAGGGCGGGTGGTTACTCGGAGCGTTGAGTTTATTGGGCAATCCCTATGACGGACACACCTTGGATGCGCAACTGGCTCAAGTGCGCCGGTTGGTCACCCCGCATGCAGTAAAAGAAGGCCATGTGGACATGGGCTACCGGGGCAATAATCATCAGGGCACTGAGACGATCATCGTCGATAAACGCCGCCGGGGAACGATCCCTAAGCGGGTTTGGAAATGGATGAAACGCCGCGCCGCCATCGAACCGACCATCGGACATCTCAAGGCCGAACACCGATTAGAGCGCAATCGCCTGAAAGGCACCCAGGGCAATGCCATCAATGCCCTGCTTAGTGCCGCCGCCATGAACTTCCAGAAGCTCCTCGGCTTCTTTTTGTACCGTTTACTCCACTTCCTGCGTTCGTTGTCCGTCCCGACTTCCCGGGGGCAGTTTTTGGCGGTGATGTCGTAAGGTGCCTTTTTCAGAACCGACT
>JBILBW010000168.1:0-4998 GCA_044353465.1 Rariglobus sp. | reverse complement strand
GCCGCCGGCCTGGCCGAACTCGGCATCAACGTCACCCCTGAGGCCCAGGTTACCCGACTCGGCCAACTTGCGGTCGCCGCCGGTCTCACCGGGCTGGTTTGCTCGCCGCTCGAAGTCGGCCTGCTGAGCTCCCAACTTCCTGCGGGCGTGCAACTGGTCACTCCCGGCATCCGCCCCGCCGGAGAAGCCGGTGGCGACGACCAGAAGCGCATCATGACCCCTGCTGATGCCGCCCGCGCCGGCTCAAGTTACATCGTCGTCGGTCGCCCCATTCTTAATGCCAAGGATCCGGTGGCCGCCACCCGCGCCATCTTGGCCGACCTCGCCTCCGCCTGATCCGCTCGCCCGTCCGTTAATCCCCCCAAAGCCAATCCCAAAAAACCATGCCCCGCACCGCCGCCATTCTCCTCGCCGCAGGTAGCGGTCAACGCATGAACGGGGCCGTCGAGGACAAGATCCTCGCGCCCCTTGGCGGCCGCCCGTTGTTTGTCCACTCGGCGACCACCTTCGCCGAAAGTGGCGTGGCCGATTTCTACGTCATCGTTTACCGCGATCAAAAGCAGATGATGGAACTGTCCGCATACGCGCCGACCCCGGCCCTCTTCGTGCCCGGCGGCGCGGAGCGTCAGGACTCGGTGGCGGCGGCTCTCGCGGCGCTGCCCCCCGACATCGGCAAGGTTTTCATTCACGATTGCGCCCGCCCCTTTGTGCAGGTCGATCAACTCATCGCCCTGCACAAAATCGTGCTCCGCGAAGACGCCGTGGTCCTCGCCCACCGCATCACCGATTCGATTAAAGAGCACCGCAACGACGGACACCTCAAGTCGCTCGATCGCGACCGGCTCTGGGCGATGGAAACCCCCCAGGTTTTTGCCCGCGACCTCATCGTCGAAGCGTACGCCAAGGTGGCCAAGAAAAAGCTGCGCATCACCGATGATGCCGCCGCCGTCGAACTGCTCAAACACCCGGTCGCCATCCTTGAGAACACGTTGCCCAACCCCAAGCTGACCACCCCCGCCGACCTGCCTTGGTTCGAGTACCTGCTCGCCCAACAAAGCCCCTGATATTTCCGCGCCAGGCCAAGGGACTTTTGGACTTTTATGAACATACGCATTGGCCACGGCTACGACATCCACCGCACCCTCAGCGGCCGCCCGATGATTCTCGGCGGGGTGCATTTCCCCGAGTCCCCCGTGGGACTGGACGGCCACTCCGACGCCGACTGCCTGACCCACGCCATTTGCGACGCGCTGCTCGGCGCGGCCGCGCTGCCTGACATCGGCCACTTTTTCCCCAACACCGATCCGGTTTACAAAAACATCGACTCGCAGGTTTTGCTGCAACGCGTGACCGCCGAGCTGGCCACCCGCGGCTGGCGAATCGTCAATTTGGACGCATCGCTTATCGCGGAGGCGCCCAAGATTTACCCGCGCCTGGCCGAAATGAAGGCCGCCCTCGCCCGCTCGACCGGGCTCGAGGTTTCGCAGATCGGCCTCAAGGCCACCACCAACGAAGGCGTTGACCAGATTGGCCAGGGCCTGGCCATCGCCGCCCACGCCGTCGCCTTAATCGAGCACACTTAATTCCCTTTCATGCGTCCGCCCGTCCGCCTCCTGTTCACCCTGTTCTCACTCGTGCTGCTGGTCGGCTGCTTCAAACGCGAAACCGCCGTGGAGCGCGGCTACCAAACGAAAACCCTCCACCGCGGCATGGGGCCGGAGCCGGCCGACCTCGACCCCCATCTGGCGACGACGGCCAACGACTACACCGTGCTCTCCGCCCTGTTTGAGGGCCTGGTTGCCGAAGACCCCCAAACCCTCGCCCCCGTCCCCGGCGTCGCCTCCCACTGGGAACTCTCGGCCGACGGCCTTACCTACACCTTCCACCTGCGCGCTGACGCCCATTGGTCGAACGGCGAGGCGGTCACCGCCCGCGACTTTCTCGATTCGTGGCAACGCGTGCTCACGCCCTCGCTTGCCGCCGACAACGCAAGCCTGCTCTACATCGTTCAAAACGCCGAGGCCTTCCACAAGGGCGCGCTCACCGACTTCACCCAGGTGGGTTTCGCCGCGCCCGACGCCCGCACGGTGCGCATCAGCCTGGAGCATCCCGCGTCTTATTTCCTCTCCCTGCTGCAGCACTGGGTCTGGTGGCCCGTGCACCTGCCCACCCTGCAAAAATGCGGCTCACCCTCTGTGCGCGGCAACCCTTGGGCGCGCCCCGACACCTTTGTGGGCAACGGCCCGTTCACCCTGAAGGAATGGCGCACCGGCCAGCACATTGAGGTGTCCAAGTCGCTCACCTATTGGGACCGCGCCCGCGTGCAGTTGAACGCGATCCGTTTCCTGCCGATCGAGGACCTCAACGCCGAGGAGCGCGCCTTCCGCTCCGGCCTGCTCCACCTGACCGAGGCCCTGCCGATTGCCAAGGTGGCGGCCTACCGCGCCCACCACCCGGAACTGCTGCGCATCGATCCCTATTTGGGCACCTACTACTACACGCTCAACACCAACCGCCCCTTCCTCAACGAGGCTAAAATCCGCCGCGCCCTCGCCCTGTCCGTGGACCGCACGGGTATCGCCGAAAAGATCCTCTGCGGCGGCCAGACGCCCGCCTACGCCTTCACCCCGCCGGGCACCGCCGGCTACACCCCGGCGGCCCGCTTCGCCACCGACTATGATGAGGCGCGTCGCCTGCTTGCCGAAGCCGGCTACCCGGGTGGCAACGGCGCCCCAATCCTCGAACTGTTGCTCAACACCTCCGATAACCACCGCATCATCGCCGAGGCGGTTCAGGCCGGGTGGCGCCGGGAACTCGGGCTTGAAGTGCGCCTGCTCAACATGGAAGGCAAAAGCGTGCTGGCGGCCCGCCGCGCGGGCGACTTTCAGATCCTCCGCTCCTCCTGGATCGGCGACTACAACGACCCGGCCACCTTTCTTTCCGTCTGGACCGCCGACAGCGGCAACAACTCGAGCGGGTGGCGCAAACCTGCCTACGACCAGTTGTTATACCAGGCGGCCCGCACCCCCGATGGCGAGGCGCGCCACGACCTGTTTCAGCAAGCCGAAGCCCTGCTCGTGGCCGACGCCCCGTTCATCCCGCTCTACACCTACACCCACGTTTTCTTAAAACACCCGTCCGTCCAAGGCTGGTACCCGAACCTGCTCGACCACCACCCCTACAAATACGTCTCGCTCGAAGCGCCCCGCCCCAACCCATGACGCGACCTTCGCGGCACCCGCTCCGCACCTAGCCCGTCACTTTTAGCCGTCAACCTACCTTTTCTGGCGCTGCCGATTTTCCGCCCGCTTTTCCCCCATGCGCTTTCGCCCGTATCGTCCGCTCGCCCGCCTCGCCGCCGCCCTTTGCCTGCTCACCGTTCTTGGCGGCTGCTCGAAAAACCCCGCCCCCGCCGATCGCTCCGCTGCGGCCCCTGACCGCGTTGAAGCCCCGAAAATCCTCCGCGTCGGTAACGGCACCGAGCCCCAGGATCTCGATCCGCATGTGGTCTCCGGCGTCCCCGAACACAAGATCATCACCGCCCTGCTGGAGGGGCTGGTCACCTACGGACCCACGGGAGGCATCGCCCCCGGCATGGCCGAGCGCTGGGAGAACTCCGACGACGGCCTGACCTTCACCTTTCACCTGCGTACCAACGCCAAGTGGTCCAACGGCGAACCGCTCACCTCGCAGGACTTCGTGAGCTCCTTTAAACGCATCCTCACCCCATCCCTCGGAGCTGAATACGCCTACAAGTTGTTTCATCTGGTCAACGCCGAGGAGTTCAACACCGGCAAGCTCACCGACTTTTCCAAGGTCGGTGCGCAGGCCGTCGATGCGCACACCCTGCGGCTCACGCTCAAGCACCGCACGCCCTTCCTGCTCGAATCGCTCCTGCACTACGCCTGGTTCCCGGTGCACTTGCCCACGTTGAAAAAATTCGGCGAGCCCGACCGCAAAGGCAGCGCGTGGACCCGACCGGGTAACTACGTGGGCAACGGCCCGTTCACGCTGGTTGAGTGGTCGCCCAATCAGAAAATCACCGTTGCACGTGCCCGTACCTACTGGGACCACGCGCATGTAGCACTCGACGGCATCGAGTTTTACGCGATCGACAATGCCGAAACCGAGGAGCGGCTTTTCCGCACCGGCAAGCTCGATTACTGCAACACCTTGCCGCTCGCCAAAACCGAACTCTATCGCCGCGAGCGCCCCAAGTCCTACCGCCAGGCGCCCTACTACGGCGTTTATTATTACCGGCTCAATGTCACCCGCAAGCCGCTCGACGACCGCCGCGTGCGCCGCGCCCTTTCCCTCGCCATCGACCGCGAAGCCATCATCGCAAACATCCTGCGTGCCGGTGGCCAGTCGCCGGCACTCCACTTCACCCCGCCCTCGCCCAAGTTCACCGCCTCGGCGCAACTCACGGGGGATCTCGCCGAAGCGAAACGCCTGCTCGCCGAGGCCGGATACCCCGATGGTCAAAATCTACCGGCCGTCGAAATCCTGTTTAACACCGCCGATAGCCACCGGATCATCGCCGAAGCGGTCCAGCAGATGTGGAAAACCCGCCTCGGGGTGAACGCAACAATCACTAACCAGGAGTGGAAAGTGTACCTCGATTCTCAGCGCACGGGTAACTATCAAGTAGCTCGCGCTGGCTGGATCGGCGACTACGAGGACCCGCATACCTTTCTCGACCTGTGGACGTCCGGCGGCGGTAACAACCAGACCGGCTGGGCCAGACCGGATTACGACCGGTTGCTGCGCGGGGCGCTGGAAACCAAAACCGAACCCGAGCGCATGGCGGTGTACCAGGAACTCGAAAAAATTCTGGCTGAGGAGGTTCCGGTGATCCCGATTTATTTCTACAGCCGCGTCTACGCGATTAACCCCAAGATCAGGAACTGGACCACCAACCCACTCGACAACCGCGGTTGGAAATGGGTCGACTTGGCCCCTTAGCTCGTTGGCGGTTCAGCCGCTGAGCGCACGAAC
>JBILBW010000167.1:0-5019 GCA_044353465.1 Rariglobus sp. | reverse complement strand
CTGCGTGCCTTTGAGGCGATTGCGCTCCAATCGGTGTTCGGCCTTGAGGTGTCCGATGGTCGGTTCGATGGCGGCGCGGCGTTTCATCCATTTCCAAACTCGTTTGAGGGTGGTTCCCCGGCGGCGTTTATCGACGATGATCGTCTCGGGGCCTTGGTGGTTATTACCCCGGTAGCCCATGTCTACATGGCCTTCTTTTACTGCATGCGTGGTGACCAACCGGCGCACTTGAGCCAGTTGCGCATCCAGGGTGCGACCGTCATAGGGATTGCCCAATAAACTCAATGCCCCGAGTAACCACTCGCCTTTGCTCGTCGCGGCCAGGCTGACCTTGTTGCCGAACTCGTACTTTTTACCGGCCTTACCTTTGGCAATGCATGCCACCTCCGGCTCATGCACGTTGTACATTTTGCCCATCGCCGCGCTCTTGTGCATGGATGCGTTTGGCTCTCTCCAGTAACTTGCCAAGCAGACCTTGTGGCTGTGATTGTTGGCGTTCGATCTCGCGGATCACTCGGCCCAAATGGGTCCGGAGTTTGCGGGTGCACGCCCGGGCCCGCTTCATCTGGTGGGCATGGGCGTACCGGCTTTGACCCATGAGTAAACGCCGGCCCACTCGCGCATAACTTTGTTTGATACTGAGCCCCTGCTTGCGGGCTATTTTCACCAAGCGCTCGCGCGCCCGGTCGTAGAGTCGGGCATCCCTGGGAAACCTCACCGCTTCTGTCTGCACTGTGGTGTCCACATTCACCCGCTCAATCTGCGCGGGCGTGATCACCTTCATCTTTAGCCCCGTGTCGATTGTTGCCTTGAGCATCGCCTCCGCCCCGGCCTCCCCGAGCCGCTTGCGCCACCTCGTCATGCTCGGGCGATTTATCGGCAGCTCATGCTCAAAAAACTGCCGTCCGCTAAAATGCTGCCAGTAGGGGTTCTCCACCCAATGGGCCAGTACGACATCGTCACTCAGATCATACCGATACTTCAAATAGTGCAGCGCCACCATCAGCCTCGTGCTCACCCCTGGAGCCCCGGTACTCGGGTCGTACGTCTGCCCCAATTGTTCACAAGGCCCAGTTCATCTGCCGTCCCATCTTCACCAGCGCATGGCACGCATCCACCAAAACATCCAACTCGGTTCGGAACAGTTCCCGCTGCGCTTGGTGGACGGTGGGTTTGGCTTCATCGATTTTCCCAGTTTTTGTTGATATGGTTAGACTTAGCCAAGAAAACAGGGGCCATATAAAAATTAAGTAAATATCAGTCAGCAGGTTATGAATTATTTAGGGGCGACTAGTTCGTACTGCCGGATTTAGGCTGATAGCTTTGGGGGCATTCAGGCTATTCCTCCGCGATAGAGGGTAAAAATCTAGCCTTGAGCGAGTTGAGGGCCTCCGTCAGCAGGGCTTTACTCTGATCATTCTTGGCATCTTGGATCGACGCCTGCTGGGTGGCCTCGGGATACGCCTAAATAACCGGTGGAGCGTAGCGGGACAGGCCTCCGAGGCGGTTGAATTGGCGGTAGAGAACTGTCCAGGCTGCGCAGGCCACCAAGGCGATCACACCAGAAATGAGAAAGGTCATGCGATAGTCATGATCCAAGAAGCTATCAAGAGCCTTGCCAACGCCGGCGCTGACGACAGCGATGACGAACATCTGGGCCACCAGGGCAGCGGCGAAAATCTGGGTGAAGCGTTCGCGGGGCAGCAATCGGGGCAAAAGACTAAGAATGGTCGTGAAAAAGGCCCCGGAAAGTACGCCATGGATGATGAAGAAGATCTGAAACGTCTGGGAGTCGTGCATCACAAACCATCCAACCATCATCGCGGCGCCATACAGCAAGGTCGCCAAAAAGGCCGTGCGCATCGGATGCAGAAGATCCGAAATCCACCCTAGCGGGAACGCGAGGAGCAGAGAGATGGTGTAAGTGATAGCCCTGGCATTGCCGTAGCCGGCGTCGTCTAGTCCGAAGGCTTCAGCTGATTTCAAGGATACCGCATTAACGGGGACGGCGGCAACTTGGGCTAGGGAATAGACACCAATCAGCAGGCCAAAAAACGGCACGCCAAAACTGGTACGGGCATAGACCGCAATCTTGTCCCCGAAGGAGGTATCCGGATCATGACGCGGCGGTGGCGGCGGATAGGAACCTTCCCGGACCTTCCAACACATGATGCCGAATCCGACGCCATAGATGAGGGCGATTCCCAAGAACATGGTAGCGTACCATTCTTTGGCGAACTTGAACAGAAAGAGGTTGAACAGGATGCCTGCCAAGAGGCTGAAGATCCGGAACATGCCGTAAAAACGGCCAATGACCTTGGCTGGAACAACGTCATTAACGAGGGCGCTGAAAATTGCGTTGGCGATCAGGGCCCCGGCTTCAAATGCCGTCCAGAAGATCGCCAGAGTGGCAACCGTCGCCAAGCGTGCGCCCTCTGCGCCGCCTCCGAAGGCCGGGGCAAGCCATAAACCGACCTGCGGAGCTGCCGCCAGACAGGCAATGGCGACGGAGATGATGGGGGTGGTGACGATCAGAAACGGGATCCGCCGGCCAAGACGGCCGCGATAATTATCGCTGATCACGCCGACAAAGGGAACCACGCAGATCGTCATGATGGCCGGCAGGCCGGTGGTCAGTATCGAGAACGTCAGGTCCGAGACGGCGAACTTCCGTAACAGCACTTGAAAGATATCGCCTACTGCCCGTTCGCGAATGGCGTAGGCAAAATCTCCCAGCATCAAAAATGCAAATAGCACAACCAGGCCCCCGAGGGTGTAGGTCAGGGTTCCAACCCGGTAGGTGCCTGGGATGTCCGCAGATGGGGGCTGTGAGGCGCTTGGCATAATGAGGCTTTTGGATGGGAAGGGGATGAGCCAGGATCATGAGCGAAGTCGTTGGATCACATGACTGACAGGAAACTGGATTTTGCAGACCATGAACCGGACGTGGGTTTACAGAGTGAATGGTGCATTACAACCTCGAAACGGTGCTCCGTCCGGCAGGTTTGGAGTTTCCGGAACCGATGGAGACGCCGATGCCGATTTTTTCCGCGTGGTGCACGGTGTGGGCGAACATCTCCAGCCACTGCGGCGACAGGGCTACGACAGGACCGCGGGGCACATCGACGTTCACCTCAAGAGGGGAGTCCTAAATTTAGCATCTAATTGATGGACAATGGCATGAGTTGTGCAAATAGCGTAATCCGCATCAAGCTAATAAACAGCAACTTGTGGGCTTTTTATGCTAATGTGAATTCAGGCACTTCGGCCTAACTAAGTGCCATTCCGCCCTGCCCCCTTCTTTGCTGGGCGTCTTGCCTGCCCCATTGATGCCGCGAAACCCGTAGATTCCCCCGCTGATCACATTCAGATCCACCCCATCAACCGCAGGGAACTTGCCAAAATGGCGCTTCAGGCCACGGACTATAACACGGATCGATTCATAGGGTAGTTGGCTCATTTGACCAGTGAGGACGGCCGCTGTGAAAAAGAAGACTCACTTCTCGATTCGCGTCACGGTGTAGCCCGCCTTTTTGAGGTGCGCGAGAATGCTCGTATCCGTACAAAAATGCAGTGCTCCGGCGGCGAAGAAATGACTGCTGCCCGGCTGATTCTTTAAGGTGGTGGTGATGAAGTCCGCCATGGTCTTGTCGCGGTCGTTTATCATGCGCTTGATGATTTTTTCTCCGAGTTCCTTATGTTAACCTTTTGCCATTTCCTGCATTCTCTGATCCACTTTAGCGGCGACTTCCGTTGGCTCGCCAGAGACATAGGCGGCGATCAAGTCCTTGGAGACATCCTTGCCCTCGGCGCGTTCCTTTTTCATGCCTTTGAGCGTTTCTGCTAGCAATGTCACTTGTTCGGCTTCGGTAAGCTCCGTGAAGCAGATCAGCTGCGCTTCAGTTGCTTCCATGCCTGCGGCTTTCTTGCCCGCAGCGGCGGCCTTTTCCCAAAGCTGAAGGTCCAAGGGTTTTCCACCTATCTGATACGGAAGTAGTTGCGTAAGGGTCGCCGCGACCCAGGTGCTCATCAACTGAAAAGGGGAGGAGTCGAGCGCCGGACTGATCAATTTCAATTCGGCGTTCAATCCGGCGGCGAGGTCTTCGCCGATCGCTTCATCGAGCTTTTTTCCATCCTTCCGCAACATCAACGGCATGGACTTCACTTGGCTTACCGGGTCAAAAGAAATTTCCGCATAGAAGTTAGAAGATGCATCAAAAGCCTCTTGCACAGCGGGATGCAGCGTGACCACAGGGCCCTTGCTGATGTGGATGGTGCCGAAAAGATAGGACGGCTGGGTGAGCCCCTTGCCCTCGACTTTCCAGAGCAGCGGCTTGAGCGGGTGTTTGGGTTCCGCTTCGGCGCGGGCAGTGGAGGTCAGGGAAAGCAAGCCGAGCACGGCGCAGGCGAGAGTGAGAAGGCGGTATGTGTTGGTTTTCATGTGTTGGAGAGGGTTACCTGGATCTCCGCGTCGCTGCGGTTTGTGATTGCCTCGATTAAGCCTAAATCCGGCAGTAGGAACTAGCCAAAAATCACGCAGGTGATTTTTTGGCGGTCATATGCCGCCGTTTTTACCGCCGGAAAAAGCTCACCCTGAGGGTGAGTCAAAAACCCCTGATCACAAGGCAACGCCAAGCGATGCCGCCGAGGTGTTGATTGTGGATACACCCGGAGGGCGTTTTCGTGCGCAGTTTGCCCCGGAGTTGCCGGTGAGCCCCTTGGGGGGCACTGGTGTTTTTCACTCAGTACTTGTGTGCGACAGGAGGTTTCGAGGCACTGATTGCGGACACGCCGCTTTGTTACAGCAGCAACCGCGCACACCGCCCCCGCGACGTGATTGGAACCCTGCTTTTGGGAATGCTCTCCGGGCACTATCGCTACGCTCACCTCGCGGCCCTGCGCGGCGACGACATTGCCCCGAGCCTGCTCGGACTGAAGGGAGGTCGTCAGCGAGGATTGTGTGCGCCGGGCGCTGGCTCGCATCGGTGCCGAGCAGGGGCAGGACTGGTTGCGGCGTCA
>JBILBW010000064.1:0-15620 GCA_044353465.1 Rariglobus sp. | reverse complement strand
ACTTCCAGAAGCTCCTCGGCTTCTTTTTGTACCGTTTACTCCACTTCCTGCGTTCGTTGTCCGTCCCGACTTCCCGGGGGCAGTTTTTGGCGGTGATGTCGTAAGGTGCCTTTTTCAGAACCGACTAGCCTAGGTTGGTTCTTTTGTTCACCAACCACGTTCATGTGATAAAACATAGACCCGTCGGGCAAAACCGGGGAGCACGGGTTTGGGCTTTACACTCCCGGGTTCGCGGCGTTTTGTCCTCGGATCTATGCGTCGGCGTCTCTCCCTGATCTCAATGCTGACCGCGTGGCTGCTCGCCACCGGAAGTCATTGGGATTTGCTGCAGACCTTCGCCTGGGGCCGGATGATCGCGACTTATTCGCAGTCGATGTCGCTGACCCAGGCCGTGAAATTAACCTTCACGCCCGACAACCTCTGCGGGATTTGCCAAAGCGTGAGTGAGGCCAAACAGCAGCAGGCGCATGACGCCGCGCTGCCGGGCGAGGCCAAGGCGTTCGGGAAAATCCTCCTTATTTTCCAGCCGGTGGCCGTCGTTGTTCCGCGTGGGCCGGTTACGGCTCCCTGGGGATGGAATCACGCGGTGCCCGCCTGTCGGGACCGTTCCCCTCCACCGCTCCCTCCGCCTCGAGCCGCGGTTTGATCCTCGGTTAACCAGCCAGCCGCCCGCCCGCTTTGGTGGGGCCTCCGCTGCGCTGGTTTCGTCGCGTCCGCGGTGTGCGGACGGACTGCCCTGCATCACTCCTTCCCGAGTTTTCCGTGCCTGCCCGTCATGGGCGTGGGCGCGTGAAGCCGGATATTCATTGGTCTCGTCTGGTTTGTTATGAATTTTTTATCTCGTTCATTGTTAGTGAACTGCGCGCTGCTGGCCGTGCTCCGCGCCGAAGTTGTCCCGCCGTTAACGGCAGCCCCCGCCGCGGAAAAAACCGTGGTTTTGCCTGCACTCGAAGTGACTGCTTCGCGTGCCTCCTTGACCTCTCCATCTCTTGAAGCGGCGCGCGCCGACCTCGCACTCACCCCCGGCGGCACCGAAGTGGTCGCGGCAGATCGCTACCTCCAAGGCCGTGCCTCCACGGTCGCGGATACCTTTGCGCTTTCGCCGGGTGTGGTCGCGCAGTCGCGTTTCGGTTCTGACGAAGCGCGGCTCTCCATTCGCGGCTCGGGCATCCAGCGCACCTTCCACGGTCGCGGTATCCGCGTGTTGCAAGACGGCGTGCCGATTAACTTGGCTGACGGCGGCTTTGACATGCAGTCGCTGGAGCCGACCGCCGCCGACCGCATTAACGTCTGGCGCGGCAGCAACGCCCTGGCTTACGGCTCCTCCACGTTGGGCGGGGCCATCGACTATGTCTCCCGCACCGGCCGCACCACCCCGGGTGGTTTCGCCCGCCTCGAGGTGGGTTCCTTTGACTACCTGCGCGCCACTGTGGCGGACGGGGTTACCCACGGTAATGCTGACGGCTACGCGAGTTTTACCAAGTCTCAGCAGCAGGGTTTCCGTGATCACGCCGAGCAAAACAACCAGCGCTTGTTTACCAACGTCGGCTGGCGCTTGAACGAAAATGCCGAGACTCGCCTTTACCTCACGGCTGTGAAAACCGACTCCGAACTGCCGGGCAGTTTGACCAAGGCCCAAATGGAGGCGAACCCCGAGCAAGCCAACGCATCGAACATCACGAACGATCAGAAGCGCGACTTCCAGCTCGTGCGGGTGGCGAGCAAAACCACGGTGAGTGCCGGTGACAGCTCGGTGGATTTTGTCGCCGCGTGGACCTACAAGGACCTCGATCACCCGATTTTCCAGGTCATCGACCAGGTTTCCAATGATGCGCTTTTCGGGCTCACGCTGACGAACAAGGCCGACCTGTTTGAACGCGCGCATCAGCTCCGTGCGGGCTTATTAGCCAACCAAGGACAGACCGCTGCGGCCAATTTCTCTAATGGCGGTGGCTCCCGCGGTGCGCTGGTTTCGCAAGATGACCAGACCGCGACGAACCTAGAGGCCTTCGCCGAGAGCCAGCTCTCACTCGGCGGTGGATTCACCAGTGTGCTCGGCTTCGCTGCTGCCCACAATCGTCGTGATACGACCCGCACGTTTGGTGCGGTCAATGCTGCCAACACCTACGATCGCACCTACGATAATCTCGCCCCAAAACTGGGCGCGCGTTGGGATAATGCAGCCAAAACCAAGCAGATTTATGCCAACGTCAGCGGCAGCTACGAGCCGCCGTCCTTTAGCGAAGCAGGCACTGCCACCGTCGCCAACGAGGCGCAGCAGGCCTTGACCTACGAGTTGGGCACACGCGGCAGCCACGGTTTCGTGCGCTGGGATGCGTCGGTGTATTACGCGCAGGTGAAGGACGAACTCTTGGCGATCACTTTGCCTGGTCCTGTCTCTGGTACCCTCAACGCCGAGCGCACTACGCATCAGGGTGTGGAGCTCGGTTTCGAGGCCGACGTGCTCGGCCAAGCTTGGAGCGAAAAGGCTGACAATCGTCTCGTCGCCCGTGGCGCCTGGACTTACGGACGGTTCCGTTTTGATGATGATGCCGCTTTTGGCGACAACACCCTTGCCGGTCTTCCCGAGCATCTATTCCGTGGCGAATTCGTTTGGCAGAATGCCGCCGGCTACTACGCCGGTCCGACGGTGGAATGGGTGCCTATGAAAACCTTTGTGGATCACGCCAACACCCTGTCGGCCGACCCCTATGCCTTGTTGGGCTTTAAGTTCGGTCGTCGGGTGGAGCAGGGGATGTCCTGGTTCGTGGAACTCAAAAACCTCACCGACGAAACCTATGCAGCATCCACCGGTGTGATCGAACGGTTCACTGGGGCCAATGGCGCACAGTTCCTGCCCGGCGACGGCCGCTCCGTTTTCGCCGGTGTCGAATACCGCTTCTGATCCGGCCCAACCCGCCTAAACCATGAATTCCTCCACACTTCGCCGTCTTCACCGCTGGATCGGGCTGGCGTGCGCACTCACCGTGCTGCTCGCCGCCGGTAGCGGAATTTTGCATACCGTCATGACTTGGACGCAGCCTCCGCCGCCTCGCCCCGAGCCGGCCACTTCTTTTTCACCGGTAAACATCGCGTTTCCTGTTTCCGCTCTGCCCGCCAGCCTAGGGCCGATCCGCAGCCTGCAAATCCACTCCTTCGACCAGACAACGTGGTATCAGGTTTCCACGTCGCAGGGGCTGCGCTACTTCAGCACCACCGACGGCCACGAAGACCCCTCAGTGGAGACGCGCCTCGCGTTGGCAATCGCCCGCCGCCACCTCGGCAGCGGCGTCCCCGGCGACGCCTTTACCTACACCCGTCGGCTCGACTCTTACGACCGTGAATACCTCAGCATCTTCCGCTTGCTGCCCGTGCACCGCATCGACGTGGATGATGGCCGTGGCACGCGCCTTTATGTGAGTACGCTCAGCGGTTCGGTCGCCCGCCACACCGATGACCGGCGCCAGTTCGAGGCCAACGTGTTTAGCCTGTTTCATAAATACGCTTTCATTCCCAACAAGGGCCTGCGCGATGGGTTGCTCGTCACGTTTACCGCCCTGGCATTCCTTGCCTCGTTGGCGGGAGTGGCTCTCTTCTTTGCCACCCGCCGCCGCTCCTAATTTTAAATCCTGCATCCCATGAAAACTTATTGCTTACGTTTACTTCTCCTTGCCCTTGCAACTGTTGCCGTTGGGCGCGCCGAACCGGATTGCCCCTGCGAGTGCGCTGGGGCCAAGCCGGTTACCTCGACCAAGCTGGTTGCTTCGACAAAGCCGGTTGCGGCCGCCAACGAAAAGGCGCCGGCGCGTCATCCGTTGCGCGGCGTGGTGGTTGAGGTTTTGGCCGACAAGTCCGCGCTGCTGGTCAAACACGAGGCCATCCCCGGGGTGATGAAGGCCATGACCATGTTGCTGAAGGTCGACACAGCCGCCCTGAACGCAGTGAAAAAGGACAGCCGGATAACCGGACTGCTGGTAAAACGAGCTGATGGGTGGTGGCTCGAATCCGTGCAGCTCGCGAAGTAATAGCGACAGCAAGAAGCTGTTAGACTTTCCGATCTCGGATCAAAATCGCTCCGCGATCTCGCTACGTTCGGAGTGTCGAGCGCGTAGCGGGACGACGGAGTTGTTTCGCTCAGGGCGCCTTGTTCAGGCGGGCCTCGGCGGTGACCATTGCCTCAATAAAGGCCTCGGCGGTGGTGGCGGTCAGCAGCGCATCGCGATTAGCCGCTTCCTTGAACACCTTGCACAGCGCGCTCACGACCAGCAGGTAGTCGGTCGGGTTGGATTTGGGCGTGCCGAGAACGAACATCAGCTTGACCATCTGGTTGCCGTTTTCGAAATGCACGCCTGCGTCGCTGCGGCCCACCGCCATAACGATTTTTTGCACGTGCTCGGTGCGGGCGTGGGGCAGTGCTATCTCGTTGCCTAAGCAGGTGGTGTCGAGCCGCTCGCGGGCGAGTAACTCGGTGTAGAAACCGTGGAAATTGGTGACGTTTTGGTGGCCATCGAGCAGGCGTGCGACCTCGTTGAGCGCCACCGTGCGTTTGGTGCTTTGTACCCCGAGGAGGATGAGGGAGGGATCGAGAAGAGTGGAAAGGCGGCCGGCCATGCGAGCGACGTTTTGGGCGTTAACGAGGAGTCAAAGAGACGCCCCGAAAAATTCATTGGCAAGAGCCGATTGGGAGTCCGCCGATCAAATTTTCCACGGGCGTTTCCGGGGCGGATTTTGGCATTAATTTTAGCGGGAAACCCCGCGGTTGCGCCCCCGCTGGTTCAACCCTGCGTCGGGCTCGCCGCTGCGGATTTCGGCACGAGGGCGTGACCCCAGCGCCAGGTGTCGAGGTCGTGCCACTGATTAACCGCCAGTTGCACCTCGATGCGGTCGCCTTGGGCATAGTCGGCGGGTTCGGTGCGCAGAATACGGAACCCCCAGTGGGGTGCGCGGCCGGGATCGTGCGGGGCGGTGCTCAGTTGCAGGTCGGTGTCCACAGTGGTGCGAAAGTAGATCGCCAAGCCGTCGATGCGGCCGGCGCGGCGCACTTCGCGTTGAAAGCACAGGTCGCGGGTGAATTCGGCCGCATTGAGCGTGTGCAGATCAAAGGCGAGGGCGGGCGCCGGGTCGGCGAGAAAATGCTCAACGAGCGCCCCGTCGTTGCCACACAGGTGATAGTAGCCGGTTTCCTGCGGGCGCTCATGTTCCAGCGAGGAAAAGTCATAGCCTTTGACCTTGAGGTTCCAGATGAAGGGGACGTGGCGCGCCGTGTTGAGTTGCACCGGCTCGCAATAAAACTCGAAGCAGGAGGGCAGAATTCGCCCGCCCGGTTTCAGCAAACGGTCACGCAAATCGCAGATGTTGGGGACCATCGCTTCGTCGAAGAGGAAGTCGCCCATCTGCTCGTGGAGCAGCACATCAACCGGTGCGGGGAGGGTGAACGTGGTGCTGTGGCAGGAGATGAAATCGACGCGCTCGATCCGGTTGGCGGCGGCCAGGGTGCGGGCGTGGTTGAGAATGTCGGAGTGATCGAGGGCGTGCACGCGGGCCGCGCCGCGCCTCGAGGCGAAGGCGGCAAGGATGCCGGTGCCGGTGCCCAGGTCGATGACGTGGTCGCCGGGGTGGATGTGGCGCTCAATGGCGGCGTGGTAAAAATCCATGCGCGGTCCGTCCGCGAGCATGCGCTCTTGTTGGTGCATGCCGGAAAAATAACGCCGGTTGTTGTCGCGGTGAGCGTCTTCGGCCGAGGGTGCGCCCTGAAAGAGCCGGCGCAGGGCCGCTGCGGCAGTAGCCAGAAAGCCACTAAAGGTTTTGATAGGCATTAAGAAGAGTGGACGGGATACGGGTCGCGCGTGGCGTGGGTCTGCGCGCGGAGGCAGGCAGCTCTAAGAAAACGCAGGGACCGCGTTCGACGTCACTCGATTTCGCAATTAATCGGGGTGTTTATGCTGAGCCCCTAGCCCCAGCTCGACCGTGGGCGATCATCGTAGTGCAAAAAAAGGCGCGCCGGTGAGGGCGCGCCTTGGAGAAGAGCCCCGGCGTGTATCCGGGGGTTTGGCCGTCGTTTAGCTGGCTTCCGGCGGCGGGGGCGCGCCGACGGCGGCGGCGGCCTGCTCTTCGTCGGTTTCGACCACGCGAGCGATCGACATGAGTTTGTCGCCCTCGGCCAAGGTGAGGAGTTTGACGCCCTTACCGCCGCGATTGACCTCGCGGATGGTGTTCACCGGGCAACGCACGCTCTGGCCCTTGGCCGTGAGGAGCATGACCTCGTCGGTGTCCTTGATGCTGAGCGCGCCGGCGATGTTGACCGAGCCGTCCTCGGGAAGATCGATCGCCCACACGCCGCTGCCGCCGCGGTTGACGAGGCGGTAATCCTCGAAACGGGTGCGCACGCCGAGACCGGCTTGGCTGGCCACAAGAAAACGGGCGTTGTGGTCGACGACCTCGAGCACTTCGAGGTAGTCGCTCTCCAGCTTGAACTTCATGCCGCGCACGCCGCCGGTGGCCCGGCCGGTGTCACGGAAGAGGATCTCGCCATTGTCGGGGTCTTTTTCCGCCAGGCGCACGGCCAGACCCTGGTGCGAGACCAGGATCAGCTCGTCGTTGCCGGTGGTCAGCACGCAGCCGATGACGTTGTCGCCCTCGTCGAGGTTGATGCCAATCAAGCCGGATTCGCGGGTGGCGTTGGTGTAGTCGGCCAGCGCGGTTTTTTTGATGGTGCCGGCTTTGGTCGCCATGACCAGGTAGCGGTCGGGCGAGAAGTCGGGCGTGGTGAGCATGGCGGCGATCTTTTCGCCCTCGTCGAGCGAGAGGAATGATTTGACCGATTTGCCCTTGTTGGTGCGGGCTCCCTCGGGGACGTCGTAGACTTTCTTCGCCAAGCACTGTCCATGGCTGGTGACGAAGAGGATGTAGTCGTGGGTCGAGGCGGTGAAGAGGTGCTCCACAAAATCCTCCTCGTAGGTTTCGGTGCCGATCACTCCCTTGCCGCCGCGTTTCTGCGAACGGTAGTCGGCCACCGGGGTGCGCTTGATGAAGCCGAGGTGGGAGATCGTGATCACGCAGCCCTCGTTCGGGATAACGTCTTCCATGCGGAAGTCGCCGGTCGCGTCGATGATCTGGGTTTTGCGCTGGTCGCCATATTTGTCCTTCATGGTGAGCAGCTCGGTCTTGATGACCTCCATCAGGCGGGTCTCGGATTCGAGGATCTCGCGCAGCGAGGCGATCAGCGTCTGGAGTTCCAGGTACTCGGCCTCGATCTTGCCGCGCTCCAAGCCGGTGAGCTGGTAGAGGCGCAGTTCGAGGATCGAGTCGGTCTGGCGCTCTGAGAGCGGGTACTTCGCCATCAATTTCGTCTTGGCTTCATCGCGGTTTGAGGACGCGCGGATGATTTTGACGAAATCGTCTAGGTTATCGAGGGCGATGATGTAGCCCTCGAGAATGTGGGCGCGGTCCAGCGCCTTTTTGAGGCGGAACTGGGTGCGTCGGGTGATGACGTCGCGGCGGTGTTCGAGGAAGCAGTCGAGCAGCTCGCGGATGTTCATCTGCTTGGGGCGCTTCTTGTCGAGCGCGAGCAGGGTGACACCAAAGGATGACTCGAGCGCGGTCTTCTGGAAGAGCTGGTTGATGACGACGCGGGACTGTTCGCCGCGCTTGAGCTCGATAACGATACGGGTGTTCTCGTCGGACTCGTCGCGCACGTCGCGAATACCCTCGAGGAGTTTCTCGGTAACGAGCTCGGCGATGCGGATGACCAGGTTGGCCCGGTTAACGTTATACGGAATTTCGGTGATCACGACCTGCTCCATGCCGGTCTTGGTCTCCTCGACATGGGCCTTGCCGCGGATGCGCACGATGCCCTTGCCGGTCTTAAGGTAAGAGAGGATGCCGTCGCGCCCGGCGATGACGCCGCCCGTGGGGAAGTCCGGGCCGTTGATCAAGCCGCAGAGCTCGTCGACGCTGGTGCGCGGGTTATCGATGATCGCGCAGCAGGCGGCGATGAGCTCGTGCAGGTTGTGCGGCGGGATGTTGGTGGCCATGCCGACGGCGATGCCGGTCGAGCCGTTCATCAACAAGTTGGGCAGGGCGGAGGGCAGGACGGTGGGCTCGGTGGTCGATTCCTTGTAGTTAGGAGCGAAGTCCACGGTGTCCTCCTCGATGTCAGCCAGCAGGTCCTCGGCGGTGTTGCGCAGACGGGCCTCGGTGTAACGGTAAGCAGCGGGCGGATCGCCGTCGACCGAGCCAAAATTACCCTGCGGGTCAATCAGCGGGTAACGCATGACCCAGTTCTGGGCGAGGCGTACGAGCGTGTCGTAAACCGACGAGTCGCCGTGGGGGTGGTAGTTTTTCAGGACTTCGCCGACCACGCCGGCGCACTTGTCGAAGGCACGGTTGTGGAGGAGGCCTTCGCGCAACATCGCGTAAAGGATGCGGCGCTGCACCGGCTTCAAGCCGTCACGCGCGTCCGGGAGGGCGCGGGCAACAATGACGGACATCGAATACTCGATGTAGGCCGTCTGCATGATGTCGGTGATGTTGGCGGTGGAGAGTTTCTCGTTGCCGGTGTACATGTCGGAAAATGTCAGAAGTCAGCTGTTAGAAATTAGATTTCGGAGAGTTGCAGAATCGGAAGCGATGGGCTGACATCAGGCTTCTGATTTCAGACTTCTCTCCGAAGTGGTTAAACGTCCAGGTATTGGACGTTGAGGGCGTTATCCTCGATGAACTGGCGGCGCGGGGGGACTTCGTCGCCCATCAGCAGGGTGAACAGCGCGTCGGCTTTGGCGGCGTCCGTGATATCCACTTTGAGGAGACGGCGTTTTTCCGGATCCATGGTGGTTTCAAAGAGCTGTTTGGGGTTCATTTCACCGAGACCCTTGTAGCGCTGGATGCTAAGGCCCTTGCGGCCGTTGCCGCGGATCTGGGTGACGATGTCGAGCGGCGAGGTCAGCTCGGTCTTGGTTTCGCCCTTTAGCCCGACATTTTCGGTCAGAGAGTAGCGCGGCTCGGCCGTGGCACTGAACTCATGGATTTCCAAACCGATGGCGGCAATGGCGCGGAGCAGCTTGGCCATCTCATTGGATTCGAAAATCTCGTGGAGGGTGACGCGGCGCACCGGGCCTGAGGGCTTGGGGGCGGTGGGGGCGTCGGCCGAGAGGTCGGCATCGAGGCCTTCGCGGCTGACGAACTCGGCGCGGGCGTGCTCGTCTTTGAGGAACTCGTGGCTTTCCACGTTGCCGGTGCGGATGCGGGCGATGTAGCGCGGCAGGATCTGGGTCTCTCGATCGTGCTGATCGAGATAGATGGGCAACTCGACGCCGTAGCGGGTGACGCCGCTGCCGAGCTTTTCCAGCGCAGCGAGGTTTTCGACAATCTGGTCGATCTGCGCGGGGGCGAAGGTGTGGCCGTCGCGGATACGCGTGAGCACCACATCCTCGGAACCGAGCTCGAGGAGGATGCGGTTAAGCTGCTCGTCGTTGTCCACGTACTGCTCGCGCTTCTTGCGCTTGATCCGGTAAAGGGGAGGCTGGGCAATGTAGATGTAACCGCGCTCGATCAGGCCCTTCATCTGGCGATAAAGGAAGGTGAGCAGCAGGGTGCGAATGTGGGAGCCGTCCACATCGGCGTCCGTCATGATGATGATCTTGTGGTAACGAGCTTTGGCAGCGTTGAAGCCACCGACTGATTCGTCGCCCTCGCCGATGCCGGTGCCGCAGGCGGTGATCAGGGTGCGAATTTCCTCGTTGGCCAAGACCTTGTCGATGCGCGCCTTCTCGGTGTTGATGAGCTTGCCGCGCAACGGGAGGATGGCCTGGAAACGGCGGTCACGGCCCTGTTTGGCCGAGCCACCTGCGGAGTCACCCTCGACGATGTAGAGCTCGGTTTTGGCCGGGTCGCGCTCGGAGCAGTCGGCGAGTTTACCGGGCAGGCCGCCGCTGGAGAGGGCTCCCTTACGGACGGTTTCGCGGGCCTTGCGGGCGGCCTCGCGGGCGCGGGCGGCGTTGAGCGACTTGTCGACGATGCGCTTGCCGATCGGCGGGTTGATTTCGAAGTATTTGATCAGGCCCTCGTAGGTGGAGGAACCGACCACGCCCTCGACCTCGGGGGAGAGCAACTTGACCTTGGTCTGGGATTCGAACTTGGGGTCGGAGTGTTTGATCGAGATGACGGCGGCGAGGCCTTCGCGCACATCGTCACCGGTGATCTGCGGGTCCTTGTCCTTAAGCAGGTTGTTGGCCTTGGCGAATTGGTTGATTGCGCGGGTGAGGGCGCCGCGGAAACCGGAAAGGTGGGTGCCGCCGTCGGGGTTGTGAATCGTGTTGGTGTAACAGAGAACCTGCTCGTTGTAGGAGTCGTTGTACTGGAGGACGACCTCGCAGTGGATCTCGTTGGGTTTATCGTCGAGCTGGATGTGGGTCTCCTTGGTGATGCGCACCGGAGTGGGGAACAGCGCGGTTTTGCCCTGGTTGAGCTGTTTGACGAACTCGGAGACGCCGTCCTTGTAGAGGTAAATCTCCGGCTTGGCGCCAATCGGGCGTTCGTCGAGGAAGACGATCTCCAGACCGGAGTTAAGAAAAGCGAGTTCGCGCAGGCGCTGGGCGATGCGGGCGCTGACGAACACGGTGGTTTCCTTGAAAATTTCCGGGTCGGGCTTGAAGGTCACGAAGGTGCCGGTGCTGCGGGCCTTGCCGATGACCTCGAGTTTTTTGACCGGTTTGCCGCGCTCGAACTTCATGTGGTGGACCAGGCCGTCGCGGGAAACCTCGACCTCGAACCACTCGGAAACGGCGTTGACGCACTTGGCGCCGACACCGTGGGTGCCGCCTGAGAACTTGTAGCCGCCCTGGCCGTATTTGCCGCCTGAGTGGAGGGTGGTGAGCACCAGCTCGACCCCGGGCAGGCCGGATTCCTTGTTGATGTCGACTGGGATGCCGCGGCCGTCGTCACGGATGCTGATCGAGCCGTCGACGTGGATGTTGACCTCGATCTTTTTGCAATGGCCGGCGAGATGCTCGTCCACCGAGTTGTCGAGCACCTCGGAGACGCAGTGGTGGAGGGCGCGTTCGTCGGTGCCGCCAATGTACATGCCGGGCTTTTTACGGACGGCTTCCAGGCCTTTGAGTTGGCTCAATTTATCCGCATCGTAGCTCTCGGAGATCACGGCGTTGGGGACGGGCTGTTCGGAGTCGGTATGGTCGGACATTGAAAGGGGGAAATCGTGGTATAAACTAAAGGTCAGATAGCATCTTAAAAACCAGGGGGCGACAACCCCATTCTTGTGGCGGACTTTGGCGGCAAAAACAGCCCCAATATCAGTATTTTAGGTTGCGGACCAAAGATTGGGGTTTAGCCTGCTGATCGATTGAAACTCTCCGTCAAAGTTGATTACGCCTGTCGGGTTTTGGCCCAGATGGCGAAAAGTTACGGCACCGGCGAATTGGCGCACATCGAACAGCTCGCCGCCATCGAGTCGGTACCGGCTAATTATTTGGTGCAGATTCTTAGCGAGTTGCGTAATGGAGGCCTGATTATCAGTCGCCGGGGCAAACAGGGCGGTTATGCGCTGGCCCGTCCGCCGGCCGAAATCACGCTCTACGATATCGTCAAGTTGATCGAGGGGGAATTGCTGGAGCTCAACGGCACCGGAGAGGGCAATTCCGGGCGGCGGGTCAACCAGATCTGGCGCGAGGTGCGGGTTTCGTTGGAGGCGGCCTGCAAGAGCTATTCGTTGGACCAGTTTACGGTGAAAACCGACCAGGGCATGTATTATATTTAAGCTCGTAGCCGGGAGCTAAGAGCTGAAAGGGTCACCGTATGCTTACGCCTACGATGGAAAAACTGTTGGTTCTCCAAGATCGCGACAGCAAGCGGCTTGGGGTGGACGCGCAATTGAAGGCCGTGCCGGCGGAAATCGCGGCCGTAGAGAAAAAAATCGCCTTTGAAAAGGCCGCGATCGACGCCGCCCGCGCCGCGGTGATGGCCCTGGAAACAAAAAAGAAGCTGATCGAGACCGAGATCGGCTCGGCGGAGGCCAAGCTGGCTAAGTACAAAACGCAGCAATCCCAGGTGCGCAAAAACGACGAATTCAAGGCCCTCGGGCAGGAGATCGAGCACACCGAGACGGCCATTGCCAGCCTCGAGGGCCAGGAGCTCGAAGTCATGTATCAGATCGACGAAGCCAAGAAGACATTTGCCGCCGCCGAGGCCGGTTTAAAGGCTAACATCGCCGGCTACGAGGGGCGCATCGGCACGTTGCGCGAACGGGCAACCAACATGGTCGCCGAACTCAAGCAGGCGCAGGCCGAGGTGGCCGCCGTGCGTACGCCCATTCCCGAGTCGGCCCTTCGCGTTTACGACCGTATCGCCGCGCGCCAGCAGCCGGTTTGCGTAGGCATTCGCGGCAACAAGTGTGGCGGGTGCCATCTCAAGGTGTCCGCCGAGGTCGAGTCGGCGGTGCGAGGCAAGGGTGACGCCGCAGCGCAACTCCCCACCTGCGACCAGTGCGGGCGTATCGTCTGGTGGGATCCAGCTTAAGATTTTGCGGGAGTGCTTGCGCCCGCGTCGGGCCTGCCGTTGGTTGGCAACTTGGTTTTGGGGCCGGTTCGTCGCTCCAGGTTCTTTGATCACACGCCGGCGGGTTAAACTGCCGGCGGTTGTTAATGCTTGGAGAGGAAAGTCCGGACACCGCAGGGCAGGATGCCGCACGAGCTTCACGGCAAGTGCGGGCGGCGCGTTTTAATGCGCGTCGACGGAAAGTGTCACAGAAAACAAACCGCCGCGCGGGCAACCGCGAGGTCAGGGTGAAAAGGTGGGGTAAGAGCCCACCGCGTCGCCAGCAATGACGGCGGCACGACAAACCCCTTCCGGTGCAAGGCAAAATAGGTGGCTGGGCTGCTCGTCCGATAGCCACGGGTATGCCGCAGCGGATCTCGGTCCGCAGCGGGCGCGAGCCCGTTAGAGAAATGGCGAACACCGGCCGCAAGGCCGACGCACATAATCCGGCTTACAGGCCCCAAAACCAAAATTTTATATCGCGGTTGCTCGCCCGAGGGGGCGGGCGTCACTGCAGTGGCTATGCAATGCAGCTGCGGTCAGGCCGCCGCTCGGTAAATCGCAGCGGTTGCCTGGGCCGTTCGCGTCCAATCAAACAGCCGGGCCCGGGCCAATCCGCGCCGCCGCCAGACCTCCGGTGCCGCCAGCACCTCCCAAAGCCCCTCCGCGATGGCGGCGGGGCTTTCCGGTTCAATCAGGCGGGCCGCCGTTCCTACGACCTCTCCGAGCGCCCCGCGGTCGGAGCAAACCACCGGGCAACCACAGGCCATGGCCTCAACGGGTGGCAGCCCAAAACCCTCAAAGAGGGAAGGGTAGGCGAGCAGCTCGGCGCCGGCATACCACAGCGGCAAGTCGGGCCCGTTGACAAACCCCGGGGTGCGGATGCGGGCGCGCAACGGCGAAGTCGCGACCCGCGCGTGCACCACCTTAGCGCCGTGCCAATCGGCGCCCGCGAGAACGAGTTCGTGGGGCAGTTCGGGGTGGGCGTCGAGCAACCGCTCAAAGGCCTCGATCAATCGCACGTGATTCTTGGCCGGATGCTCGAGGCGGGCGAGGTAAACAAAGTAGGGCCGGTTGAGTTGCTGGCGGGCGCGAAAATCGGCCAGCGCGGCGGGGGTGGCCGGGCGAAACCGGTGGTGGTCGATGCCGTTCCACACCACCTGGACCGCGCTGGCGGGGCGGTGGAAAAACGTGGTCACATCGTTGGCGGTGGCCTGGCTTACGGTCAGCAGGCGCCGCGCCTGGCGCGCCAGGCGCGGCACGACATGGCGGCCGTAGGCCATGCGGGCTGGATCGTATTTGCCGCGGAGCTGAAAAGCCGCGCAGTCGTGCACGGTGACGACTTGCGGGCAGGGCGGGCGGGCGAGGATGCGGCGATAGCTGGGGATGTGCACCACCTCGGCGCCGATCTTCCTAAGGCGACCGGGCAGGGCGAGTTGGTGCCACAGCACGTCGCGCGCTGCCGGCCGCCAGCGCTCTTCCACTTCCTCCCAGCGGGCGCGATCCAGCCAGGGCGCGAACAACGGGCGGTCTTCGGCTAGTCCGAACAGCGTGAGGTTTAGGTCGGGGCAAGCGTTCACTAGGCCGTCGATGAGCCCAAAGAGGTAGGCCGCCACCCCGGATTTTCCGCGCTGGTTAACACTCGTGCTGATCGCCACCCGAAGCATGGGCGTAACAAAGGCACGCTGCTCGGTTGTGCAACTGCTGGGCGCTGAAGGTGATTGCCGGACTGTTCGCCGCGGCCCGCGCAGCGCCGCGCAGGTCAAACTGGCCGCCAATCGGCTGCTCAGCGCCGTTGAAACTCCCGTACAGGGTATGGCGTGAAAGCCGCTCAACTGCTTGGCCAAACTATAGCCGTGGCTCATGCCCTTCATGCCCAGTCTCCGGCGCCACTAGGGAATATCCGCATCCATTAAGGGGAGCAGCACGGTGCCTAAGTCATCATGCTTCCCGTCGTAGCCTCGCTCGGATCAACGAAGCGTTATACCGTCGGATCGTCGCAGGGTTTTACTCGAAGCGTTCGCCCCTGGAGGGACAATGGGTGGGCGGTGCTGGTTTCCTGCGAACGCGGGCTGACGTACGGTCGAAACTCCAGCGTAGCATCGGCGCGATCAGACTGTGCAACCAGGCCAGCACGGTGAGTTGCAGCCCCGGAGTTACTTGGAAGCGGCCCCGTCGCACACCGGCGAGCGTCACGCGAGCAACCGCCTCCGCCGACCACAAGCCGGCGGCGGCGGTTAACGCTTTGGTTTCCTCCGGTTTGGTCTGGTTTTCCTCGGTGAGTTGCGGCGTGTCGGTATCGGGCGGATAGACAATGGTCACGCCGACACCCGCCGGTTTGAGTTCTGCGCGCAGGGATTCGGCGAGGCCGCGCAGGGCAAACTTACTCGGGGCATAGGCGGTGTAGCCAAACAAGCCAACCAGGCCGGCGCCGGAGGAGATCAGCACAATCGTGCCGGAGCGGCGCGCGCGCATCGACGGCGTCACAGCTTTCACCGCGTACAGGGTGCCAAAGTAGTTAACCGCCATGGTGCGCTCGAAAACGGCGACCGGGAGGTCTTCAAAATACCCCGGGTGGGCGACTCCCGCCGAGGTGATCAGCACGTCGACCGGCCCGTGCACAGCTTCGGCGGTGCGGATGGCGACGACGAGGTCCGCCTCCTGGGCGACGTCGGCGGGGACGGTGACGATGGGCGCGGTCGCGGGGGCGGCCACACGGACGGATAGGGCGGCGGCGGCGAGCTTGTTGGGGTCGCGACCGATCAGGCTGAGGCGGGCTCCGGCTGCGGCGGCTTGGCGTGCCAAGGCCAGCCCGATGCCGCTAGAACCGCCCGTGATGAGTACGTGTTGGTCGCGCATCTCGGATCGGGGCGGGGCGTTGAGGAGGTGGGGTGACCGGGGCTGGCGCGGAAAACGGTCGGGCTTCAGCGCAGGGCTTTGGTGCGCATCGCTTCGATCTCGGCAAACTGTTTGGGCGAGATCAGGCGGCGGGGGACGCGGCGGTTGGCCTCGCCGATGAGGCGGTCCCAGTCGGTTTCATCGGGTTGATGCGGATCCCAGCCCGTGTTGTGGCC
>JBILBW010000166.1:0-5044 GCA_044353465.1 Rariglobus sp. | reverse complement strand
GCTGCCGACCATTCTTTCGCGCTGCCAGCGCTTCGACCTAAAACCGATCCCAAGCGAGCTGATCGTGCAACGGCTGCAAACCATCGCCGTCGAAGAAAAAATCACTGTCTCCGCTGAGGCGCTGGCCTGCATCGCCCGCATGGCCGACGGCGGCATGCGCGACGCCCAGTCGATTTTCGACCAGATGATTTCGTTCTGCGGTTCCGACATCACCGAGCCCGACGTGCTGGATGTGTACGGCCTGGTTTCCGGCGAGAAAATCACCGCGCTGGCCGGCGCGGTCGCGGCGGGCGACCACCAGAGGATCATCGCCATCGTCGACGAGTGCGACGAACGCGGCCGCGACTTGGTGCGCCTGCTCACCGACATGCAGGCCCTGGTGCGCCAAGCGCTGCTGGATGCCATCGCCAAGGGCGGGCGCAGCGAACGACTCGGCGGCGTGTCCATGACCACCGAGCAACTCACGCGCCTGCTCGACGGCCTGCGCGAGGGCGAAGGCGGCGTGAAGCTCGGTTTGGCCGAGAAAATCAATTTCGAGGTCACCCTGCTCAAGGCCGTCGAAGCCAGCCGCGCCCGCGCGATTGACTCGCTTATTAAAGAGCTGGCCGCGCTCGCCGAGGAGTCCGCGGTGGCCGAAGCCAGCGCCGACGAAAGCGTAAAAAAAAAGGACTGATTGATCGGCTGGAGTCCCGACTCATGCTCGCCATCGAGGTGGCCAAGTCGGCCCAACCGGTAATCCCCCGGGCGGCGGAGCCCGAAGACGACGTTCCGGATGAAGACGCCGGCGAAGCAGGTCAGGTCACCATCGCGGCCGTCGACGGCGCCACCGACTTGCCCGCTCGCGAAGTCAGCGCAACCAACGAAGCCATGCCGCCGCCCGACGATGACGGCCCCAAGTGGCCCGACGAGGCCGCGGAATCCGGCATGCGCGCCGAGGTCGCCAATCGCGGAGAAACCTTATCGTCAAAGGCAGCGCGTGAAGCGGCCGAAGCGTTGGCCGAAGCCGCCGCAGAAAAACGCAACCTGCCGCCACTCGACGAGTTGATTAATCAAATCCCAGTAGAGGTTCGCGATACACTCGAAGACCTGTTCCGGGTGAAGTTCATCAAGGTGGCCCGCGCCCCCAAAAAAGCGCTCAAGGGCTAATGCAGGCCAAAACGGGGGGACTCACCCGGGCCCCCGCTCAAAATCACTCCACCGCTTCGAGGCAATCCGCCGCGATGCACACATGCAGGCCCTGCTGGAGGACATCCACCGACACGATGATGCCTTTAGGATTAACCGGGTCATCAACGACGCCTTCCACTCCCCACAACGGACCACTGATCACCTTTACGCGGGTGCCGCGCGCGATGGCGGGACGCACGCTGATTTCCAGCCCCGACGCCACCAGCACGCGCACCTCCTCCATTTGGCGCAGGAAAAGCGACTCGTTGCCCACGGCAATCACCCGGGCGATCAAGTCCTGCTGGTAAATGCGAGCTTTGTGCTCGAGTACGACCTGGGCGAAAACATAGCCGGGAAACAGGGGCTTGGTGAACTTTTTGGTCTTCGGACCGTAGCGCTTCACACTCTCGGTAAGCGGCAAGTAGTGCTCGATTTTTTCGGCCACCAGCAGCGCGGCGAGTTTCTTTTCGCAGCGCGGTTTGGTATGACAAACAAACCAGCGCACCTCGTCTGGGGCGGGCGTTTTCACCGTTTGAGCAAAAAGCGTACCGCGGCAAAATACCCCTCGAGGCCGAGGCCGCTGATCACCGCCAGCGCGATCGGCGCGGTCAGCGAGGTATGGCGAAACTCTTCGCGTTTGTAGATGTTGGAGATGTGAACCTCGACGGCGGGAATGTGTGCGCCGGCCAGCGCATCGCGCAACGCCACGCTGGTGTGCGTGAGCGCAGCCCCGTTGATGACAATGCCGTCCACCTTCGCGTCGGCCAAGGCGCCCAGCTTGTCGATTAGCGCGCCCTCGTGGTTGGACTGGAAGAACTCAAGCGCGGCCACGCCCGCGAACTCGGCGCGCAGCGACGCTTCCAGGTCGGCCAGGGTGGTGTGGCCATAGATTTCGGGCTCACGTTTGCCGAGGCGGTCGAGATTGGGGCCGTTCAGAATGGCGATGGTTTTCATCGGAAGTAACAAGGCATTAACGGACAACGGGCGGCGGCGTCACGCCTTCTTTCAGGCCCGGCGGAAACGCCTCGGCCGGCCGCAGAGGGTTGCCGTGAAGAGAGCCGTTGCCGACCGCCCCGGCGGCGCACGGCAAAGCGCGGTGGTTAAACTAAGCCGGTGATCCGGCAGCCATGGACGCTGAAACCGGCTCCGAAACTGACCAGCCACCAGTCTTGTCCCGCCACGGGAGCGCCGGCGCGCAGCACATCTGCGAGGGCAAACAGCACCGAGGGACTGCTCATGTTACCGTGCTCGCGGAGCACCTGCCGAGTCGCGTCGAGGGAATAGGCCGGGAGGGCGGCCTCGATCGCCTCGATCACTTTGCGGCCTCCCGGATGGGCAATCATCCGCGCCGGCGTAGGTGCCCCACTCGGCTCTGCGGAGAGCAACTGGACGACGGCGTTCGCTGCCAGGCTAGGCACGGATTTATGCAAAAGGTTGCGCAGTTTGCCGTCGCGGGTTTCGAACCGGAGCTTGTCGCGGTCTTGGGGGCGATGGAGGGTGCTGAACCCTTGGCAACGCACCGGCGGCGAGCCGGCCTTGGGTTTCGCCCGCCAAATGCTGGCGGCGGCACCATCGCTAAAAAGACACGCGCTGACGAGGACCCCGGGATCGTCGTCGATGAAAAAGGCCGACGAGCAAATCTCAACCGCCACACACGCCACGGTGGCGTCAGGTTGGGCGGCCAGCACGGCGTGGACGGCGCGCAAGGTAGGCACCGCCGCCCCGCAGCCCAGCCCGACGATGTCTTGGAGAAAGGCGTCCGAGCGCAAGCCGAGTTGCTCGGCCACATAGCTGGTCACCCCGGGGCAGAGGTAACCGGTGCAGGTGCAAATGATGAGCGCATCCAGCTCGGCGGCGCGCAGGCCAACTTGCTCGAGCGCGGCGGCGAGGGCGCGTCCAGCGAGGGCCGGCGCCGCCTCCAGGAACGATGAATTGAGCCGATCCGGGGAGCCGTCGAAAACCGTATTCAGATCGTTTGCGGCGAAGTGCCGCCGCTCTATCCCGCTATCGCCGGTGAGGATCGTTTCCAGCACTTGCAGCGAACGCGGCGCCAAGCGCTGACAGGAGCTGGACTGCGCCAGCAATTGCCAGCACTCCGGCTGGGTAAGGATCTGCGGGGGCACGGCAGTGGCGAGGGCGTGAAGATACATGGTGCTGTGGGGGAAATCCGGTCAGTGGGTAAGGCGGTAAAGTGAATCAAACGGGAGTACTCTGAGGCGGCTGGCCGTCGCCAGTCCGCGCTGGCCGGCCGGGTTAACCAAAACGGGATGGAGCGCCGCGGCGACCGCAAGCCGGACGCAGAAAAGCCGTCGAAGGCGGCACCGCACCGTGCGCAGCGTTTCGGCCCAAGCGGCATCGCCTCGCGACCACACCAGCAGCGGATCGAGGGCCTGCTCCGCGCTTTGAAACGCCATGGCCATACCATGGCCGGTGAAAGGTGGAATCATCGCATAGGTGTCGCCGATCTCCAGGCGATCGGTGCGTCGGGAGGGGGCCGAAAATCCCAGCCCGGCAACGGCCGAATACGATGCCGGGTCGATCGCAACGCGGGTGAGGCGGTCAGCGAGGGCCCCCAACCCGGCCGCTCGCAAGTAGGCGGATAGGGCAAGCTCGCGAGAAACCCCGAGCCCCTCGCGCAGGCGGAAAAGGCCAGAGAGGTTAACGCGACCGGCTTCCACCGCACACAGCCCCACGTAGGCTTGTTCGCCCAGGTGCAATTCCAGTTCGGCGGCCAGCGGCAGGTTGAGCGCGTGGCATTTAAGTCCCACCCACTCGGGGCCGGCCGGGCGGCGGCCAGTGGAAAAAACCCGCCCGGCCGGCGCCGCATCGAGCGGGAGGCGCGCATGCGTGTGGAGTTCGCCGCCGGCGGTCATGAAGGCATCGGCGAGGCGCTGGTCGAGCCGGTAGCGGCTGATACCGAGGGCCGGGCTGGCCAGCGGCTGGCGGCGCAGCGGTTGCTCCCGCAAATACCAAGCGACTTCCCGGTACGATTGGGCCCCGCTGAACACCGGCGTGAGGCCCAGGCGCTCAATGGTGTCACCCGACAAGCCAGTGATGAACTCGCCGCAAACCCGGTGCCGCGGATACACACCCGCTTCATACACCGTAACGGGAACGCCACTGCGGCGCAGCGCGAGTCCAAGCGAAAGGCCAGCGAGACCTCCACCGGCGATTTCAACGGGTTGCGGGGACGCCGGCATCAGCAGCGGCGTTGGGCGACTAACCGGTAGGCGCCCAGCCAAGTCGTGGTAACCCGCCAGGCCCAGAGCGCCGGATCCAGCCCGAGGGCGTGGGGCAGTTCATCGGCGCAAAAGCCCGCCGCGATGCTCACATAGCCGTCATGGGTTCTTCGACAGTTTCAGTGGGTAATTTTAACGGAACCCGGTCGCAGGCCAACATCTACTGCCCCTGTTCTCCTCTTTGGTTAAAACAGCGGCGATAATAGAGCCCCACTTACCTGTGTTATACTCGCCCACTGGACTCATCTTACCACTAACGCCTTCATGGAAGGCCTCAATAGCGTGTTCTCGACGGTGAAGCGTAAGGCCCGTGGCGTCCGTTCAGTCCATAACCTCATTGCCCTGCTCTACTTCACCTCAGGTCACCTCAACCTCCCCGCTACCCACTGAAAGTGTCGAAGAACCTTTTAACTCAGGTTATTCCTTTGGCCCCAAGCACTTACACTTACTTGAGCAAAGACACTAAGGGATATCCGTAGATCGGGTTTATCCATTCGCCAAAACAAACCCTTAATTCTTAACCAAGAGAAATATGGAAACTTCCGAGAGTCCGCAAAGAAGATGGATAATTGCCTTGGCCCTTATCGTGGCCGTTGCCGGGCTCTTGGGCGTGAGCTTCATTTGGAGGGGCTCCCCGC
>JBILBW010000165.1:0-5051 GCA_044353465.1 Rariglobus sp. | reverse complement strand
GGGCGGAGCGGGGGCTTAATCGAGGTGGAGATCGCCGGGCTTAACGTAGATTTCGCGCGGGTTGGTCCCGACCTGGGGACCGATGAAACGGCGTTTTTCCATTTCCTCGATCAGGCAGGCGGCGCGGTTGTAACCGATGCGCAGGCGCCGCTGCAGGTAGCTGGTGCTGGCCCGGCCGTGAGCGGAGATGATCTCGAGGGCTTCTTTGATCAGGGGATCGAGCCCGGAGTTGGTCTCGGAGCCGGCCAGGATGTCCTCCCCACCGCCGGGGGCGTCCTCGGGACGGAGCTCTACCCGGTAGCGCGGCTGCAGCTGGGTTTTCAGGGAGGCGACGATCTGCTCGACCTCGGGGTCGTCGACGAAAGGGGCTTGGAGCCGTTGCAGCCGCCCCAGGCCGGGTGGACTGTAGAGCATGTCGCCCCGTCCCTGGAGCGCCTCGGCCCCTTTGCTGTCGAGGATGGTGCGGCTGTCGATTTGAGAGGCGACCTGGAAGGCGACGCGGGTGGGAAAGTTGGCTTTGATCACGCCGGTGATCACGTTCACCGAAGGCCGTTGGGTGGCGAGGATGGTGTGGATACCGACGGCACGCGCCATTTGCGCCAGGCGGGCGATGGGTGTTTCGATTTCTTGAGCGGCCGTCATCATGAGGTCGGCGAGCTCGTCGATGATCAGGACGATGAAGGGAAGTTTGGCGAAGCCCTCGGCGGCGGCCCTGGCGTTGAAACCGGCGAGGTTGCGGACGTTTTTCTCGGCGAGGGTTTCGTAACGCTGCTCCATCTCGCGAACCAGCCACTTGAGGGCTTGGCAGGCCTGCTTGGGGTCGGTGACCACCGGGTGGATCAGGTGCGGGAGATCACGGTAAATCGCGAACTCGACGATCTTGGGGTCGATGAGCACCAATTCCAACTCGTCGGGCCGGAAGCGATAAAGCAGGGATAGGATGATATTGCTGATGCAGACCGATTTGCCCGACCCGGTGGCGCCCGCGATGAGCGCGTGGGGGGCCTTGGCCAGGTCGCAGATCACCTGGCCGCCGGTGATATCCACGCCGAGCACAATGGGCAGGTCGGCGGTGGAGTCGCGCCAGGCGGCGGATTCGAAGGCGCTGCGCAGGGCGAGGGGGACGGCGCGACGGTTGGGCGTTTCGATGCCGACAAAACTCTCGCCCGGGATCGGGGCCTGGATGCGCACGGCATTGGCAGAGAGGGCGAGGGCGAGGTTTTTTTCCAGGCTGGCAATGGCTTCAACACGAACGCCAAAGCCCGGTTTGACCCGGAATTGGGTGACGCGCGGGCCGACGATCGAATCGTAGACGAAGGCGTCCACGGCGAAACTATCGAGGGTGGTTTGAAGAATGTGGCGGTTGGCGGCGACCTCCTCGGCGGGGACGAGCTCGTGCTCTGCGGCTGAACCTTGGCGGAGCAGATCGAGGCAGGGCAGGCGGTAGGCGGCGAGTTCCGCGGGGGCAAACGGTGCGGGGGCAAACGGTGCGGGGGCGGCGGCGCCTGGGTTGGCACGGGCCGCCGTTGGCTCGGGAGCGTTGGCGTCGGCCGGGGCCGCAGCGGTGTCTGCGGGCGGGTGGCCGGCGGCGGCGATTTCAGTCTGACGCTCACGCGCGTTTTTGCGGAGCGAATCGAGGTGGTCGAGGGCATCTTCAACCCGGTCGCGGTGGCGAGCTTGGAGGGTGGACCGTTCCTCGCGGCGGGCGGCTAGTTCCTCCTGCCAGCGGATAAGCAGGGATTGATCCTCGGCGAAAGCATCGGCGAAGGCAGGGCTTGACGGAGGATTCGAGGGGGCCGGCATCAGGAACGATCAGCACAATCCGGCGCGCGCAACGACGCAACCTCGGCCGTGGTAAATCTTGGGCTCAATTCCACTCCTTTGGCCAACGGGCGCCGGGGCGCTTCGCCCCCCTCCATGGCTGCTGGATCTGCTCAGCCTTTTTACCTCCTTAGGCGCTTTTACCCGCCGGCATGACCCCGTCGGCCTGCATTTCTTTGAGAATGCTGCCGAGGTAGGGGATCAGCTGTTTTTTCCGGCTTACGATCCCGGGCGTGTCGAAAATTTCGTCCTTTTGTACGGACGTATAGTTGATACGGCTGATGAACTCGGGTTCGCCTTTGACCAAGAGCAGGGAGTTTTGAGTGTTGATGTCGGTGATCAGGACGCAGGCGAACAGCAGCGATTCCTCGTTGCGCAGGGCTTCCAGTGCCTTGGCCAGCTCGCGGGAATGCTTCCAGAAGTTGGCAAAGCCGAGCTCCTCGACTTGGGAGACGGCAAAGCGGGACCCTTCTTCATCGTAGATTTTGAAATCGGAGCGGATGACCTTTTCGGGGGGATTGGCGAGGATCACCGAGCCGGAGTTGAAGATCTCGTTGGCGAGTTCCCGGGAATTGACGGCCGCGATCTGCGCTAACCAGTTCAGAATCAGCCCGTCTTTTTCGGTGGTGGTCGGGCTGTTGAGGTGAAGGGTGTCGGAAATGATCCCGCTCATCATGATGCCGGCAATATCAGCGGTCGGTACCAGGCCTTCGCGGCGAAACAAATCGGCAATGATGGTGCACGTGGAGCCGACGGGTTCGTTGATAAAAAGAATGGGGGACTGGGTATTGAGTGAGCCTAGGCGGTGGTGGTCGATGATCTCGACGATGGCCACTTGGTCGGCGCCGCTCACAGCTTGGGTCATCTCGTTGTGGTCGACAAGGATGAGACGGGTTTTAACCGGCTTGAGCACGTCGGTGCGGGTGAGGATCCCTTGGAGTTTGCCCTCTTCGTCGACCACCATGTAGGAGGGGTTGGTCGTGGTGGCTAATTTCTTGCGCAGTTCGCCAATGCGCAGGTCGGCGCTCAAGGAGGCAAATTTGCGGTCGACGAGCCGTTCCAGCATGGTGGCGCTGCGGATAACCCACGCGGTGGTGGCGGAGTCGTAAGGGCTCACCATCAGCGAAACGCCGGCGGATTTGGCGGCCTGGACAATGTCCTCATCGACCGGGAGGTTGCCGGTAATCACGAGGACCCTCACGCCCAAGTCGATGGAGCGTTGCTGGATGTCGCGACGGTCGCCCACGATGATGATGGTCTTGCTAAACGGGATGCCTTCCCCGGCGGAAACCGTGCCGAAGGATTTTACGTCCATGGCGCCGACCCGCACAAAGAGCTCCTCGGCAAAGTCGGGGCGGTTCGAGTGGACGGTCTGGGCCTTGAGCGCGCGTGAGATGTGGGCGAGGGTCGTAAACACCTTGCGCATCTCACGCGGCTCGCGGATCTGGGGCACAAAGAAACTGCCGAGTTGAAACACCGAGACTGAGCCCACCACGCAGTTATCCTCGGCTACCACCGGGAGCGTGCGGATATCGTGCTTGTCGATCAGTTCGAGGGCCTCGGCGCAGGTGGCGGTTTGGCACACGGACACCACGTCGCGCACCATCAAGTCGCGCACCCGGGGGGTAACATCGCTCAGGTAGACGGGCAGCGGTTGGTGGAAGCGGGTCAGGATGGTGTCGATGCGTGCATTGGAGTTGCCGCAACGGGCTGGCAGGTAACCGCTCTCGCCCTTGGCCTCCTTGAAGGCGGCGTAGGCAATGGCCGCGCAAATGGAGTCCGCGTCGGGGTTTTTGTGGCCGATGATGTAGGTGGGGTTGGCGGAGGGCGCGGTGCTCATGCGGAAATAAGGGAAGATAGTGGGTGATTGCGTCGCCTAGTCACGGCAAGCGAAGTCTGCGGTTTTGAAAGAAGAATCACGGCTGGTGAGGTGTGCTTGGGCTGAGGCCAAAAAAAGCCCGACCACGATGGGTCGGGCTAGGTGGCCGCAGTGAAGGGAAGCCGGCTCAGCTGCCTGTGGGGGATGCCGTCGTTGCATTACCGCCGGAGGCGTCTTCTTCAAGGAAACGAACGGAGGCCTTGTTCGATCTTACTGTTTTGGTGATTACGTTGGTTTGGCTGCCGTCGGAGTTAATCAGCTCTCCTGAGCTGGAGGAGCCGAGATTCTTGTATTGCGCTACGTTTCCACCGATAAAAACGATATAACCGCCATCGGTTTTGTAAGTGCCGTTGCTTTCACTCCATTTACCATCGGTCGAGGAAGCGATGCCGCGGGTGTAGGCGATGGGGGTATTCGGGGAGTAATTAGTGGTTAGGCCTGCCACGTAGCCAAAGGCGCAATTAACGTCGCTAAATGTTTCAGCTAAAGCGGTTTTGGCTACATTGAGGACGTTGCCGACGTTGATGTTTTCGGTTTCCTTGGAGGTGGTGTCATCCGCTTTGGAGACCCACATTTTGCCTGATTCCAGGCCGCCGGAAACGGCCAGCGCCGCTGCGATAAGTTTTACCGTAGCGGGAGAACCCCCGCTCGGCGCATTCGAGCCGAAATCTGCGCCCGTACCGAGGTTTTTGGAGGGCAATTGATCCTTGTTCGACGCGGCGTAAATGAGCGACGATTGGCCGATCTGGCGGAGGTTGGCCGAGTCAGCGGCTTTCTTGGCATTCTTTAATACCGTGCCGGTGGCGGGAATAACGATGCCGGCTAGAATGCCGATGATGGCGATAACGGTTAAAAGTTCAACTAGGGTGAAACCTGCAGTGGACCGACGGGTAGTTTTTAGCATGGGGGAAGAGTCAGGAGGGGTTCTAAAACAGACAACTCCTTAGAGTTGCGCGGGGTGCTCCTGGTATTCAAGAAGAATTTCCCCCCAAGGCTGGACAAAATCGGGCGAGGCTTTTTACGCTGTCCCTAAATGAAAATTTACCTCGATGGGCATTTTGTAGACGAGTCTGAAGCCAAGGTCTCCGTGTTTGATCACGGCCTGCTTTATGGTGACGGCATTTTTGAGGGTATCCGCCTCTACGGCGGAAACATCTTCCGCCTCGATGAGCACCTGGAGCGCTTGGAATATTCCGCCAAGGCCCTGCTGTTGAAGATGCCGTGGTCGCGGCAGGAAATCGCCGAAGCCACCCGCGAAACCTGCCGGCAGAACGGCTTGACGGACGGTTACATCCGTTTGGTGGTGACCCGTGGGGTGGGTGACCTCGGGTTGTCTCCGTGGTTATGCCCA
>JBILBW010000063.1:0-15724 GCA_044353465.1 Rariglobus sp. | reverse complement strand
TTCGCCGCTAAGACCCCTAATCCTGCCGATGCCCTGCTGCCCAAATATTTGGAGTTCGCATCCTTGGTGACTTCTCACCTCTCGAATTATCGAAATCAGACAGCGGAAGTGGATTGGATAATTCAAGCCGCCTTGAAATTAGGATCTGATCTGCAGGATGAACGGCAAGGCCGAAGCGTTTTCATCCAGGCGGGAGCCGCTCTTTATCAGAATGCACTATATGATGGCGTTCGTGAGTCGGCACCCTTTCCGAGTCTGAGTGAGTCGCCCAAGGACTTGTCGAAGCGGGCACTAGAATATAAAAAGCAATTGGTTGAGTTGAGACAGGCGTTTAATTATACAGATTGGCTAAATAAGAAGGAAGACGCGGCCGTGGTAGAATTTTTCAAGATAAAGCGAAAACAGGGAGAATTGCAGGCGCTTATGTGGGCGATGGGGTATTAGAGCCCGTCTTGAACCCTAAGGTGGGTATTCTGGCGGTTGAAAATTGAATTAACTCGGGGGGCTTTTGGCTGGAGTCGTTGGTAAAGGCCAGCACCAACCTGGTGCTCGAGGACATCACCTTGTTTACTAGTAACTGCTTCAGTTGTCTGGAATACTATTGTGATAACACCACCTATAGGCACTGCAGCATTGACCGGTGCCCCCCCCCGAACCTGATCTGCGCCCTCGCGAGCTGCGGCGCCTGCGTTCCAGCAATGCCGATGTGTATCACTGTAAACACGCGATCTGGGGCCCACAATTGCTCAACACCTCAGCCAAGTGTATGGGCGATGATTGCGTTAACATTTGCGGCGAATATTACCGAAGCGTCCCTGGGACGCTTCCGAGATTCGGGCTGACTCCGCGTCCACCGCGTTCGGGTCGCTTCCTGCGGCAAGCTACTTCGCTTCTGTCCTCGGAAGCGACCCAAACGCTAGGGTGTAATGCAGATGTCTGTGTCCATTAAATCGAGGCAATCACCAAGCGTGTAGTTTGCGTCGCGCCAACACTGTCACTTTGGCTGCTTCTTACTGGATTCCATTAAAATTACCCACTGAAAGTGTCGAAGAACCTTGGGTTTATTGGATTAATATTTCACATTTAAGGTGCTGGGCGGGAAATCGTCGGTGCGGAACGGCGAGGCTGGCAGGCCGGCTTGGTTGTAGAGATTACAGGTGGGGTTGTTTGCCCAGCCATAGCGCACGAACAGGGGTTGGGGCACTTTATCCGACCAAACCACCACGCTTTGGCCTTCAATTTTGGCATCCGCCCATACCCATTTCCGGTCCGCGCCGCAAATGGTAAAGCCCTCGAGCTGGCTGCCTAGGCTGTTGCGCACCAGCGGGGCGGTTTCCTTGCCGGTCATCCGGACCCGGTAGGTTTGCGGAAGCGGTTGGGCGATGAGATCGTTGGTTCCAGTCTTGAAGCGAAGCACGACCTTTCCGTTAACAATTTTTTGGGATTCCCAGACCGGTCCGGATGAGCACTGGGGCTTTTGATAGTCGCGGTCCAAGGCAATGCGCGCAAGTCGTTCGCCGACGTCTTTCTTATTCAGCGGGTGAACGTCGCCGGACTCCCCAATATCAATCAACACGGCCTGGCCGGTGTTCGGCAACTTGAGTGCGGACGACTGGGCCTCGCGCAACTCGGCCCAAGAACTTTCTTCCGGCTGGTTTTTTTTCGCTGTGAAATTGGCTAACTGGCAGAAGTAAAAAGGGAATTCGCCCAGCTGCCACTGCTGGCGCCAATCCGTGATCAGCAGCGGGAAGGCGGCGCGATATTGATAGGCGCGCGGCGTGTTGCTTTCGCCCTGATACCAGATCACCCCCCGGATGCTATAAGGCAGGAGCGGCCGAATCATCCCATTAAACAGGTAACTGGCCGCATTGTACGCCTTGGGGGCAAGTGCGATCAACGGCGGGGCGGTGGCGAGCTTTTGTGGGTCGATCGGGGGGAACGCATACTCCGCCTTGGCCTGCCAGTCACCGGTGAGGTCTAGGCTGTTCAGCTTCGGCGCGCCGGTGATTTTGGCGGGACCGACGGGTTCATAAAGGCGCACGGCGAGCACGTTTTTACCCGGTTTTACATCATGGGCGGGAATTTGATAGGGACCCCAACTGCGTGAGCTTCCGACTCCTTCGAAATCCTGAAAGCGGGTCTGTTTGAGGAGTTTTCCGTTCCAGTAAATGCTGTCGAAGCCGTCAATCGGGAGGTTGATCAGCTGGCTACTGGTGATGGGGTGGGCGAATGTGATTTCTTTGCGCAACCATACAGCACCGGCTTCGGGTAGGCCTGGGACCTTGACCAGTCCGGGCAATTTAATCGGGGTCCAGCCTTCCGCCGTCGCATCCAGACCGGCGAAGGCCGAGGCGTCCGCCGCCGGCTTGTCCTCGCGGCCGTTGGCCTTTACCCAAGTGGTCATGCCCTCCACAAAGAGGCGCTTTTTCTCGGTGTAGTCATTGAGCTCTTTCCATTTCATTTCCCGAACCCCTTGGAACTCGGGGTGGGTGTCCAAGGCGTCGGGACTCGTCCACGCTTCGGACGGGGTGCCACCCCAGGAGGTGAGGATTAGGCCCACGGGAACGTGTAATTCGCTTTGGATTTTTTTGCCGAAAAAATAGCCGACGGCGGTGAATTTTCCGGAAGTAGCTGGAGTAGCTGCGCTCCAACTGCTTTTGGCATTGTTCACGGGTTCCTGGCTGGCTTTCAGGGGGACGGAAAACTGCCGTAACTGGGGGTTTTCCGACTGGGCGATCTCCGCCTCGGCGTTTTCGGCTTCGCTGAGTTTAAAGTACATGTTGGATTGCCCCGAACAAACCCAGACCTCGCCGACCAACAAGTTGGTGAGGACGAGACTATTGTCGCCGGTGATTTTCATCTCATAGGGGCCGCCTGCCTTTAAACTTTTCAGGCGTACTTGCCATTGCCCGGCTTTGGCGGTGGTGGAGACCTTTTGATTGTCTATTTCCACCGTGACCGACTCGCCATCGCGGGCGGTGCCCCAGACGGGGATTTCTTTGCCCTGCTGAAGCACGGCATTATTGCTAAACAGGGCATTGGGTTGGACGTCTGCCTGCAAGGAGCCCAGCAGGGGCAGCAGTAAAACGGCGCAGGTGAGGGGGCGGAGTAGTTTCATGAGGCGGGCAGAGGGCTTACATTAGCAATCAAGGATCAGGCGGTAAAAAGTGGGCGCCCGCACCAGGTGGGGCGTGCCTTTAATTGAATCATTTTTGTGGTTAATCTCACGCGTTGAAGATCCACTTTTTGTTGGGATTTTGGCGGGTCACTGGTTGACCCTGCGCGCGGCAAACTTTTTTTCGCCATTTTCAAAATCGCAGTCGATGAATTTCTGGGTGCAGGTCTGAGTGTTTTAGTCGAACAGGTTGTGTCCCTTGTGCACTACCCAGCGTTATATCAACGCCTCGTGCCAGCTCGCCAACCCGGCTTTTCCTGCGGTTTAAAGCCGTCCAATACCAACAGTAGCCGATGCACTCCACCCATCGAAAGCCATTCTCAGTCCAGTCCTTTGATATCATCATATTCCTTCAGGGCCTCCGACCTCTCTGGGTTTACCAAAAGGAACGAAGGTACGGTTGACGAATACCGTTACGGACTGATTCGTGTCTTGTGCCGAGTGTGGACTTTACGGGTGGGCACCGCCCCACTGCGCCTGACCGCACGCGTCACCAAGGGAGCTATCCAGGCCTCATCATCTCACCAAAATTCGCACTGAACCGTGTGACCTCGGGTTGGGCTTCGGGTACGCGGATGCTGTTCACCCTCACGATACCCCTGACGCCCTTAAAAATCCAAAAAGCTGCCCCAATTCATTTTTAGACATTGGCTTAAGCCTTGCCGAGGGCGACCTTGATGATGCGGCCGAGATCGCTCACCCGGTAAGGCTTGGTTAGGTAACCCGCCAGACCTTTATCTTTGAAGCGTTGGGCCAGCGCTTCGCTGTCGTAACCACTGTTGACGATCGCACGGACCTCGGGATGCAGGGCGCGAAGTTGCTCAAAACACGCTTCGCCGCCCATGCCGCCGACGATGTTGAGGTCCAAAAGGACAACGTCGTAGGGGCGACCCACATTGAGGTAGCGCCGGTAAAAAGTGATCGCATCCTCGCCGGTGCGCACCACGTCGTAAGTATATTCGAGGCTGGCCAGCATGCCGCCGGTCAGTTCGCCAATCTTGGGGTCATCGTCGAGGACGAGGATGCGGCCGGTGCCGAAACGCAGCGTTGGGGTGGAGCGGGCCATCACGCTTGCGGGCCGGGCGGTGCGGGGGAAATGCAGGGTAATGGTGGTACCTGCACCCCCGGTCGAAGCCACCGTGATTTGCCCACCGTGCTCGAGCATGATCGTACGCACCGTGGCCAAATCCAGCCCCATGCCAGGGTTCTTGGTGGAATAAAAGGGATCAAAAATTTTGTCGATTTGCGCGGCGGGGATGCCGCAACCGTTGTCCTGCACCTCGATTTGCACATAGTCTCCGGCGCCCAGGGGCGGAACGGCATGGGCGTCCAGACAGATGTCTCGGGCCCGCAATTGCACCCGACCCTTGGTTAAATCGGGCATCGCTTGAAGGGCGTTAATGACCAGGTTTTGGACCACTTGGGTGATCCGGCCGCGATCGACTTGAATTGGACTTATGTTTTCTGCGGCATCGACCAGCACCCGAGCGGTTGTTCCCGCGGTGGCGAGGCGCACGGCGTCGGTCAGGATTTCCCTTGGGGTAACGGCTATTTGGTCGGCCGAGGCGCGGCTCCGAGCTGCAGGGGATAACTGGCTGGTGAGAGCGTTGGCGGCGAGGCCGGCGCGCTCGGCCTCCCCCAGCGTGGTATCATCGCGGCGGTCCTTGGCGGTGGAAAAGCCCCCAAGGTTGGTGGTGAGCAGAGGATTTAAATCGGGTAAGATGCATCCAACCAACGGGATCAATGATTCGAGGCGATTGCCGGTGGGCCGTTCCTCGGCAGTGAGGTGCATTTCCTGAGGATCGCGGAACACCACCACCACGCCCTCGATACCGCCGGCGGGTGATTCGATCAGGCGTGGACTCCAGTTGATGCGCCGCGGTTGCCCGCCGCTTGCTGCCACCAGCGCATGTTCGCCGTGGACGCGGGGTGGGCCCCCCGAACCCAGCATAAAATCGAGCGCCGTTTCGTCAGGGCGACCGGTATCGGCGTTGACCAATTTGAAGACGTCGTTGAGCTTGACGGCGTGGACGTCAGCCCGTGTCCAGCCGGTCAATTGGGTGGCTTTGGCGTTGAGGTAGATGACCTGAGCGCGAGCGTCAGTCACGATCACCGCTTCGTTGAGTGTGGTGAGCAGGGTATCCAGTATGGCGGCAGGCAGGGTTCCCGTTCCGGCAGGGAGTGGCTGGATGTAGCCGATTACCCGGTTGACCGTCCGTTTGCGGGACCATTGGCGATGAAGGCCGAGCACTGCGGGAGTTTCCTGGCCGCCGGCTAAGCGCAGCCGAATTGCGCAGGACGCGTAGGGTTGGCCAGTGGCGAAGTGGTTCAGAAAAGCCTCAAGGCCTGATTCCGTCGTTAGGTTGGCGATCGCACGCTCGAGCGATTCAATGGTAGGGGAGGCCTGATCGGTGTGGAGCAGGGTGGCGCAAGCGGGTGCAAACCAATGGACCCCGGTGGTGAAATCGAGGTCGAAAAGCGCCAGTCCCGAGGCATCGGTCAGTCGGGCGAGGCGGTCTTCGCCGGCTAGGGCAATTTCCTCAACCTCTTTGCGTTCTTGGATGTCGGCGTTGAGGCCGATCACCCGAATTAGCGCCCGGTCGGGGCCGAACAGTTGGATCCCCGACGATTGAACCCAAAGGTAGTGGCCGAGGCGGTGGCGAAGGCGGCATTCGGAGGTGAATGCCCGGTGGTCGGTCAGGGGGGGCTTGGCGACTTGGTCGGGCAGGGCGGCGGTGTCGTCGGGATGGATCAACGTGCGCCAAGCTTCGTGGGTGTCGGGTAACTCGTTGGAGGCATAACCGAGCATGCGTTTCCATGCGGGCGAACTGACAAGGCGACCGGTTTGCAGATCAAGATCGAAAAAGCCCAACGGGCCGAGGGCGGCGAGTAGCTCTGGGCCGGCCGATGCGGGCACCGAGCCGAGGTCGGTTAAGGCTGCCGCAGAGACCACGGTGGGCAGCGCCTCGGGTTTGTTTGCGAGCAGGGGTTCGGCCTCGATTGTGGCGAAGTAAACCGAATCGGGTCCGTGGGCGGTTTGCAACTCGACCCGCACGGCCACAGCGGCCACAGGCTCGAACGGTTGGGCCAGCATCCGGAGCGGCCTGCCTAGGGCGGTGGCGATGAGTGCTTCCCATTGGGACTTACGCCATCCGGGGCTGTCGTTGGTCGCGTTGGAGGCGAACAGGCTGACTAGGGGTTGTCCGGCTAGGTCCGCGGCCGGGGTCTGCCACAATTGGCCGGCGACCTCATTGGCGGCTCGCACGGTGCCGGTTGTGTCGAGCACCAGAAGGGCGAGTGTAGTGGAATGGAGGGGGGCGGCAGGAAAGTTCACGGGACGGGCGGAAATTGAGCGTACCAAGCGGTGATTGCACGCACTGTTTACGCACGCGGCTCAGGGCTGAGCTGGTGACGCCAGAAGTCCCTCGCAAACCGCAACGCCGTTAGACGCTTATGAACACAAGCGTTCCGCGGACGCTAGAATTGCGTGCTCAATCCAAGCCATTCCCGAGTACGGATCAACTTGGCCGCTATTTGGCCTGGCTGGTGATTTTAAACGATGACGAGGAGTATTGGATTGTGGCAACCCCGCCTTGGCTGTTCGGGGCATTGGCTCGACGAGCTACCCGCCAGCTTTCGCGGTGCTTTCTAATCCAGTCGAGCAGGGCGCGCTCAAAGCCGATGTCGTGACCAAGGCGCTCGGATTCGAGCCATTTATGACGAAGAACCTCTTCTCGCTCTGCTAAGAATTCTTGATACAGGCTCGATTGCTTCACGAACTCACGTGAAGAGGGATCGGATGTTATGGGCTGGGGGTGATGCATGGCGACCATGGGAGTTGTTCAGTCGACCGACTTCCTAAAACTAAGCGTTAAAATCGGCGCGGATTTGAGTCTCTTGAGCATAAAAGAACCCTGAGCTCGAAATAGCACCGTCGAGAAACTGGCGAGTCGATCGTTGAGAAGTGGGGACGACATGCTTCACATAAACTAGCGTTCAGCTGGGACCTGTCAATTGAGTCGATTCCATGGCCGATTTTAACGGCTTTTTACAAGGTCAGGCCGCCGGGGGCATTGGCTTGCGGGAAAGCTGGAGGAGGATTTGATCGCCGATCTCGCGAAAAATGCCTGCGGCGAGGCAGTCGGGTGCGGTAATCACGATCGGTTTTCCGGCATCTCCACCGACACGGATCTCGGGGGCGAGGGGGACTTGGCCGAGCAGCACGGTGCCCAGGGTGTCGGCGGTTTTCTGGCCGCCGCCCTCGCCAAACAGCTGGTGTTTGAGCCCGGCTGGATCAAGGAAGTAGCTCATGTTCTCGGCAACGCCGAGCAGGGGCACGTTGACCTTTTGGAACATCAGGCCGCCCTTGCGGGCCACGTTGGTGGCGGCGGGTTGCGGGGTGGTGACAAGCACGGCGCCGTCGAGCGGTAGGGTTTGCACCAAGGAGAGCTGGGCGTCGCCGGTGCCCGGAGGTAGGTCGACCAGCAGGATGTCCAACTCGCCCCATTTCACGTTTTGCACGAATTGCTGGATGGTCTTCATGATCATCGGGCCGCGCCAGACCACCGGGGTGTTGTCGTCGACGAGGAAGCCCATGCTCATGACTTTTACCCCGTGGTTTTCCAGCGGCAACAGGTTGTCACCTTCGACTTGGGGGCGGCCGTCGATGCCCATCATCAGCGGCACGGAGGGGCCGTAAATGTCGCAGTCCATCAGGCCGACGCGTCCCGGGCGACCCTGGGCGGTGAGTAGTTGGGCGAGGGCGCAGGCGAGATTAACCGCAAAGGTGCTCTTGCCGACCCCGCCTTTGCCCGAGGCGATGGCAACGGCGTATTTAATGGTTTTGGGAGCGGCGGTGGTGCCGCCGAGGTTGCCCCCGCCGGCGGAGGGTGTGCGCGCGGGTGCAACGGCTATGTCAATCACGGTGGCAGCCACCCCGGGCAGGGCGCGCAGGCATTTGTCCACTTCCTGCTTGAGGTGCAGCGGGATTTTGGGGTCCGAGGTGGTCAAGGCGAGCGAGAGCTTGACGGTGTCGCCGACCATCGCGGCCGAGCGCACCAGTCCGAAGGAGACGATGTCACGGCTAAAGCCGGGGTACTTTACTTGCTTAAGGGCTTCTTTGATGTCGTCGGGAGTCACGGGAAGATTATGGGGACGCGGGAAAAATGGGAACGTGGAGGGTTTTACGTTGTTATAGCGGGCGGGGCTGTAAATAGAAATGCCCTGTCATCTCGTAACAATACGTCTCTCTTTCCAGTCATGAAATCCTTGTTTCGAACTCTCGTCGCTCTGTCGATTCTCGCGCCGATTTCGGTCTTTTCCCAAACCAGCCGTAATCTCGGCGATGTCGTCATTTCCGCCGATCTGAAAACCATCGCCGTGAGTGTCTCCGGGTCCACCCCCGAGCTGACCAGCCTGGCGAATCTCGCCTTCAAGGCCCACGGCCGTATCCGTTTGGTTCCCAGCGGAGGCAGCTTCGACGTCAAGTTCGCCCCGGTCGCGGCCAATCAGGTTCAGGTCACCGTGACCAAGGCTGGCGCAGTGGTTCTCAACCAGGTCGCCCAGGGGACCAGCGCTCGCAACGCCTTTTTCCGCGCGGCTGATGCGGCTGTCACCGCCGTCACCGGGCTGAAGGGTTTCTTCGCTTCCCGCCTTGCCTTCATCAGCGAGTATTCGGGCAAATCCGAGGTGTTCACCAGCGACTTGTTTTTCGGCGAGGTGCGCCAGATCACCAAGGATAACGCCCAGGCCATCACTCCCCGCTGGTCTCCGGACGGTGGCCGCATCCTTTACACCAGTTTCTACAAGTCGGGCTTCCCCGACATCTTCATGCTCGACCTCAACAGCATGCAGCGCACGACCTTCGTGAGCTTCAAGGGCACCAACAGCGGCGCCCGCTTCAGTCCCAATGGCTCGCAGGTGGCGATGGTGCTCTCTGGCGAGGGCAACCCCGAGATCTATGTGAGCAACGCCCAAGGCCGCGGGGTGGCCCGCCGCACGCGTGCACCCTCCGTTGAGGCTTCGCCGGCTTGGTCGCCCGACAGCTCGCGGTTGATCTTCACCTCGGACGCAGCCGGTGGCCCGCAGCTCTACACCATGGCGGCGGGCGGCGGCACTATGCAGCGTGTCCCCACCAGTATCAGCGGTTATTGCGCCGAGCCGGACTGGAGTGCGGGCGACCCCAATAAGATCGCCTTCACCATGCGCATCGGCGGCAGTTACCAGATCGCCGTCTACGACATGGCCAAGCGGACCCCGGCCAAGCAGGTGTCGAAGGCCCCCGTGGACGCGGTTGAACCCTCCTGGTTGGCGGACGGTCGCCACCTGATCTACACCGAGCGCAGCGCCAATAAACGCACCATCTGCCTACTCGATACCGAGACCGGCAAGACCACCCGGCTGAGCTCCGCCCAGCTCAAGCAGACTTCCCAGGCGAGTGCCTGGTTGCGCTAAGCAACGCACCGGAAAACAGACACACAAAAAAGCCGTCCCGCTCAGTGCGGGACGGCTTTTTTGTGGGCGTTTTTTCGGTTAAAAACCGCGGACTCACTCAGGCTACGGCCTTGAGGTAGTTGGCCTCGGCGGCGTCCCAATCGACCACGTTCCAGAAGGCGGCAATGTAGTCGGGACGGCGGTTCTGGTAGTTGAGGTAGTAGGCGTGTTCCCAGACATCGAGGGCGATCACCGGTTTACCTTCGATGCCGGCGACGGCCTTGCCCATCAACGGGCTGTCCTGGTTGGCGGTGGAACCGACCGCGAGTTTCTTGTCAGCGGTGACCACTAGCCATGCCCAGCCGGAGCCGAAGCGGGTGGCGCCGGCCTTGGCGAACTCTTCCTTGAATTTGTCGAAGCTGCCGAAGGTGGCGTCGATGGCGGCGGCGAGCTGGCCCTTGGGGGCGCCGCCCTTGCCTGGGCTGATGATCTTCCAGAAGAAGGCGTGGTTGGCGTGGCCGCCACCGTTGTTGCGCACGGCCCCGCGGATGGACTCAGGCAGTTTGGCGAGATCGGCGATAAGATCGCACACGCAGTCGGGGGAGGCGATACCGGCGTCGGAGAGGGCCTTGTTCACATTGGTGATGTAGGCCTGGTGATGCTTGGAGTGATGGATTTCCATCGTCTTGGCATCGATGTGGGGAACCAGGGCGTCGTAGGCGTAAGCGAGTTTGGGCAGTTCGTAGGACATGGCGTTTTGTGTTGGGTAAAAAAAGAGACGGGTCGGGGGGGAAGTTGTCACCTCAGCGAGATGCGTCAACTGCGCTGACGCGTTTGGCGAGGGGGCAGGTTGGGGAAGATTAATGGTCAAAGTGGCGGGCGGTTTTCCATCCTAGGTCAACGCTCGGGCGGGCTGCCCATACCGCTGAGGGCAACCGCCCACTCAAAACTTAGCGGTTCCGGATCAAGCTCTCACCTCGCTCATCACAATCCGACACTTTTAATGTTACTTCTTTAAAGTGCTTATTTTCAAAATTAGCGGCCCCCGGGCGCCGCTTCATCCCACGTCAATTTGTCCGGATACGTGACGCGTCCCCGCGTCAGGGCGTCATCACCAAACGTCGCCTGGCGTACCTCGGCCAATCGGACGGCTTGGGCTACGGCTTCTGGGCGTAACCCGTTGAACATTCCCTTGGCTTTTTCATCGGCGAAGAGCACCGGTGCCCGGTAGGCAAACAGGTAATCGAGCTGGCGCGTGCGCAACAGTTCGCTGATCAACTGGGCGCCGCCCTCGAAATATACTCCGGTGATTTTTTCCTCGGCGCAGCGGCGGCGGAAATCGGCAAAACACACCCGCTGGGTCGGCGTGGGCATCACCCACACCTGCACACCCAGATCACGCAGTTTGCGGACGTAGCCCATGCCTGCGTGGGGAGTGGTGACCACAATCGTGCGATGGCGAAACTCGTCGGTATAAACCTGGGGCAACTGCGAGGGGTTGACTGTGCGCAGCAGCCCGTCGAACACGAAGCGCAGCGGACACCAAACCGTACCGTCGGCTGAGCGGGCGGTGAGGCGGGGGTTGTCCTTCAAAATGGTCATTGCACCGGCGGCGATGGCGGGAAAATACCGGCGCCAGTGGTGGACATCGGCCCGCGCAGCTTCGCCGGTTATCCACTTCGATTCGCCCGTGCGGCAGGCGATTTTACCGTCGAGGGTGCTGGCCACTTTCGCGGCCATAAGCGGGCTACCGGTGGAGATCCAATGGTTGAATAACAGATTCAGGTCGGTGCACTCGTCCGCCAATACCCCCGTGACCACCTCGACACCGCTCGCCCGGAGGGTCGCATAACCTTGTCCGGCGTGCGCCGGGTTGGGGTCGGTCGCGCCGACGACCACGCGGCTGATTCCTGCCGAGCGAATCGCGTCGCAGCAGGCCCCCGTGCGCCCGTGGGTCGAGCAGGGCTCGAGGGTGACGTACAAGGTCGCCTGCGGGGCCGGGGGGCGGCCTAGCGCGGCCAGGGCCACCCGCTCGGCGTGGGGGCCGCCATCTCGGGCATGAAAACCCTCCGCCACCACCTGACCGTTCTCCACGATCAGGGCCCCCACCAGCGGATTGGGGTGCGTCTGGCCCCAGGCTTGGCGGGCCAACTCAAGGGCACGGCGCATGAAAACCTCATCGCGGTTGATCGAAGGCATCGGGGGCGGGACGATTGTGCGGTAAGAAGGGCTAATCCAGCGGGTTCAAAAGCTCAGCCGCGCACATGCGGATTGCTGCGTTTTTCCGTGCCCACCGTGGTTTCCGGTCCATGGCCTGGATACACGGTGGTGGTGTCGGGCAGGGTGTAGATTTGCGCCCGGATTGAGTGGAGCAGGATGTCGAGGCCGCAACCGGGAAAATCGGTGCGCCCAATGCTGCCGGCAAACAGGGCGTCGCCCACAAACGCCGCCCTCTCATCGGGTAAATAAAACAGCACGTTGCCCGGGCAATGGCCGGGGACGTGACGCACCTCGATGGATTGGCCAAGCGCCTCAAAGCGGTCGCCTTGGGCCACCCAGTGATCGATCAAGAGAGGCTCTAATTTGATCCGGCTGCTGAGGAAGGCCGACATGATCTGCGGGGTTTCAAAAAACGCCTTGTCCGCGAGGTGGCCGCGCGTTTTGGCCCCGGTCATCCTCACCACGTTGGCGGCGTCCTGGGTGTGGTCCCAGTGGCCGTGGGTCAACCAGAGCTCGCTCAGGCGGCAATTTTCCTGTGCGAGGATCGGCTCAATCACCGGCCAAATACCTCCGGGGGCATCGATTAAAATAGCTTCACCGCGTGAGGCGTCCGTTAGCAAAAAGGCATTGGTTTCGATCGGCCCCGCGGGCAGCACATGCAGTTTCATATCGGGGCCAAAACAACCGATATCAGCAGGCCCGCAATCTGATAACACCGGCGGAGCCGCAGGCGGCAGCCTTTTCACCCCACTAAGGCGTTAAACCATCTGGGCCCAGACTCGATCAAACGGTCCCGTAGCCGGAGTGGGGTTGGTCAGCAGGGGAAAGACGCGGTACGGCGCTTGAGGCGTTCGGTTTCCACATCCCCAACTCAGGTCACCGGCGCCCCGATTACGCCGGTTAGGGTGATTTGGGGCCCCAATCGGGAACCGCAATAAACGTTGACCAAGTTGCGATCAACTTGAGCTTAACCCGAGGTTTCGTGTCTCACCCTTATGACTTCTTCCTACGACCTTCTCGTTATCGGTAGCGGCTCCGCCGGATTCAACGCCGCCCGAGTCGCCGTTTCGCTCGGCAAACGCGTAGCCATCATCGACAGTGCCCCGCAGCTTGGCGGACTTTGCATCCTCAAGGGCTGCATGCCGTCGAAAACCCTGCTCTATTCCGCCGAGGTCCTGCATCTCGCGCAAAAGGGCAAAAACTTCGGCCTGCGCATTCCAGCTGCCGCCGCGGACATGAAGGCCATGCACGACCGAAAAAAGAAAATCATCGGGGAGTTCGCCGATTACCGGGCCCAGGCCCTCGAATCGGGTAAATACGACGTTTACCGCAGCCACGCTCACTTTATCGATCCCCACACACTCGCGCTCGCCGACGGTCGTACCCTCACGGCGGACAAGTTTCTCATCGCGACTGGCTCCAAAGTCAGTGTGCCCCTCGCCGTACCCGGTTTGGCAACCACGCCGTTCTGGACCAGCGACGAGGTGCTCGACCTCGATTTTGTCCCCGAGAGCGTGATTGTCCTCGGCGGCGGTATCGTCGCCTGTGAGCTCGCCCAGTTTCTTCGCCGGATTGGCGCCAAAGTCACCCTGATCCAGCGGAGCACAACGATCCTTAAAGACTATTCGCCCGCCGCCAGTGAGGTGGTCCAGCAGGCCTTCCGTGACGAGGGCATCGCGTTGCATACCGGCACCCGCATCGAAAAGGTCTCCGGCGACGGCGACGGCGTGGTCGTCAAATTCAGCTGCGGCGGCAAAACCCTGACGCGCCGGGCCCGGTATCTTTTTAACGCGCTGGGCCGTGAGCCGAACACGGAGGGGCTCCATCTCGCCGCCGCCGGGGTTAAACTCACCCAGGCGGGACGGGTGCAGGTCAACCGCTGGCAGCAGACCTCCGCTAAACACATCTATGCGGGTGGCGATGTCTGCGGGCCTTTCGACCTGGTACACCTCGCGGTGGCCCAGGGTGAACTGGCCGCTCGTCATGCTTTTGGGGTCGCGGGTCTCAAGCCGGTCGATCCCGCGCTCCTGCTCAGTGTCGTTTTCACCGATCCGCCACTAGCCAGCATCGGATTGTCCGAGAGCGAACTGTCCGCCCAGGGGATAAAGTTCTTGGTCGCATCCTACCCCTTTAACGATCACGGCAAGTCTATCCTCATGGAGGCGAACTATGGTTTTGTGAAGGTCATCGCCGAACCCGGGCGGGGCCGCCTGCTGGGCGCTGAGATCGTTGGTCCGCATGCCGGCGAATTGATTCACATTTTCAGTGGTCCCTTGGCGATGAAGGCTACGGTCTTTGATCTGCTGCGCGCCCCGTGGTATCACCCCACGCTGGCGGAAATTCTCACCTATCCACTCGAAGAAATTGCCGAAAAAATCCACCGGTAACGTTCCCCAACCAACGCGGGCGTTTTTTGCCTTTAGGTCGGCTCTGAGGCGTGGCCAAAATGGAGGGTGGGTCTTACTGCCCTGACTGATCGGCCACGGGGGGCTAAACAATATGGCTGTCGCCAACGGTCTTTTAGAGCCTCTGCGCCCCGCAGTCGGATCGCCGGGGCGGATCTCAGCCGGCAGGGCCGAACTTGCGTTCCGTCAAGGGCAGCATGACCCCTCGGCGGAAAAGCGTTACCTGACCGGTGCTGGACGAAACCACGATGGAAATACACTCGGTCGCCACGCTGATGGCCGCCGCGGCCGCGTGCCGGCTGCCCAGTCCGCTAGGGAGAATGTGTTCGACGTCGGCCGCCTGTATCAAGCTGCCCGCCGAAGAAACCACGCCGTCGCCGCGGATAATAAACGCCCCGTCGATGGAGGAGAACTCCTTGACCGTCTCGTCCATGAAGGGATTGAGGATGTTGCGATCCTCCTCCTTGTAGCCGTAAAACGGATTCAGCACGAGGGGCTTGATCAAGCGCTCGACCTTTGGGGCGTCACCAACGACGAAGAGGCAACCCACCGGCTTGCCCTCTCGGCCCTCGACCGCCAGCTCGGTGGCGATCGCGATGACACGCTCAAGCACCTCGGGCTTTACGTCGTCGGGCATCAGGTCGGAATGGCCGGTGAGCAGCGTCTGGAATTCGCGCTCCACATCGACGATCACAACCGTGTCGAACTGGTTGCTGCCGGCAATGCCGCCGACGCAGCAGACGCGGTCGTTGAAGGAGATCATTCCGCGGGTGAGGGCCACGAACATCGCACTACGCAACTGTGCCAGCCTGCGGGGCGAATAGGATCGCACCTGGATGACGCCGACGGAGTTGCCGTCCGATTCGTCAAATTCGACGAGATTGCGAGTCACGAGGATGGTTTTGCTTTTGGGGAACCACGCGCCTGGCTCGATGCCACCGACAAAGGCGTCGCCAAACACCATGATCGCGCCGCAACCCGCGCCTTTGGCAACGCGGTCGGCTTCGCGGATCATGAGTCGATTGATACGGTTTTGCTGGGCCTGGACGGGTTTCGCGAGGATTCCGCCGAAGCCCGCGACCAGCCGCTTGAACACGTCGCCGGTGGTGGCGGCATTCCGGACCGCATGGACGAGCTCATGATCCTTGAGCAACCGGGCGATAGAGGCGAGTAACTGCAGGTAGTCGCGGGCTTTGTCGTCGGCCAGCAACATGAAAATCAGGTGGATTTTTTCCTCCTCGACCGTGTTTTCGTTGTGGATCCCTTCCTGGCTCCGGCCAATGACAAGGACATAACTGCGGGCCATTTTCACCCGCACGTGGGGCAGGGCAACGCCCTCGCCGAGGTACGTCGTCATCGTACTTTCCCGCTGCATCAGGCCGCGCAGCAAGGACTCCTGCTTGAGATCGGGGAAATTGCCGGCGGCCACCGCGATGAGCTCGGTGAGCGCCCCGCGCATGTCGGTGCTGCGCAGATCGACGATTCGGTTTCG